>NZ_JAIESM010000017.1 GCF_019746015.1 Sphingomonas sp. | reverse complement strand
GCATAATCGGCGCTGCCGCCCAGCGCCGCCACCGTCTGGTTCGGCCCGAACAGGTCGCCGCCGGCGCGGGCATCGATCGCCAGCGCGCTATAGCCGTCGGCCGCCAGCTGCGGGGCGATGGCGGCATATTCATCCTTGCTCGACCCCGCCTGGTGGAACAGCAGCAGCAGCGCCTTGGGCCGCGCCGCCGGATAATAGCGGCCATAAACGGCCACCCCGTCCGCCGCCTTGAGCGTGACCGCCTGCGCGGCCGATGCGGGCGCGGCCTGCGCCTGTGCTTGGCGGGGTGCCTGGCGGGGTGCCTCGGCCGCCTTGCCACAGGCGCCGGTGGAGAGGGCAAGCAGAATCAACGGGATATGCGCGCGCATCACTGTCCCTCCAGCGGGTGGCCGAGCCGGCGCGGAGCATAAACGCAGGCGGCGGCGCTGGGAAGCGCGGCTGGAACGGGTACGGCCCCGGCCCGCTCCCCCACCCCGCCTCCCAACGGCAGTATTCTATGGGAGGCGGGGTGGGGGAGCGGGCCGGGGCCGCCTCCGAAAAAAACCTAGATCAGCCCCGCCAGCGGGCTGGACGGATCGGCATAGCGGCGCTGGCCCATGCGGCCGGCGCGATAGGCCATGCGCCCGGCCTCCACCGCTGCCTTCATCGCGCGCGCCATCAGCACCGGGTCCTTCGCCTCGGCAATCGCGGTGTTCATCAGCACGCCGTCGCAGCCCAGCTCCATCGCCACCGACGCGTCGGACGCGGTGCCGACGCCTGCATCGACCAGCACCGGCACCTTGGCCCCTTCCACGATCAGGCGGATGGTGACCCGGTTCTGGATGCCAAGGCCCGAGCCAATCGGCGCGCCGAGCGGCATGATGGCGACCGCGCCCGCATCCTCCAGCCGCTTCGCCGCGATCGGATCGTCGACGCAATAGACCATCGGCAGAAAGCCTTCCTTGGCCAGCGTCTCGGTCGCGCGCAGCGTTTCCACCATGTCGGGATAAAGCGTCTTGGCCTCGCCCAGCACTTCGAGTTTCACCAGGTCCCAGCCGCCCGCCTCGCGCGCCAGCCGCAGCGTGCGGATCGCCTCCTCGCCGGTGAAGCAGCCGGCGGTGTTGGGCAGATAGGTGATCTTCTTGGGGTCGATATAGTCGGTCAGCATCGGCGCCTTGGGGTCGCTCACATTCACCCGGCGCACCGCGACCGTCACGATTTCCGCGCCAGAGGCGGCAACGGCAGCGGCGTTCTGCGCGAAATCCTTGTACTTGCCGGTGCCGACGATCAGCCGCGAGCGGAAGGTGCGGCCGGCAACCGTCCAGCTGTCCTCGGCCAGCGCGGCGCCATGGTCGCCCCCGCCGACGAAATGGACGAGTTCGATGGCGTCGCCGGGCGCCACCATCACCTCGGCAAGCGTGGAGCGTGGCACGACTTCCAGATTGCGTTCAACCGCAAGCTTTGCCGGGTCGAGCCCCAGATGGCGGGCAAGATCAGCAAGCGAAAGACCGGCGGGCACCTGGCGCGGCTCGCCGTTCAGGGTGATGGCGATAGCGGTGTCGCCGGGGGTGGAAATGCTGGTGTTCATCCCACGCGCCTTTAGGCACTTGGGCGCGCCGCTTCAAATCGAAAGCGCGGGGGAGTGGATCAGTTCTTGGTGGTCCAGGCCAGGCTCAGCCGGTCGGTGCTGCGCACGGGCTTGCCGACCAGGTCGGTTGCGGGCTGATATTTGCCCTGCGCGATCATCAGCTGGCAGGCCTGCTTGTCGAGATCGGCCAGGCCGCTCGACTGGATGATCTGGCACCCATCCACCTGCCCCGCTTCGTTGATCGACAGATCGAGCACGGTGGTGCCGGTCGGCGCGACCGCCGCTGTCTGATTGGCTGCCAAAGCGAGAACCACGCCGAGAATCAACATATCCGTCTCCACCTGATGGTTCTGTTCTTCGCCGGAATTGGTTAAGTCCCGGTTGCCATCGGGCGCACTTGCTGTAGCAGATTACGGTAAGCGCTCAAAGTGCGCACGATAATTGCCGGGAACCGCCAATTGACGACCGTTTTTGTCCTGAATGGCCCCAATCTCAACCTGTTGGGGCTGCGCGAACCGCAAATCTACGGTAGTGATACGCTCGACGATATCGCCGGGATGTTGGAAGATCGCGCCCGGCAGCTGGGGCTGGCGGTGGATGTGCGCCAGTCTAACCATGAAGGCCATCTGATCGACTGGCTGCACGAATCGCAGGCCGTGGGCGCGAAGGCGGTCATCCTGAACGCGGGCGGCTATACCCACAGCTCGATCGCGCTGCACGATGCCGTGCGCGCCATCACCACGCCGGTGATCGAGGTGCACCTGTCAAACCCCCATGCGCGCGAGGCTTTTCGTCACGTCAGCCATATCGCGGCGGCAGCGCGCGGCACGATTGCCGGCTTTGGCGCGCAATCCTATCTGCTGGCGCTTGAAGCGGCGGCCCGGTTCTGACAATGCAGCCCCTTAAAAAGGAAAGCGGCCATGGCTGAACCCAATAATCCCGAGGGCGAGCAACCGGATTCGTCCCCCAACGCAACGATGCGCATCGAGATCGACCTGGTCCGCCAGCTCGCCGAAGTGCTGAACCAGACGCAGCTGACCGAAATCGAAGTGGAAGATGGCGAGCGGCGCGTGCGCGTTGCCCGCACGCTGACCGTGGCGGCAGCGCCGGCGGCGGTTGCCGCACCCGCCGCAGCACCGGTCGCCGCCCCCGCGCCGGTGGCGGAAGCGCCCGCCGCTGCACCCGCGCCAAGTGCGGCCAACGCGATCAAGTCGCCCATGGTCGGCACGGTCTATCTCTCCCCCGAGCCTGGGGCCGCGCCCTTTGTTGCCGCCGGCCAGCGCGTGGCCGAGGGTGACACGCTCGTCATCATCGAGGCGATGAAGGTGATGAACCCGATCGTTGCGCCGCGCGGCGGCACGGTCTCCGCGCTGCTGGTGGAAAATGGCCAGCCGGTGGAATTTGATCAGCCGCTGGTCGTGATCGACTGATGGCAGAGATCAAGAAGCTGCTGATCGCCAATCGCGGCGAGATTGCGCTGCGCATCCTGCGCGCCTGCCACGAAATGGGGATAGCGACGGTCGCGGTGCATTCCACCGCCGATGCGGACGCCATGCATGTGCGCCTGGCCGATCAGGCGATCTGCATCGGCCCGCCCAGCGCCACCGACAGCTATCTGAACATCCCGGCGATCATTTCGGCCGCCGAAATCGCCGGCGCCGACGCGATCCACCCCGGCTATGGCTTCTTGAGCGAAAATGCCCGCTTTGCCGAGATTGTGGAGGCGCACGACATCATCTTTGTCGGCCCCAAGCCCGAACATATCCGCACCATGGGCGACAAGGTGGAGGCAAAGCGCAGCGCCGGCGCGTTGGGCCTGCCGCTGGTGCCGGGGTCGGACGGGGCGATCACCAGCGTTGACGAAGCGCGCGCGATTGCCGAGCGCATCGGCTATCCGGTGCTGATCAAGGCGGCCTCGGGCGGCGGCGGGCGCGGCATGAAGGTGGTGCCCGATGCCGACAGCCTGGAAAGCCTAATGCAGCAGGCGGGGAACGAGGCGAAGGCCGCGTTTGGCGACGCCACCGTCTATATGGAAAAATATCTGGGCAATCCGCGCCATATCGAGTTCCAGATTTTCGGCGACGGCCAGGGCAATGCCATCCATCTGGGCGAGCGCGACTGTTCGCTGCAGCGGCGCCACCAGAAAGTGCTGGAAGAGGCGCCCTCGCCCGTGCTGAGCCATGCCGAGCGCGACCGGATGGGCGCGATCGTGGCCAATGCGATGGCCGAAATGAGCTATCGCGGCGCCGGCACGATCGAGTTCCTGTGGGAAAATGGCGAGTTCTACTTCATCGAGATGAACACCCGGCTGCAGGTGGAGCATCCGGTGACCGAGGCGATCACCGGGCTTGATCTGGTGCGCGAGCAGATCCGCATTGCCGAAGGGCATCCGCTGACGCTGCGCCAGCAGGATGTGGAATTTCGCGGCCACGCCATCGAATGCCGCATCAATGCCGAAGACCCGCGCACCTTTGCCCCCTCGCCCGGGCTGGTGAAGCAGTTCCATGCCCCCGGCGGCATGAATGTGCGCGTCGATTCAGGGCTTTATGCCGGTTACCGCGTGCCGCCTTATTATGATTCGATGATCGCCAAGCTGATCGTCTGGGGCCATACCCGCGAAGGCGCGCTGCGCCGGCTGCGCCGCGCGCTGAAGGAATTCGTGATCGAGGGGATGAAGACCACCATCCCGCTCCACCAGGCGCTGCTCGACGACCCCGATTTCCAGAAGGGCGACTATACGATCAAATGGCTGGAAGCGTGGCTCGCCCGGCAGGAGGATTGATGCAGGCCGGCGCCCGGTGATCGTGCGGCCGGCTGTGGCGGGCGACGCGGGCGCGATTGCCGCGATCTATGCCCATCATGTCGCAACCGGCACCGCCACGTTCGACACCGAAGCACCGGGCGAGGCCGAGTGGGCGGCGAAGATTGCAGAGCTTGCCGCGCGCGGCTGGCCGTTTCTGGTGGCCGCCGACGGCCCGGTGCTGGGCTATGCCTATGCCACCCAGCTGCGCGACCGGCCCGGCTATCGCTTTGCGTGCGAGGACAGCATCTATGTCGCCGCGCAAGCGCTGGGGCACGGGGTGGGCAGCGCGTTGCTGGAGCGCCTGATTGCCGCCAGCACCGACGCCGGCTTTCACCAGATGATCGCGGTGATCGGCGGCGGCGCGGCCGCGTCGGTCGCGCTGCACGAAAAGTTCGGCTTTCACCATGTCGGCCGGCTGCACCATGTCGGCCATAAATTCGGCACCTGGCTGGACACGGTTTACATGCAGCGCGCGCTGGTTGAACAGTAACGTAAAAGCAGCCGCTTAACGGGAGATTCCCACGATGTTCATCGGCCATTACGCCCCGGCCTTCCTGGCCGCGGCCGTCGCCCCGCGCCGCGCACAGAACCGCGTCGGGCTGGGCAGCATGTTCATCGCCGCTCAGCTGATCGACATCGTCTTCTTCACGCTGTTCCTGGCCGGCGTTGAGCATATGGGGATGCGCCCCGGCGCGACGGTGATGAACGCGATGGACCTGTACGACATGCCCTGGGACCATAGCCTGACCGGGGCGGCGTGCTGGGCAGCGGGCTTCGCGCTGGTGCTGCGGCTGACCGGGCGCGGCTGGGGTGCTGCGCTGTTGGGCGCGGCGGTCGTGCTGTCGCATTGGCTGCTCGATCTCATCGTCCACCGGCCGGACCTGACCCTGGCCGGCGGACCGCCACGGCTGGGCCTGGGGCTGTGGAACTATCCGATGATCGAAATTCCGCTGGAGCTGGCGCTCGCTTATGGCGCGCTGGGGCTCTATGCCGCGCGCACCCGGCCGAGCGGGGCGGCCAGCCGCTGGCTGCTGCTGGGGCTGGCTGTCGTGATGGCGCTGTTGCAGGCGATCAACTGGCTGACGCCGCCGCCGCCCGCGCCGGTTTATCCGGTGCCGTCCGCTGCCGGCATCACGGCGCTTGGCGCCTATGCGATCATGGCGGCGCTGGCCTTTGGCGTTGCCGCCACCCGCGTGCCGCTTTCTCGCCACTAGGCTTGCCGCGCGGCGCGCTTTTCTGCCATCCTTGCGGCTGAGGCTATTGGGGGACGTGGATGCGACGGTTCTGGCGGGTGTTGGCAACGATCGTCGTGGTGCTGGCGGTGGTGCTGGGCGCGGCGTTTCTGCTCTTTCGCACGCCCGATACCGACCCGGCGGCGATGCGCGCCAAATATGGCGGGCCGCCGTCGCAGTTCGTCGATCTGGGCGGCGGCCTCAACATCCATCTGCGCGACACCGGCCCGCGCAACGCGCCGGTGCTGATGCTGATCCACGGCTCCAATGCCTCGCTCCATACCTGGGAACCCTGGGCCAAGCGGCTGGAGCAGCAATATCGCATCATCCGCTTCGACCTGCCCGGGCATGGGCTTACCGGCCCGCACCCCCGGCGCGACTATACGATGCGCAGCTATGCCGATGTGGTGGAGCAGCTGCGGCTGAAGCTGCACCTCGCGCGCTTCGTGATTGCCGGCAATTCGATGGGCGGCTCGGTCGCCTGGCATTATGCGCTGTGGCATCCCGAACGGGTGCGCGCGCTGATCCTGGTCGATTCAGGCGGCCAGCCCGAGCCGATGCGGACGAGCGTGCCACTGGGCTTCCGTATCGCGCGCACGCCGGTGCTGCGTTACTTCGCCACCCAGATAACGCCGCGCGCGTTGATCGAGAGCACGCTAGACGACAGCTTCACCAACCGCGAGCTGGTGACGCCGGCGATGGTCGATCGTTACTGGGAGCTGCTGCGCTACCCCGGCAACCGCCAGGCGACGGTCGACCGCTTCAGCACCCGGCGCGATCCGGCCAGCCCGGCGCGGCTGCAGGCGCTGAAAATGCCGGTGCTGATCCTGTGGGGGGCGGATGACAAGCTGATCCCGGTCAGCTCCGCCAACTGGTTCGCCCAGCAGATCCCCGATCATCAGGTGATCATCTATCCCGCCACCGGCCATGTGCCGATGGAGGAGCGCGCCGACGAAAGCGCCCGCGACGTGCTCGACTTTCTGAGCGAGCACACGGCCGACCGCTAAAGCAGCATGACTCTGCAGTCTTCGTCAGCGGAGCTGAAGCAGTGCCGGCCCGCTCCCCCACCCGGCCACCCACACGATACTGCCGATGGGTGGCTGGGTGGGGGAGCGGGCCGGCGCCGAGACGGTTTCTGTTAAACTGAAACCAACTCTAGCCGCGATTTGCGCGCAGCGCTAAGGCGCAAGCATGAGCCAGATCACCGCAGAGATCGTTGCCCAGCACGGGCTGTCCGAGGATGAATATGCCCGCGTCCTTCATGCGCTGGGCCGCGAACCCAATCTGACCGAACTCGGCATCTTCTCGGTCATGTGGTCGGAGCATTGCAGCTACAAATCCTCGCGCATCCACCTGAAGAAGCTGCCGACGACGGGCGCGCGTGTCATCTGCGGGCCCGGCGAGAATGCGGGCGTCGTCGATATCGGCGACGGTCAGGCCGCGATCTTCAAGATGGAGAGCCACAACCACCCCAGCTACATCGAACCCTATCAGGGCGCGGCGACCGGCGTCGGCGGGATTTTGCGCGACGTCTTCACCATGGGTGCGCGGCCGGTGGCGAACCTGAACGCGCTGCGCTTTGGCCGGCCCGATCACCCCAAGATGCGCCACCTGATCGCGGGCGTCGTGGCCGGCATCGGCGGCTATGGCAATTGCGTCGGCGTGCCGACCGTGGGCGGCGAGGTGAATTTCCACCCCGCCTATGACGGCAACATCCTGGTCAACGCGATGACGGTGGGCGTCGCCCAGGCGGACAAGATCTTCTATTCGGCCGCCGCCGGCATCGGCAATCCGGTCGTCTATGTCGGCTCCAAGACCGGGCGCGACGGCATTCACGGCGCCACCATGGCCTCGGCCGATTTCGGCGAGGACAGCGAGGAAAAGCGCCCGACAGTGCAGGTGGGCGACCCCTTCACCGAGAAACTGCTGATCGAAGCGTGTCTGGAGCTGATGGCGTCGGACGCGATCGTTGCCATTCAGGACATGGGCGCCGCCGGCCTTACCTCCTCCAGCGTCGAAATGGCGTCGAAGGGCGGCGTCGGCATCCGGCTGGACATGGACAAGGTGCCCTGCCGCGAAACCGGCATGACCGCCTATGAAATGATGCTGTCGGAAAGCCAGGAGCGGATGCTGATGGTGCTGAAGCCCGGCCGCGAGGCCGAGGCGGAAGCCATTTTCCGCAAATGGGAGCTGGATTTCGCGGTGATCGGCGAGGTGACCGATACGGGTCGGATGGTCCTCGTCCACCATGGTGAGACGGTGGCCGACATTCCGCTGGAACCGCTGGCCGACGAAGCACCGGTCTATGACCGCCCTGCCCGCGCCACGCCCCCGCCGGCGCCGGTCGGCGCGACGCCGCGCTTCACCGATGTCGCCGCCGATCTGCTGAAGCTGATGGGCTCGCCCGACCTGGCCAGCCGGCGCTGGATCTATGAGCAATATGATCCCAAGGTCGGCGGCAACACGGTGCAGCCGCCGGGCGGCGACGCGGCGGTGGTGCGCGTGCACGGCACCGACAAGGCGCTGGCCATCACCACCGACTGCACGCCGCGTTACTGCCTGGCCGATCCGGTCGAGGGCGGCAAACAGGCGATTGCAGAGGCGTGGCGCAACCTGTGCGCGGTGGGCGCGACACCATTGGCCGCGACCGACTGCATGAATTTCGGCAACCCGCAGCGGCCGGAGATCATGGGCCAGTTCGTCGGCTGTATCGAGGGGATGGCGGCTGCCTGCCGCGCGCTCGACTTCCCCATCGTCTCGGGCAATGTGAGTCTTTATAACGAGACCAAGAACGAGGATGGCAGCGGATCGGCCATTCTGCCCACCCCAGCGATTGGCGGGGTCGGCCTGATCGATGACTGGCGGCGCGCGGCGACGATCGGCTTCAAGGGCACCGGCGACATTATCGTCCTGATCGGCGAGCGCAGCTTCCATCTGGGCCAGTCGTTGTGGCTGCGCGAATGCCAGGGGCGCGAGGAAGGGCCGCCGCCGCCGGTTGATCTGGACGCCGAACGGCGCACCGGCGCCTTTGTCCGCCAGCAGATTCTGGCCGGCGCGCTGACGGCGGTGCATGACGTGGCCGATGGCGGGCTGGCGGTGGCGGTGGCCGAAATGGCGCTGGCCGGCGGCATCGGCGCGATGCTGGCCGCGCCCACGCCGCATGGCCTGCCCGCCACCTATTTCGCCGAGGATCAGGGGCTGTATGTCGCAACCGTCGCCGACGCGATGCTGCACGACTTCCTCCACGCCTCCACCCGCGCCGGCGTCACCGTGGAGCGGATCGGCCGCACCATTGCCGGGCGGATCATCGTTGAATGCCCGGCCGCCGACCATGTGGTGTCGCTCGACGATCTGCGCGCCGCGCATGAGGGCTTTTTCCCCGCGCTGATGGGTGGTTGAGCGACGCGCCCCCTCCTCCCATTCAGGGGGCTTTGGTCAGCGGCGGTTCGACACTATGATTCGCTGCCCTGCCCCCCGCGAGATCGGGCAGGCCCTATGCGAAGGACATCTGATGCGCGACCATCCTGCCCAGCCCTGGCCCGGCCTGGCGCCGCTTGCCGATGACGAGCGCGTCGCCCGCGCTGGCGCGTTTCGCGATGCACTGCGCGAGCGCCGCACCTGCCGCTATTTCAGCGATGCGCCCGTCCCCCGCGCGGTGATCGAGGCGGCGATCGAGGCCGCCGGCACCGCGCCATCGGGGGCGAACCACCAGCCATGGCATTTCGCGGTGGTGACGAGCGCCGACCTGAAGGCGCGCATCCGTGCGGCGGCCGAGGAGGAAGAGCGCGCTTTCTATGCCGGCAAGGCCAGCGCCGAATGGCTGGAGGCGCTCGGCCCGCTCGGCACCGACCCGGACAAGAGCTTTCTCGACATCGCGCCCTATCTGATCATTGTCTTCGCGCAGCGGCGCGGCGGCATCGAGCCCGGCGAGGACCGGCAGAATTATTATGTGAGCGAATCGGTCGGCATCGCCACCGGCTTCCTGCTCGCCGCGCTCCACGCCGCCAATGTCGCCACCCTCACCCACACGCCCAATCCGATGAAGTTCCTGAACGAGGCGTGCGGCCGGCCGGACAGCGAAAAGCCGGTGATGATCGTGGTCGCCGGCCACGCCGCACCCGACGCGACCGTGCCACTCCACGCGCTGCGCAAAAAGCCGCTGGCGCAGATTTCCAGCTGGCTGTGAGCGCCGGCTATTCCGGCACGCCGCTGGCGAAGAAGCTGGGCCTGAAGCCCGGCATACGCGTGTGGTTCGATAATGCCATGCCCGAAAGCGTGCGGGCCGAAATCGACCCGGCAGCGATCGGGGTGGTAGAGCTTGCCGAACCTGCGGCCGGGCTGGAGGCCGCGCATATGTTTGTCACGCTTGAGTGGGAACTCAGGAGCGCCATCGGCGTGCTGCGCCCGCTGCTCGCGCCGAGCGGTTTCGTCTGGATTGCCTGGCCCCAAAAAGGCATCCAAGGTGCCGAGCGAAATCACCGAAGACCTGATCCGCGCGGTCGCGCTGCCGACGGGCCTCGTCGATACCAAGGTGTGCGCGATCGACACGGTCTGGTCGGGTCTCAAGCTGATGATCCGCCGGAGCGCACGTTGACGGATCAACCGTATTAGTGCGATAAGTCACATGTTTGACGGGGGGTTTGGATGAGCACAACGCCGCCGCTGCAGGACCGAATCACCACGCTGGACGTGATCCGCGGCGTCGCCGTGATGGGCATCCTGACGATGAACATCGTCGCCTTCGCGATGCCGGAGGTCGCCTATCTCAACCCGCGTGCCTATGGCGCCGACACGCCCGTCGACATGGTAACCTATCTCATCGATTTCGTGCTGTTCGACGGCAAGATGCGCGGGCTGTTCTCGTTCCTGTTCGGCGCGTCGACGCTGCTGGTGATCGAGCGCGCCACCGCCAAGGGGGAATCGGCGGGCGCCATCCACTATGCGCGGATGGGCTGGCTGCTCGTGTTTGGCCTGATCCACCTCTACCTGATCTGGTGGGGCGATATTCTGACGCATTATGCGCTGATCGGCATGATCCTGTTCCTGTTCCGCAAGCGCAGCGTGAAATGGCTGGTGCGGATCGGCGCGGGAATGCTGGTGCTGCAGATGCTGGTGCTGAGCGGCCTCCCGCTTGCCATCGCCACGGTCGATGCGCAGCTGGCCCAGCCCAACCCGCCCAAGGAAATGGTCGAGCAGGCCCGCGATTTCGCCGACACCTTCGGCGTGCCGTCGCGCGCCAAGACCGAGAAAGAACTCGCCCTCCATCGCGGCAGCTATGCGACAATCGTCGCGCAGCGTGTGCGCGAGAAGGCCTGGGTCGTGCCCGCCACGTTCGCCTTGGTCGGGTTTGAGACGCTGGCCTATATGCTGTTCGGCATGGCGCTGCTGAAAAGCGGCATGCTGCGCGGCGAATGGCCGGCGGAGCGCTATCGCCGATGGGCGATACTGGGCCTGGGCACGGGCATTGTCGGTTATGGCACGCTGGCGGTGCTGCTCGCCCAGTCGGGCTACACGCCCTTTGCGGTCGCGCTTTACGTGCTGGCGCTCACCGTGCCGATCCGGCCGGTGATGATCATCGGCTGGGCGAGCGCGATTGCGCTGTTTGCGCGCGGGCGCGGGGCGCTGGTCGCGCGCGTGGCGGCGGCCGGGCGGATGGCGTTCACCAACTATCTGATGACGTCGAT
Organism: Sphingomonas sp.; assembly: GCF_019746015.1. Taxonomy (GTDB): domain Bacteria; phylum Pseudomonadota; class Alphaproteobacteria; order Sphingomonadales; family Sphingomonadaceae; genus Sphingomonas. The sequence goes on along the minus strand of NZ_JAIESM010000017.1, from coordinate 41,496 downwards.
CCTGTGCACCACGCTGTTCTATGGTTATGGCCTGGGGCTGTACGGGCATCTGGGCCGCGCACAGCTTTACCTGGTGGTGCTGGGCATGTGGGCGCTGATGCTGCTGTGGTCGAAGCCATGGCTGGACCGATTCGCCTATGGCCCGTTCGAATGGCTGTGGCGCAGCCTGGCGCGCGGCCGCCCGCAGCCGATGCACAAGCCCGCCGCCGCCTGATCCGCAGCGCGCCGCCCCAAATGGGGAAATCATAATGCGAGTCATTCGCATTCCATATTGCGAACGGCTCGCATTAGCGCTATATCATCGGGCAACGAGCGGGCGAAACGATGATCATTTGCATTTGCAATAATATTCGTGAGAATGAGTTGCGTTCAGCGGTTCGCGACGAACATCGTTCCGCTTGCCAGACCTATCGGTCAATGGGGTGCCGGGCCAAATGTGGTCAATGCATCCGCACCGCACGAACAATTATTGCAGAGGCCCGCGCAACTGCTTGACGGGGCGCCCCCGCCCAGCCCATGAGCAGTCAACACTGCTTTGAAGGGACTGGCACGATGAAGGGCGACGCGAAGGTTCTTGAGTATCTGAACTTGGTGCTCAAGAATGAATTGACGGCGGTCAACCAGTATTGGCTGCATTTCCGCATGCTCGACAATTGGGGCATCAAGAAGCTCGCCCAGCATGAGCGGCACGAATCGATCGAGGAAATGCAGCACGCCGACCAGCTGGCCGAGCGCATCCTGATGCTCGACGGCCTGCCCAATTTCCAGCTGCTCGGCCGGCTGCGCATCGGCGAGACCGTGGAGGAAATCCTGAAGGCCGATCTGGCGCTGGAGGATGAAGCGATTGCCGTGCTGCGCGAGGCGATCGCCCATTGCGAAACCGTGCGCGACTATGTGAGCCGCGACCTGTTCGCCGGCATCCTCAAAAACGAGGAAGAGCATGTCGACATGATCGAAACCCAGTTCGACCTGATCGCGCGCGTCGGCATCCAGAACTACATCCAGCTCAACAGCAACCCGGCCGAAGGCCACGCGCATTAAGGGCTGACGTCGGGCCAGCACCCCGCGCCATCGCGGGCGTTGGTTTCAGTTCCGGCTTGATCGGTTACGGCACCGGCCCGCTCCCCCACCCGGCCTCCCAACGGCAGTATTCTATGGGAGGCCGGGTGGGGGAGCGGGCCGGTGCGGCTGCTACCTTACCAAAAAACTCAGCTGGCGCGGCCGAAGCTGCTGGCGGCGCGGCGGCCGAACACGGGTGCGGCCGCTGGCGTCGGGCGCCGGGCAACCAGCGGGCTCGCCTCGCGCTGCAGCGCCGACATGGTGTTTTCGAACAGGTCGCGCAGCCGCACGACATAGGGCAGCGCGGCGTCGGGCTCCTCGCGCGATTCGACACAGTCGCGCGCGATCATCTCGATCATTTCGGCGACCTGCGCCAGCGGAGAGGCGCCGAACTGGCGCGCCTCACCCTTCAGCGTGTGCGCCGGCCGCACCAGGGCGGCGGCGTTCTTGGCGCGCATGGCTTCCTCGATCGCGTCAACCGACTTGACGCCATCTTCCTGAAAATAGCCGAGAATCCTGACGAAGCCGGCACCCAGTTCCTCACGGGCCTGGGCAAAGGCACTCCAGTTGACCAAGGCGCTGTTCGCGTCCGACACTGGTATCTCCCTGACAATCACGCCATGGGCCCTGGCCGGCCCCACGACCTTCGCTTTACGCCCGATCCGTAAAGGAGGAGTTGATTTTGCGGGTGATTTCGAACCGCATTTCCCCCAGATGGCCGGCATCGGGGCGCGTCAGGGTGGCACCGGCGGCAGCGGCAATGGCGGCCAGTTCGCCGGGCGCGGCGGGGTCGTCCGCCCAGATTTCGATCGCGTCCGCCCCCTCGCGCAGCGCCCGCGCGGCGCGGATCGCGGGCCAGGGGCAGCGCTGCCCGCGCGCGTCGATCCGCATCACCGGTCGAACGGATTTTTGGGCGCGCGCAGGGTCAGCCGCACCGGCACCGCGCCAAAGCCCAGCTCGCGGCGAATGCCGTTGACCAGATAGCGCTGATAGCTTTCGGGCAGCTGGTCGACCCGCGTGCCGAACAGCACGAAGCCGGGCGGGCGCGTCTTGGCCTGGGTGACGTAGCGCAGCTTGATCCGCTTGCCGCCGGGCGCGGGCGGCGGGTTGGCCTCCACCGCGCGTTCGAACCAGCGGTTGAGTTCGCCCGTCGGCACGCGGCGCGACCATGCCTCGCGCGTTTCGAACGCCACCTTCATCAGCACGTCGAGCCCCTTGCCCGTCACCGCCGAAACGGTGAGCAGCGGCACGCCCTTCACCTGCGCCAGCCCTTCGTCGAGCGCGGCGCGCACGCCGTTGAACAGCTTCGACGCGTCTTCGGCCACATCCCATTTGTTGAGCGCGATCATCAGCGCGCGCCCTTCCTGAAGCACGCGGTCGGCGATCTTCAGATCCTGCACCTCCAGCCCGCGCGTCGCATCGAGCAGCAGCACCACGACTTCGGCGAAATCGATCGCGTGCAGCGCATCGGCGACCGACAGCTTTTCCAGCTTGTCCTGCACCTGTGCGCGTTTGCGCATGCCGGCGGTGTCGATCAGCCGCACCGCGCGCCCCTGCCATTCCCAGTCGATGGCAATCGAATCGCGGGTGATGCCGGCTTCCGGCCCGGTGATCAGCCGGTCCTCGCCCAGCAGGCGGTTGATGAGCGTGGACTTGCCGGCATTGGGCCGGCCGACAATCGCAAGCTTCAGCGGCGCATCGGGCGAGTCGTCGGCATCGGGGTCGTCCTCTTCGCCCTTGCCGTCGAGATGGGGCAGCAGCGCCTCGAACAGGTCGGCCATGCCCTCGCCATGCTCGGCCGACAGCTGCACCGGATCGCCAAAGCCCAGCGCCAGCGATTCGAGCACGCCCTGCTCGCCGCTGCGCCCCTCCGCCTTGTTGGCCACCAGCACCACCGGCGTGGTGGAGGCGCGCAGCCAGCGGGCGATCTCTTCGTCCAGCGGCACGATCCCCGCGCGCGCATCGATCAGGAACAGCGCGACATCGGCCGCCGCCACCGCCGCCTCGGTCTGCTGGCGCATCCGCCCGGGCAGCGTCTGCGGATCCTCGTCCTCATAGCCGGCGGTGTCGATCACCCGGAAATCCAGGCCGATCAGCGTCGCGTCGCCCTCGCGCCGGTCGCGCGTCACGCCGGGCCGGTCATCGACCAGCGCCAGCTTCTTGCCGACCAGGCGGTTGAACAGCGTCGACTTGCCGACATTGGGCCGGCCGATGATCGCGACGGTGGGAAGCTTTGCCATCGCGGCGCTGTAGTGGTGCGCTCCCGCGTCAGCAATCACCGATAGGCGGTGATCTTGCCCTTGGCGTCGAGCACGAACAGCGTGTTGTTGGCGACCACGGGGCCAAAGGTATAGGGCACGCTGCCCTTCATGTTGGTGACGATCTTGCCGTCCTTCGGCGAGAGCATCACGATCCGCCCCAGCGAGCCGACCACGATCAGCCGGTCACCGGCCAGCACCGGGCCGCTCCAATAAACGGGCGCACCTTTGCGCTTCTTCGCGTTCTTGAACGCGCCCAGATCGGCGATCCAGCGCACTTTGCCATTGGCGCGCGACAGGCAGACCAGCCGCCCGTCATCGCTCATGATGAACAGCCATTCGCCGGCCAGCCATGGTGTTGAGATGCTGGCGAGATTCTGTTCCCACACGCGCTGGCCGGTGCTCAGTTCCAGCGCCACCGCGCGGCCGCCCTCGCCCACAGCATAGACGCGGTTATTATCGATCACCGGGCTCGCGTCGATATCGGCGAGGCTGGAAACCGAAGTGGTGATGCTGGTGCGCGACAGCTGATCCTGCCACAGTACGCGGCCATTTTCATAGCGATAGGCGTTCAGTTCGCCCGACGAGAAGCCGACGACCACGGTGCCGCGCCCCGCCGCCGGCGCGCCGACGCCGAACACGCCCTGCGATTCGAGCGTGCCGAGCTGCGTCCACAGCGTTTCGCCGGTCGCCTGCGACACGGCATAGAATTGGTTGTCCTGGGTCAGCACATAGACCGCGCCGTTGGCCACGGTCGGCGCGCCGCGCAGCGGGCCGCCGGGCTTCACCCGCCACACGATTTTGCCGTCGGCCGCATTCAGCGCGACCAGATCGCCCAGCCCGTCGGACGCGAACAGCTTGCCATCGTCATAGCTGACCCCGCCGCCAAAGCGCGACTGGCGGTTCTTCTTGTCCTCCGCAACCGGGGTCGACCACAGCTTGCGGCCGGTATCGGCGGCGAAGGCATATACCGTGGCGTGGGTATCGACCACGAACAGCTTGCCCTCGGCCACCACCGGCGGCGCACCCAGCCGCTCGCGCGTGTTGCCGCCGCGCACCCGCGCCGTCCACAGCTTGCGCGGTTCAGCACCCAGCGCCAGATGGCCCATCGACTTGGCCGCGTCGCCGCCCGGCTGCACCCAGCCCTCGTTCACCGCCGCCGGGGGCAGCAGCACCTCGACATCGGCCAGCGACTTGTCCGGCAGCGCGCCAGCCTCCGCCAGCAGGATCGGCATCCGGTCGCCGATGGTCGGCGTCTTCTTGGGCGCCCGCAGGGTGTTGCAGGCACTGAGCGCGACCAGCGCAATCAGCGCCGCGTGCCAGCGACGAGGCTTCATCATGATGGCTGACCGCCTTCTTTCTGCGCGTTGCTGCCCTGTTTGCCATCCTGCTTGATGGTGTCGACCCCCGCCGATCCGGCGAGCGCGACGACGCGGTTGCGCACGGTTTCGGGCACGTCCTTTGCCTCGGCAAGGTCGGCGAGCAGCTTGCGCGCGGCGACCATATTGCCCTGGCGGATATAGGCGATGGCGACCATTTCGCCGGCCGCGCCGAACCACATATTGTCCTTGGCGGCATAGGGCTTCAGCCGGCCGAGCACCTGTTCGGGCTTCAGCGTGTCATATTCGGCCAGCGTCTGGCGGATCAGCGCCAGATCGCGGAACGGCTGGGCCAGCCCGGTATCGGCCGCCACCTCGCCAAAGATGCGCGCGGCGCCGGCCAGATCATTCTTCTGCAGCGCCAGATCGGCCTGCACGAACTTGGCGGTGGCGCGATAGCCAGGCGCCCCGTCGCGCGCCAGCTGGGCAATCGCGGTTTCGCCGGTGCGGTCACCAGTGCGCACCTTGTCGAGCGCGGCGCTCAGCTTGGTGCCCTGCGCGCCGGCGCTGGTCAGCTGCCATTCCTGAAAGCCCAGCCACGCGGCAAAGGCGGCAAGCCCCGCGCCAACGCCGATCAGGCCCATCCGGCCATAGCGGCGCCACAGCTGCACCACCTGGTCGCGGCGCAGTTCCTCATCGACTTCGCGCAGAAATGCTTCGTTGGCGGGCGGCGGAACGGCCAAGTCAAACTCCTTATGGGGCGCTCAAGGCGGCGGACATTAGCGGCGCCGCGCGGCAAGGGGAAGTGTATCAATCCTTGGCCGGGTAAATCTGTTCCGGCCCCGGAAAGGTGCGCGCGCGCACCTCGCCGGCATAGGTCTCGGCTGCGGCGGCAATGCGGGCGGACAGGCTGTCATACCGCTTCACGAAACGCGCGGTACGGTCAAACATGCCCAGCATGTCGTCGACCACCAGCACCTGGCCGTCGCACTGGGCGGACGCGCCGATGCCGATGGTCGGGCAGCCGACCAGCCGCGTGATCTCGATCGCGACCGGCTCCACCACGCCTTCGATCACCAGCGAAAAGGCGCCCGCCTCGGCCACGGCCACCGCATCGGCGACAATCTTGGTCGCCTCCGCCGCTGACCGCCCGCGCGCGCCATAGCCGCCCAGCACGTTCACGGCCTGCGGCGTCAGCCCGACATGCCCCATCACCGGAATGCCGCGCTCGACCAGAAAGCGCACCGTCGGCGCCATTGCCTTGCCGCCTTCCAGCTTCACTGCGGCCGCCCCGGTCTGCTTCAGCAGATAGGCCGCGCTTTCGAACGCCTGTTCAGGCCCGCGTTCATAGCTGCCGAACGGCATGTCGATGACGACCACCGCATGATAGCTGCCGCGCACCGCCGCCGCGCCATGGGCGGCCATCATTTCCAGCGTTACCGGCACGGTGGAGGGCAGGCCGTAAATCACCTGGCCCAGGCTGTCGCCCACCAGCAGCATGTCGCAATGCGGATCGAGCAGCTGGGCAGTGCGCACGGTATAGGCGGTCAGCATCACCAGCGGCTCGCCACCCTTGCGGGCGCGGATCGCGGGCACGGTCAGCCGCTTCATCGGCTGCGGCGTGGGGTTGGCGCGGCTGGTGGCGGTGTCGAGCGTATAGGTGGTGGACATGCCGCTTGTTAGCCCGCCCGGCGCGCAACCGCCAGCGCGGACTTGGGCATCCGCCCGTTCAGGCGAGGTCCGCGCGCGCCTTTTGCCGCAGCCAGCCGGCCACGCCATCGGCCCGGGCGAGCAAAGCCACCTCCTCCGCCGTGGCATTGCCGAAATTGACGATGGCAACCAGCCGCGCGAACGGCAGCTCGGGGTGCGGCCGCGCGGCCAGGCGCACCGGATCGCCGGCTTCGATCACCCCTTCCTGGACCACCCGGTAATACCAGCCCGACCGGCCCGAGCGCACCATCGCCTTGGGCATGCGGCTGTCGTCAAAGCGCAGCGCGAGCTTGAAACAGGGCTGGCGCGGCTGGCACAGCTGCAGCTGCGCGGTGCCGATGGCGTGGATATCGCCCACGCACAGATCGGCCTCGGTGAGGCCGGCGATGGTCAGATTCTCGCCAAAAGCGCCCGGCGTCAGCCGCGCCGCATGCTGGGGCTGCTCGGCCGCCCAGACCGGATAGAGATCAGCCGCATAGCCATAAATCGCCTTGTCGGGGCCGCCATGATAGCGCGGATCGGCCTGGTGATCGCCCTCCAGCCCCAGCGGCGCGACGCGCACCGGCCCGGCGACCGGCTGCTTGACGAAGGCGCTGGGCACCCCTTCCGGCCCCAGCGGCGCGATGCTGCCGACCTGAACCGAAACCACCGAAGCGCCGTGCGCCATGCCCGCCTCCCAAGGATGATCAGGCGATCTCTACACCCTTCCAGAAGGCGACATAGTCCTTGATATGCGCCGCCGCCGTCTTGGGCGCCGGATAATACCAGGCGGCATCGGCATTGCGCGCGCCATCGACGACAATCGTCTTGTAGCTGGCCGCACCTTTCCACGGACAGTGGGTCTGCGTCTTGCTGTCTTCCAGCAGCGCCGCGTTCACCGCGTCGGGCGGGAAATAATGATTGCCCTCCACCAATATGGTCTTGTCGGACTGGGCAATGACGGCGCCGTTCCAGCGGGCGGTGACCATAAGCGGCATCCTTTTCCACAGGGTGATGAAATCACGCGCTATATGGAGGCGCCGCCGCCGGGCGCCAAGCGTCAGCCGAGTGCGGCGGCGTAAAGATCGTCTTTGAAGCCGACAAGCAATGCTGGGCCACCCTCCAGCACCGGGCGCTTGATGAGCGTCGGCTGCGCCGCCATCAGCGCCAGCGCGCGGGCCTCGTCCAGCCCCTCCTTCGCCTCGGGCGGCAGCGCGCGGAAGGTGGTGCCGGCGCGGTTGAGCAGCTTCTCCCAGCCCACCTGCGCGGCCCAGCCGGCGAGCTGCGGCGCCGAGATGCCATCGACCCGGTAATCATGGAAGCGATAGGCAATGCCGCCCCGGTCGAGCCACGCGCGCGCCTTCTTCACCGTGTCGCAATTCTTGATGCCATAGAGGGCGTAGGGCATTTTGCCGGTTTTCCAATGATTTGGTGCGCAAAAGAAATGGTCGGGGAGAGAGGATTCGAACCTCCGGCCCCTGCGTCCCGAACACAGTGCTCTACCAGGCTGAGCTACTCCCCGACGGAGTCCGGGCCGCAACAGGTCGGGAGCGGTCCGGCAAGAGCCAATTTGAAGGCGCGCCTATAGCCACCCGCTTGGGGCGACGCAAGCGCCTTTCGGGCCGGCGCCGGGGCCATGCCGGTCACCCAGCCAGCGCGGCCAACATCTCGGCAATGGACGTGAATTTCTCACGCGGGGCGCCGGCCCGGGCGCGGGCGATTTCGGCCGCCTCGATCCGTTTCCAGTCGCGGAAAGTGACGATGTCCACCCCCCGGCCGGAGAGCAGAGCGTCCAGGCCCGGCCGCCCCGGCCGGCCGCTGTCGCCGGCAATGTCGGCGGCGATATGCTCGGCGATCATCGCGCCGTCCGGCCGGTTGGTGCCGATGGTGCCCGTCGGCCCGCGCCGCGCCCAGCCCACCGCATAGAGCCCCGGCGCCACCCGCCCCTCGACATTGGCGAACCGGCCGGCGCGCGCATCATAGGGCACGCCTTCGATCGCTGGCGTGCGATAGCCGATACAGGCGACCACCAGCCGCGCGGGGATGGTGTAAAGCTCGCCCGTGCCCTGTGCCTGGCCATCGGCGTCGAGGCGGGTCCGCTCCAGCACCACGCGCTCGGCATGGCCGTCGCCCTCGATCGCGCGGGGGGCGGCAAAGAAATCGAACGCGATCCGCCGTTTTTTGGAGGGCGCCGCCACGAACTGGCGCAGCAGCGACACCGACTTGCGCAGCCCCGGCTCCAGCGCGGCATCGGCCTCGGCCGGGGGCAGATCGGCCGGATCGACCCAGGGCGCGGCGTCGGCCAGCTCGCCCAGCTCGCCCAGTTCCTTGGGCGTCATCGCGATCTGGTGCGGCCCGCGCCGGCCGGCAATGGTGATGGCGGGCGTCGCGGCATCGACCAGCGGCTCCAGCGCGTGGGCGGCAATGTCTGACCCCGAAAATTCGCTTTCCGTCTTGGACAGGATGCGCGCCACGTCGAGCGCGACATTGCCCATGCCAATCACCACCGCCGGCCCGGCGCCGATGGGCGGTTCAAGCGCGGCATGGTCCGGATGGCCATTATACCAGCCGACAAAGGCGGCCGAACCATAGACGCCGGGAAGATCGGCCCCCGGAATGCCCAGCGAGCGGTCCGCCGGCGCGCCGGTCGCCAGCACCACCGCGTCGTACAGCGTCTGGAGTTCCGCCACCGACAGGTCGCGCCCCACCTCGACATTGCCGACAAAGCGCACCGTGTCGGTCAGCGCCACGGCCTCATAGCGGCGGGCGACACCCTTGATCGATTGGTGATCGGGCGCAACGCCCGAGCGGATCAGGCCATAGGGCACCGGCAGACGGTCGATAATGTCGACGCGCACCGCCTCGCCGAACTGCTTCTGGCAGGCCTCTGCCGTGTAATAGCCGGCGGGCCCCGAGCCGATTACCGCGACATGGCGCATCCTGTCTCCCTCCCCCCGCACTGGCGTTGGGCAGAGCCTAGCGCCGGCGGCGCCAAGCGCAACGGGCGATGCCGCCCGGTCAGCGCCGGGCCTTCACCCACAGATGTCGCGCGAGCATCAGCGGGGGCATGCGCAGCAAATGGCTGCGCAGATAGAAGCCCAGCCGGGTGGCACGCCGCGTGCCGCGCCCCCAGCCGTCGCGCGCGGTCACGCGGCGGTGGATCAGCCGGTCGACGATGTCCCACCCCTGCCATTCGGGGCCGATCATGGTGCCGTAAAGCCGGTGCGCCTGGCGCAGCGCGCGACGCACCGCCACGCTCAGCCCGTGCCTAGCCGCGCGCTCGGCCAGGCCGTCGAGCCCCTGTTCCTCGGCCAGGCAATGCACGTCCCACAGATTGCGCAGGCCGCCGGCCAGGTCGCCATCGGCCATCAGGTGCGCCGCCGCATGGCACAGCCGGTCGGCGGGGGAGAGGATGCTGAGCCCGCCGCCCAGCGCCACGCTGTCCGCCAGCAGCGCCGCCGCATCGGGCGTGATCGGCGCGGTCAGCGGCAGGATGGTGTGGTGCACGTCGATCATCCGGTCGCGCTCACGGTGGATCAGCGGGGGCAGCTCGTGCATCCAGCGCCGGTAATAGGCATCGTCATAGGGGTCGGGCTTCACCCATTCCCAGCCCGCCTCGATCAGCGCCGCCTCCACCGCATCGAGCGCGGCGCGCGGCACCAGAATGTCCAGATCGCCGATGAAGCGCCCCTGCCCGGCGGCGAGCCCCGCCGCGACATAGGCAGTGCCCTTCAGCAGCACCACCGGCACGCCGAGCGGCGCCAGCGCGCGGCGGGCCATCTCCGCCTCCCACAGCGCGGCGGTGCGCGCCTGCTCGGCAGAAGCGCGCGCGGCAGCGAGGAGGCGCGCCGCCGGCGCCGGCACGTCCAGCCCGTGCAGCCGGTGCGCCAGCGTGCCGGCCAGCTGTTCAGCGCGCGCGATCGCGAACAGCTGCGTCCAGCCTGCACCGTCCAGCGCCAGCACGCTTGCCGGATCGCGGAGCGCCCGGGTCAGGATCAGCGCGTCTGCCACAGCGCCTCCACCTGCTGCATGGCCGCGTCGGTATCGGGATAGTCGATCGCGCGCGCCGGCACCCCGGCGACCAGCCGGGTGAGCGCATCGAACCCGCGCTCGCCAAGTGCCGTGTAGTTCGTGGAGGCCTGGGTCAGCCGCACGAACACCTCGCCCGCCCCCACCGGCCGCGTGGCCGCCGCATGGCCATAACGCGGGAACAGGATCATCGCCGGGCGGGCCGGCTGGTCCATCCCGGCAATCGCGCGGGCATCGGGCACCAGGTGGCGGATGTCGCCCTTTGGCGTCGACGCCAGCAACGGCCCCAGCCGGGCGCCGGGCGTGGCGCCGGCAACCAGTGCAATCGCGCTGTTCTTCAGGCTCACCAGCCTGGGGAAGGGGTGCACCAGCCCAGTGGCCGGGTCGAGCAGCGCGAATTCATCGCCCAGCAGCCGCCAGCCGCGCGCGGCGAGCAGCGCGGCCAGCGTCGATTTGCCGGCCCCCGATTCGCCCGTCATCACCAGTGCCGCGCCGTCGCGCTCCACAACACTGGCGTGGAGCAGCAGGAACCGCCGCTCGCCCAGCGCAAGTTGCAGGTTCATCGCCATTTCGGCGGCCAGCAGCCCCTGCGCCAGCGGCAGCGGCGCCGCGTCCGCCAGCCAATAATCCCCGCCGATCGCCACCGACGGGCGGATGAAGCGCCGCCACGGCCGCGTCGCGCTCAGCCGGACGGTGAAATCGGCGATGCCGCCCGCCGGTGCGGGATAATCGCGGTAGAGATCGCGCAGAAGATCGACCGGCGCGCGCCAGTCGCTGCCGATGCGAAAGCCGACCGGCCCGATGCGCAGCCAGTGGACGTGCCTCATCGCCGCTCGACCAGCCCGGCCAGCGCCAGTTCGTCCAGCCGGGCGGCCAGCGCCGGCGCCGCATCGTCCGCCAGCGCGAAATCGCCGGCCAGCCGCTGAAGCAGCGCGTCGGCGCTCATCGGTGTGTCGAGCGCGGCCAGAATTTCGGGCGCGGGGCTCGCCAGCACATGGGTGATGCCCGAGGCGCGATCATAAACCAGCGTCAGGTCGTCCAGCGGCACGATCCGCAGCCGCCCGGGCGCCGGCGGCGCAAAGACCGCCGCCACGGCTAGCCGCGCGGCATCTGCAGCGAGGCAAAGCAGGTAAAGCCGCTGGTCCCCTGCTGCAGGCGGCGGATATATTGCAGATAGGCCCGGCTGCGATCGTAATCGGTGCCGGGCAGCTGCCCGCCGTTCAGCGCCAGGCGCACATCCTCGCCCTTGAACGGCTGCGCGGCGGGCGGAAACGCGCCGGGCGTGTTGGGCGGCACCAGCCTGCCATCGGGCGCGATATATTGCCCGCTGCGTGCCGGATCGGGCACCGGGATTTCGCAGGTCAGCACCGACACCGCCGTCTGCGCCAGTGCCGGGCGGATCGACACCACCGCCGCCGTACCGACCGCGCCCAGCATCAGCGCGCGCCGCGACGGGCTGCCGGGTTGCTTGCTGTCGTCCGTGTCGCTCATTCCATCACCCTGTTTGGCCAAGCCCTTCCACAAACAGCAATAGCTGGCAAGGCGCGGCAAACGCCGCCGCCCTCGCCGACCGTCCCATATTGCGCTAGGTGGCACGGGCATGACTCACCCGTTCGGTCCCCGCACGCTGCTTGCCATTGCCGTGGTCGGCCTTACCGCGATGGCCGTGGCGCTGGTTGGCGGTCAGCTGGAGCATGTGGCGCTGATCTTCGTGGGTGGCACTGCCGCCGTGCTGATGGCGGTCGGACCGGGCGACATGCCGGCCGCGCCGCCGATGCTGATCGATCCCCCGGCGCCCCCCGCACCACCCGCCGCTATCGACGAGCTGATCGCCGCGATCAACGAGCCCATTCTCATCGTCGCGGAAGGCCGTGTCGCCCATGCCAACGCCCCGGCGCACAATCTGCTGGGCAGCCATATCCAGGGCGAGGATGTGCGCCTGGCAATCCGCCACCCGGCGGCGGCCGAACGGCTGATCCAGACCGGCACCGGCGAGGATGCACCGATCAACCTCGTCGGACTGGGCACGCTTGACCAGCGCTGGGAAATGCGGGTGACCGAGCTGAGCGGCGACCGTCGCCTTGTTCACCTGACCGACCAGACCGGCAGCTATGCGGCAGAGCGGATGCGCGTCGACTTCGTCGCCAATGCCAGCCACGAGCTGCGCACACCGCTCGCCTCAATCCTGGGCTTTGTCGAAACCCTGTCCGACGACAAGGCAGGCGAGGACGCCGACGTCCGCCACCGCTTCCTGAAGGTGCTGATGCTGGAGGCGCGGCGGATGCAGCGGCTGGTGGAGGACCTGATCTCGCTGTCGCGGATCGAGGCCGATAAATACCGCCTGCCGGCCACGCCCGTCGATCTGGCTGCCGTGCTGGAGGAAGTGCACGCCGAACTGGCCGACACGCTCGACCCGCGCGGCGCCGATCTGATCGCGGAGATCGACGCCGGCGTGCCGCCCGTAGTCGGCGACCGCGCCCAGCTGAGCCAGGTGCTGCACAATCTCATTGGCAACGCGATGAAATATGGCCGCCCCGGCACGCCCGTAATCAGCCATTTGTGGCACGATCATACCGGCATGGTGCGCCTGAGCGTCGCCGATGAGGGCGAAGGCGTGGCGCCGGAGCATCTGCCCCGGCTGACCGAGCGATTTTATCGCGTCGATGCGGGGCGCAGCCGGGCCATGGGTGGCACCGGGCTGGGTCTTGCGATAGTAAAGCATATTGTAGAGCGGCATCGCGGTCGGCTGGATATCGCCAGCACACCGGGCAAGGGCACAACCGCCACGGTGCTGTTCCCCGCGTCGCCAGCGGCATCACCGCCGGCGACGATAAGGGATGGACTGTCATCGAAACGTAACTCTACCGTCACAGAGCCGCCGGTGCAGGAATGATAGCGCGGCCTTGGGCGCAAGAAGCGGGAGGACATCCAATGCGACTGAAGATCGCGATCATCGCAACCGGGCTGCTGTCACTTGGCGCCTGTGGCGATCAGGCAGGGGGCGCCGGCGCGCGTGACCAGGTCCGCGTGGTGGGATCATCCACCGTCTATCCGTTCGCCACGCTGGTGGCCGAGCAGTTCCGCGCCGAAAACCCCGGGCTGAAGGCGCCCGTGGTCGAGGAGACCGGCACCGGCGCGGGCATCAAGCTGTTCTGCAAGGGCGTCGGCGCCGCCCATCCCGACATTTTGGATGCATCGCGCCGGATGACCGCGAAGGAATTCAGCAGCTGCGAGGCCAACAATGTCGGGCCGATCATGGAAATCCAGATCGGGCTTGACGGCATTACCTTTGCCGAGGCGAAGAACGGCCCCAAGCTGCAACTGATCCCGGCAGACATTTATGCGGCACTCGCCGCAAATCCGATGGGGCAGCCGAACAAGGCAAAGACGTGGAAGGATGTGAATCCGGCGCTGCCCGCCATCCCCATCCAGGTCTATGGCCCGCCATCGACCAGCGGCACCCGCACCGCACTTGCCGAAATCCTCATGCAGCGCGGCTGCCAGGCGGTTTATCCCGAGTCGCTGAAGCTGAAGGACAAGGAACCCGACAAGTACCGGAAAATCTGCGAGGAAATCCGCAGCGACGGTCCCTATATCGACGCCGGCGAGAACGACAACCTGATCGTCCAGAAGCTGCAGGCCAACCCCAATGCAGTGGGCATTTTCGGCTACAGCTATCTGGAGCAGAATCTGCAGACGCTGGCCGGCGTGCCGATTGGCGGCGTAGCCCCCACTTATGAAACGGTGGCGCAGGGGCGCTATCCGGGGTCGCGACCACTCTACATCTATGTCAAGAAAGCGCATCTGAACGCGGTGCAGGGGCTGGCGAAGTTCATTGCCGTCTATCCCAAGATGTGGAACCCGGGCGGCCCGCTGGTTAAGCGCGGGCTGATTGCGGCGCCGCAGAATGTGCGGGATGCCGCCGCCAAGGTAATCGAAAACGGCACCGTGCTCGACATGAGCAACCTGGAATGATGGCGGCCGGCGCGGCCCGGGCATCCGCCCGCCGCGCCACCACCTGCTGATGAGAATAGACCCGATACTTTGTCCACGCTTGCGCTTTTGTTTCTGATTGCCGGTCTGGGGCTGATCGGCTGGCTGACGGCGCGGGTGCGCGCGGTGGCGTTCCGTCGCGGCACGACCCGCCGGTTCAGCTCGCTGCCCGCGCACCATGCCGGCTTCGTCGCGCTGGTGATGGTGCTGCCGGCGCTGCTGTTCCTGTCGGTGTGGTCGGCGGTAACGCCGGGCATGGTGACCGAAGCGGTGATCCGCACGGAAGGCGCCGCGACGCTGCCCCCGCCGGGCTTTGAACGATCGGCAGTGCTGGGCCAGGCACGTGCGCTGGCGCAGGGGGGCAGCACGCTCGGCGCCAGCCCGCTCGCGCTGCGGCTGGCGCCGGCCTATGCCCGTGAACAGGCGCGGTTCGACCTGATCGCCACCATTTTGGTGTTCATCATCACCCTGTCCTGCGGCGCCTATGCCTATCTGCGCATCAAGCCCGATTTCGGCGCGCGCAGCCGGATCGAGCGGATGATCATGGCCGCTTTGCTCACCGCATCGCTGATCGCGGTGCTGACAACGGTCGGCATCATCGGCTCGCTGCTGTTCGAATCGGCGCGGTTTTTCAGCATCGTGCCGGCCAGCGACTTCCTGTTCGGCACGCACTGGGCGCCGCAGGTGATCGATCCGGCCGACCCCGGTGCGTCGCTGGGCGCGGTCCCTTTGTTCTGGGGCACCTTCTTCATCGGCGCGGTGATCGCGATGCTGGTGGCGATCCCGTTCGGGCTGATGAGCGCCATCTATCTGACGCAATATGCCGCCGCCCCGGTGCGCCGCTGGATGAAGCCGGTGATCGAGATCCTGGCCGGCATCCCGACCGTGGTCTATGGCTTCTTCGCCGCGCTCACCGTGGCGCCGGCGGTGCGCAATCTGGCGGTGGCGCTGGGCTATCCCTTTGCCTCATCCGAAAGCGCGCTGGCCGCCGGGCTGGTGATGGGGGGCATGATCATTCCCTTCGTCTCCTCGATGGCCGATGATTCGATTGCGGCGGTGCCCAGCGCCATGCGCGACGGCTCGCTGGCGATGGGGGCAACCACGTCGGAAACGATCAGCCGGGTGCTGCTGCCCGCCGCGCTGCCCGGCGTCGTGGGCGGCGTGCTGCTCGCCATGAGCCGCGCGATCGGCGAGACGATGATCGTGGTGATGGCGGCATCGGGTGCGGCGACGATCAGCCTCAACCCGCTCGAAAGCGCCACCACCGTCACCAAGCAGATCGTCGACCTGCTGACCGGCGAGGCGGAGTTTGACAGCCCCAAGACGCTCGCCGCCTTTGCGCTGGGCCTTACCCTGTTCGGCGTGACGCTGCTGCTCAACATCGTCGCGCTCACCGTCGTCAAACGATATCGGGAGGCCTATGAATAGCCCCCGCCCCTTCGGCACCGACCGCGCGCCGACCGACTGGCGCGCGCCCGCAATGCAGGCGCGCGTGCGCCGGCGCTATGCGGCGGAGCGCCGCTTCCGCCTGTTCGGGCTGGGGGCGGTGGTCGCCTCGGCCGGGTTCCTCGCCTTTCTGCTGATCAGCATGGCGGCCAGCGGGCTGCAGGGCTTTGTGCAGACGCAGATTCTGCTGCCGGTCGATTTTGCCCGTGCCAATCTGCCGCTCGACACCGCCCGGCTGCGCGGCCCCGGCGCCGATCTGGCGCTGGCGGGGGCCGGACTGCCCGACTATGCCGCCGTGGCAGCCGTCAAAGCACTGGGGCCGGGCGGCGAACAGCTGATCTCGACCAGCGGCTGGACGCGGCTGGCCGACGCGCTGAAGGCCGATCCCGATCTGCTCCACCGCCGCACCGTCATCGCGCTGCCCGCATCCGCCGCGATCGACCTTGCCGCCAAGGGGCTGGGCACGCCGGAGGCAGAGGCCGCCGTCACCCGGCTGCGCGCCGCCGGCCGGCTGACCAGCGCCGTCGACTGGCACTTTCTGGAAGGGAGCGATTCGGGCGATCCGGTTGCCGCCGGCATCTGGGGCGCGCTGAAAGGATCGCTGCTGACGATGGCGGTCACGCTGGCGCTTGCCTTCCCCATCGGCGTGCTGTCGGCCATCTATCTGGAGGAATATGCCCCCCGCAACTGGATGACCGACCTGATCGAGGTGTCGATCAACAATCTGGCGGCGGTGCCCTCGATCATGTTCGGCCTGCTGGGGCTGGCGGTGTTCCTCAGCCTGTTCGATCTGCCGCGCTCTTCCGCGCTGGTCGGCGGCATGACGCTGGCGCTGATGACGATGCCGGTGATCGTGATTGCCTCGCGCAACGCGATCAAGGCGGTGCCGCCGACCATCCGCGATGCGGCGCTCGGCATCGGGGCAAGCCCGGTGCAGGTGGTGTTCCACCATGTGCTGCCGCTGGCGATGCCGGGCATCCTGACCGGCACCATCATCGGTATGGCGCGGGCGCTGGGCGAAACCGCGCCGCTGCTGATGATCGGCATGCGCGCCTTCATCGCGACGCCGCCCGACAAGCTGACCGACCCGGCAACCGTGCTGCCGGTGCAGATTTTCCTCTGGTCGAACGAGGTGGACCGCGCCTTCGTTTCGAAAACGAGCGCGGCGATCATCATCCTGCTCATCTTCCTGCTCGCGATGAACGGGATTGCCGTCTATCTGCGCAATCGTTTCGAGACCCGCTGGTGATGCAGACCCCCATGCCCCCCCGCCCGCCCAAGATGACCGCGTCACGCGTGAACGTGTTCTATGGGGACAAGCAGGCGATCAACGATGTCTCGATCAATGTCGAGCTGGACTATGTCACCGCGCTGATCGGCCCGTCGGGCTGTGGCAAGTCCACCTTCCTGCGCACGCTCAACCGGATGAACGACACCATCCCCATCGCGCGGACGCAGGGCGACATCCGGCTGGACGGCGAAGACATCTATGCCCCGGCAATGGACGTGGTGCAGTTGCGCGCGCGTGTCGGCATGGTGTTCCAGAAACCCAACCCCTTCCCCAAATCGATCTACGAGAATGTTGCCTATGGCCCGCGCATCCACGGGCTGGGCAGCAACCGGGCACAGCTGGACGCGATCGTCGAACAGTCGCTGCGCCGCGCCGGCCTGTGGGACGAAGTGAAGGACCGGCTGAGCGACAGCGGCACCGCGCTGTCGGGCGGCCAGCAGCAGCGGCTGTGCATTGCGCGGGCAATTGCGGTGGACCCCGAGGTGATCCTGATGGACGAGCCCTGCTCGGCACTCGACCCGATCGCCACGGCCAAGATCGAGGAGCTGATTCACGAGCTGAAGGGGCGTTATGCCATCGTCATCGTCACGCACAACATGCAGCAGGCCGCCCGCGTTTCGCAGCGCACGGCGTTTTTCCATCTGGGGCAGCTGATCGAATACGGCCCGACCTCAAGCATTTTCACCAATCCGCGCGAGGAGCGCACCAAGGATTACATCACCGGCCGTTACGGCTGAGTAGCAGGAGCGTGACCCGGTGGAGCATACGGTAAAGGCGTTTGACGAGGAAATCGGCCAGCTGCGCGGGCTGATCGCGCAGATGGGCGGGCTGGCGGAGCATGCCATCATCGGCTCGATGGAAGCGCTGAAGCGCCACGATGTGGAGGCGGCGCAGGCAATCGTCGCCGGCGACAAGCAGATCGACGCCATCGAACAGCAGGTCGAACGGCTCGCCGTGCAGCTGATCGCACTGCGCGCGCCGCTGGCCGACGATCTGCGCGAAGTGGTGGCGGCGTTGAAGATCGCCGGCGTGGTCGAGCGGATCGGCGATTATGCCAAGAACATCGCCCGCCGGGTGGAGGCGATCGAGGATCATGGCGATATCGAGCCGCTGTCGGTGCTGCCCGCAATGGCGCACATGGCCGGCCAGATGGTGCATGAGGCGCTCGACGCCTTTGCCGCGCGCGACCCCCAGGCCGCCATCCGCGTGACCGAGAGCGACCGCGCGCTCGACGATTTCTACAACAGCCTGTTCCGGGTGCTGGTGACCTATATGATGGAGAACCCGGCCAGCATCGGCCAGGTGGCGCATCTGCTGTTCGTTGCCAAAAATCTGGAACGCGTCGGCGACCATGCGACCAATGTCGCCGAAATGGTGTTTTACGCCGCAACCGGCGTGCATATGGGAGAACGCGAACGGGGCCTGACCCCGCGCGTCTGACAAGAGGAAGACATGATGGCCCGCGCCAAGATGTTGCTTGTGGAAGACGATGCCTCGCTCGCCGAACTGCTGGTTTGGCACTTCAAGCGAGAGGATTTTGACGTCCAGCAGACCCCCGATGGGGAGGAGGCCCTGCTGCTTGCCAAGGAAGCGACGCCCGATATCGTGCTGCTCGACTGGATGGTGGAGGGGCTGTCGGGGATCGAGGTATGCCGCCGGCTGCGGCGGATGCCGGAAACCGCGAACATCCCGATCATCATGCTTACCGCGCGCGGCGAGGAGGAAGACCGGGTGCGCGGGCTGGAAACGGGCGCGGACGATTATGTGACCAAGCCCTTTTCCCCGCGCGAACTGGTCGCGCGCGTGGGCGCGGTGCTGCGCCGGGTGCGGCCGGCGCTCGCCGGCGAGCAGCTGGTCTATGCCGATATCGAGATGGACACGGTGGGGCACAAGGTGCGCCGCGGCGGCGAGGTGGTGCCGCTCGGCCCCACCGAATTCCGGCTGCTGAAGCATTTCCTCGAACATCCCGGCTGGGTGTTCAGCCGCGAACGCCTGCTCGATGCGGTGTGGGGGCATGACAGCGACATCGAAAGCCGCACGGTCGACGTGCATATCCGCCGGCTGCGCAAGGCGATCAATATCGGCGACCGGCCCGACATCATCCGCACCGTGCGCTCGGCCGGCTATGCGCTGGATGCCGGTAACTGACCCCGGCTTGCGCCGGCAACTGAACCCGGCTTGCACCGACGCGTGAGACCGGCTTGCGCCGGTAGCTGAACCCGGCTTGCGCCGGCTGGCCAATCGAATAGGAAGCAGCGTTTCCGATCCAAGGGAGAGGCTTTGATGACCATCCGTTTCGACAATCGCGTTGCCATCGTTACCGGTGCCGGCGGCGGGCTGGGCCGCGCCTATGCGCTTGAACTCGCCCGGCGCGGCGCGAAAGTGGTGGTGAACGATCTGGGCGGCGCGCGCGACGGCACCGGGCACAGCGACGCGGCGCTGAAAGTGGTTGAGGAAATCACCGCCGCCGGTGGCGAGGCGATGTCGAACGGCGGCTCGGTGACCGATTACGACCAGATGGTCGAGATGGTCGCCAAGGCCAAGGAACGCTGGGGCGGCGTCCACATCCTCATCAACAATGCCGGCGTCCTGCGCGATAAGAGCTTTGCCAAGATGGAGCCGGCTGATTTCCGCTTCGTCGTCGATGTCCACCTGAACGGTTCGGCCAACTGCACCAAGGCGGTGTGGGAGACGATGCGCGAGCAGAATTACGGCCGCATCCTGATGACCGCGTCGTCGACCGGCCTGTTCGGCAATTTCGGCCAGGCCAATTACGGCGCGGCCAAGCTCGGCCTCGCCGGGCTCACCAAGACGCTCTACCTTGAAGGCGCCAAGAACAACATCAAGGTCAACACGATCGCGCCCGTGGCCGGCACGCGGATGACCGAGGATCTGTTCCCGGCGGAAGCCTTTGCCGCCTTCTCGCCGGACAAGGTGGTGCCGGCGGCGCTGTTCCTTGTTTCCGAAGACGCGCCGACCAACCAGATTGTCGGCGCGGGCGCGGGCGTGTTCCAGGCCAGCTATGTCACGCTGACACAGGGCAAGCTGTTGACCGGGGACGAACTGTCGCCCGAAGGCGTGGCCGCGCACTGGGCGACAATCACCGATCGCACCGGGGAAATCACCCCGGCCTCAGGCGCTGAACAGTCGATGATCATCATGAAGCGGCTGCAGGGCCAGTAAGCCGGCGATACCGGGCGGCCCCGCCGTGGCCGCCCGGTAAGATCTTTTGAGCTGCGCTCAAACGGCACCGGCCCGCTCCCCGTTTCAACCAAATCTATTCCTGAATCAGCTTCAGCAGCCGCCGTTCGATGGGCGCCAGCACCGGCGCCAGATCGTGCCCGCGCTTCAGCACCACGCCATGTTCGCCGATCAGGCTCCATTGCCCCTGGCGCTGGCGCAGCGCCGGGCGCTTTTCGATGCGATATTCGGGCCGTTCGGCGGCACGGCGGAACGCGGCGAAGATCGCTGCGTCCTGGCCCAGCTCGATCGCATAATCGCGCCAATGGCCGGCGGCGACCATGCGGCCATAGAGATCGAGGATGCGGGTCAGTTCCACCCGGTCGAACCCGATCTGCGCCGCCACGCGGCCGCCCGCGCCGGGAAAGGGCGTGATCGTGCCCATCAGGCGCGGTCGCGCTGCTCCTCGCGGGCGCTGTCGCGTTCGTCGATCAGCGCGGCCACCTGTTTGCGCAACTGCTCCACCTCGCAGCGCAGCAGTTCCAGCTTCTGCGTTTCGGGATCAAACATGTCGCGGCACGGCGTGCCATAGGGAATGAAGGCGGGATCGGCCTTGCCCCCTTCGATCACCGTCGGCCGCGCGGGAATGCCGACCATCACCGCGCCGGGCACCACATCGCGCGTGACCACCGCATTGCCGCCGATGCGCGCGCCGGCGCCCACCGTGATCGGCCCCAGCACCTGCGCGCCCGCGCCGATGATGACCCCGTCCTCGATCGTCGGGTGGCGCTTGCCGGCAACCCCGCTGGTGGGGTTGGTGCCGCCCAGGGTGACGCTTTGATAAATGGTTACGTTGTCGCCGATCTCCGCCGTCTCGCCGATCACGGTAAAGCCATGATCGATGAAGAAATTGCGCCCGATCCTGGCCCCCGGATGGATGTCGATCGACGTCAGAAAGCGCGACAGATGGTTGACCGCGCGCGCCAGGAAATAGAGCCGCGCACGGAACAGCGCATGCGCCAGCCGGTGCCAGATGAGCGCGTGAACGCCCGGATAAAGCAGGATTTCCCAGCGCGAACGCGGCGCCGGATCGCGCGCCTTCACCGAATCAAGATAGGCAATCAGCCGGGCGACCATGCAGAACCCCTTTGTGCAGCGGGCGCCAATTTAGGGGGCCGGGGGGCGGATTGCCATAACCCCCATGATCCCCACCCGGCACGACCGCGCCACCTGCCCCGAAGTGGCGCATTCCGGGGTGGCCTTTGCGGACGGAATCATTTAATACGACGAAATTAATCGACATAGGCGATTAAGATGACCGTCTATCTGCCCACGCTGAAGCAGCTGCAATATCTGGTGGCGCTGCGCGACCATGGCCATTTCGGCCGCGCGGCGGAGGCATGTTTCGTGACCCAGTCGACACTGTCGGCTGGCTTGCGCGAGCTGGAAACGCTGATCGACGTGGTGCTGGTGGAGCGCACCCGCCGGGTAGTGCGCTTCACGCCGCTGGGTGAGCGGATTGCCGACAAGGCGCGCCGGGTGCTGCGCGAGGCGGAAGAGCTGGGCGATCTGGTCCGCGCTTCGGGTCAGCCGCTATCGGGTGATCTCAGGCTCAGCGTCATTCCCACCATCGCGCCCTTCCTGCTGCCGCGCATCCTGCCCCGGCTGCGCGCCGAATATCCGCAGCTGAAGCTCTACCTGCGCGAGGAGCCGAGCGGCACCGCGTGCGAAGGGTTGCACAATGGCCGCACCGACTGCGTGCTGCTCGCGCTGCCCTATGCCTGTGGCGACGTGGCGACGCGCACGCTGTTCCACGAACCGCTCTATGTCGCCTTTCCCGAAAGCGAGGGCGCGGTAGAGGCAGACAGCTATGCCGCCACCGACATCGACGAGAAGCGGCTGCTGCTGCTGGAGGACGGGCATTGTCTGAAGGAGCACGCACTGGCCGCGTGCAACCGGCCCGAACTGCGCGCCGAGGCGATGATGATGGGCACCTCGCTCCACACCATCGTGCAGATGGTCGACAACGGGCTGGGGGTGACGATCCTGCCGGAAATGGCGCTGAAGGCAGGTATTCTGAACCAGACCGGGGTGGCGGCGCGGCCACTCGCGGCGGAGCATTCGACACGCGCGATCGCGCTGGCCTGGCGCCGGGCGAGCCCGCGCGAGCGCGACTTTCAGCTGCTGGCTGACATGCTGACGGCCGCGCCCTGAGCACCGCCCACCCCCGTTTGGCTTGCGCGCGCGCAACCCAGCCGCCACAGCCGCGTAGCTGCTGATGCCGCATCGGTTCTGCGGCATGGTTATAAGGAGTAGGACATGACTGTTGCCAAGCTTCCGGCGCTTGCCGCCGCCGGCCTGATCGCGCTGATGGCGCCCGCGTTCGCCCAGACGGCGCCCGCCACGCCGCCGCAATCAGCGACGGGCATGCCGCAGCAGCCGCCTGCTGCCGACACTGGCGCCCCCGTGGTTGGCGGCGCCCCGATGCTGCCGACCAGAACGATCGTCGAAAATGCCAGCGCCGCCAGCACGCTGACCACGCTGGTTACCGCGGTGAAGGCCGCCGATCTGGTGGCGACATTGTCCGGCCCGGGGCCGTTCACCGTCTTCGCGCCGACCAATGATGCGTTTGGCCGGCTGGCGCCGGGCGTGGTCGATGCGCTGCTGAAGCCCGCCAACAAGGAAGCGCTGAAAAAGGTGCTGACCTATCATGTCGTGGCCGGCGAGGTGACGCTGGAAAAGCTGGACGAGATGGTGACCACGGGCGGCGGCAAGGCGGTGCTGACCAGCGTCGCCGGCCAGCCGATCACCGTCGAGCGGCAGGGGCCGGCGATCAAGCTGACCGATGTCAGCGGCAATACCAGCTATATCGAGCTGGCCGATGTCAAACAGTCGAACGGCTATGTTCATGTCGTCAACGGCGTGCTGGTGCCGAAGCTGAAATAAGCGCCCCTATTCCCAGCGCCGCGCCGCGTCGTCATCGGCCGCGCGCGGCGCCACCCAGCGCGCACCATCGGCCAGCTCCTCACGCTTCCAGAACGGGGCGTCGGTCTTCAGCCGGTCGATCAGGAAGGCGCACGCATCCAGCGCGGCGGCGCGGTGGCGGGCGGCGGTGGCGACAAAGACGATGCGGTCGCCCGGCACCATCCGCCCGACGCGGTGGATGATTGTCGCGGCGATCAGCTGCCACCGCTCGGCCGCCGTCTGGGCCAGCCGCAGCAGCGCGGCATCGGTCGCGCCGGGATAATGTTCCAGCTCCAGCGCGAGCACGCCATCATCGGCGCGCACCAGCCCGGTAAAGCTCGCCACCGCCCCGGCGCCGGCGCCTTCGATGTGGGCCAGCTCGGCCGCCACATCGATCGGCGCGGTGGGCAGGATGACGCGGATCATCCGCCCGTCACCGGCGGGAACAGCGCGACTTCGCGCGCGCCGATGATCGAGGCGTCGAGCGGCACGAACTGCTGATCGACCGCCGCGCGCAGCCTTGTGACATCGGCGAGCGCTGCCTCATGCGCGGCGCTTTGCCGCCGCAGCCAGTCGATCAGCGCGGCGACGGTGGTCACGTCTGCGGGCGGATCGCGCGTTTCCGCCCCCCGGCCCACCGCCTCGCGCACCCAGGCGAAATAGAGGATGTCGAGCGCCATCAGCTGTCGATATGCCTCAGGCCGGCGCGCAGATAGTCATAGCCAGTGATGAGGGTGACCACCGCCGCCGCCCAGAGCAGCGCGCTGCCCAGCAGATCGAGCGCGCGCCACGCCGGCACTGCCCCCGCCAGAATGATCGCGCCCAGCGCCACCAGCTGCAGCGTCGTCTTCCACTTGGCCAGCCGCGTGACCGGCAGCGACACGCCCAGCCCGCCCAGAAATTCGCGCAGGCCCGACACCGCAATCTCGCGGATGGTGATGGCCAGTGCGGCGACCACGTCCACCCCGATGATCCGCCCAGCGCCGACCAGAATGAGCAATGTTGCCGCAACCAGGATCTTGTCGGCGATGGGATCAAGGAAGGTGCCGAGCTTCGACACGGTGCCGCGCTGCCGCGCCAGCTTGCCGTCCAGATAATCGGTATAGCCCATCAGCGTGTAGAGCAGGAACGCCAAGCCATAGCCGGCAATCCACCCCGGCCACCACAGCAGCCACGCCAGCAGCGGCACCGCCAGAATGCGCGACAGCGTCAACAGATTCGGCAGGCTGAGCATGGCCTTGGTGTAGCCGGCGCGGACAGGGGCGCAACCCATCGCATGCGCCGGCCGGCCGGCGCGGCCGTAACCGCCATCGGTCGGCCAACGAAACCAATTGCGACACCGCTTACCAATGGGCTATGCGGCGCGCTTAACCCTGACAACACCACAAGGCTTGCACCCACCGCCATGCTGAACGCGCTCGGATTGCTCAAGGAGCGCCGCTTCCTGCCCCTGTTCGTCACGCAGTTTCTGGGCGCCTTCAACGACAATCTGTTCAAGACGGCGATGGTGCTGTTCGCCACCTATCAGATCTATAACGACCCCAAGATCGAACAGAATTTCAACGCGCTGGCAACGGCGATCGGCATTCTGCCGTTCTTCCTGCTCTCTGCCCTGTCCGGCCAGCTGGCCGACACGCATGACAAGGCGCGCATCATCCGCATCGTGAAGACGGCGGAGATTTTCATCATGCTGGTGGGCGCTGGCGGCCTGTTGCTGGCGGTTGCCGGCATGCAGATGGCGGGCCTGGTGATGATGCTGTCGGCGGTGCTGTTCCTTGGCGTCCACTCCGCCTTTTTCGGGCCGATCAAATACGCCATCCTGCCTCAGCACCTGAAGGAAGACGAAGTGCTGGGCGGCACCGGGCTGGTGGAGGCGGCGACCTATCTCGCCATTTTGTCGGGCACGGTGATGGCGGGCATCGTCTCGCCACAGGGGGCGGCGATCCTGGTGATGGTGGTGGCGGCCATCGGCTGGGTGACGGCGCTGTTCGTCCCCTCGGCACCGCGCGCCGGGCCAAAGCTGGTGATCAACTACAACCCCTTCACCGCCAGCTGGCGGGTGATCAGCGCGACGATGCACATTCCACGCCTGTTCATGGCGATTGTCGCGATCAGCTTTTTCTGGACGATGGGCGCGGTGCTGATCATCGTCTTCCCGCCGCTCGCCAAGAATGTGCTGACGGCGGACGCGCAAGTCTCCACCTTCATGATCGCGCTGTTCTCGGTGGGGGTCGCCATCGGCTCGGTCGCCATCAACGCGATGCTGAAAGGGCATACTTCCGCAAAATATGCGCCCGCCGCTGCCATCGCGATGGGGCTGTGCGTGGTTGCCTTCTCGCTATTGTGCCGCGCCTGGCCGGAGGCGCCCGCCGGCACGCCCTATCACCTGCGCGAATTCGTGATGATGCCGTCGGGCTGGCTGATCATCGCGGTGCTGATGGCGATTGCGGTGACGGGCGGCATGTTCGTGGTGCCGCTCTATGCGTTCCTGACCACCACCGTGGAGAAGGACCAGACCGCGCGCACGGTCGCCGCCAACAATGTCGTCAACGCTGGCGCCATGGTGGTGGGTGCCGTGGTGGTGCAGGGCGTCGCCGCGCTGGGCGTGACGCCTGAAAACATGCTGTTCCTGGTGGCAGCAATGTCTCCGGTCGCGGCCTATCTGGGGCAGCGGCTGCACGTCTTGTGCGACTGACGCCGCCAGCACTGCGCCTTCTGCCGGCTGGTTTGGCGGCCGCGTTGTTCGCGGCACCCGGCCTGGCGCAGCAGGCACCGGCCAATGTGCCGACCAGTTCGGCCGCCGATGCGCCGATCTGCACCGACCGGCCGACCAAATCGACCTTCGCCTGCACCGTGCCCAAGGGCCGCTGGCAGGTGGAGGCGGACGCGTTCAGCTACACCCGCCAGTCAACGGGTGGCGTGACGGCCGAGACCTATCTTTTCACCAACCCCACGCTGAAATACGGGATCAGCGACAGTGCCGACCTGTCGGTCAACTGGGTGCCCTATGCCCGTGTCGAAACGCGCATCGGCAGCCAGCGTCTGGCGATCGAAGGCGTGGGCGACCTGACGCTAAGGCTGAAGAAGCGCTTCACGGCGGACGAAAGCGCCGTGCAATTCTCGCTCGTGCCCTTCGTCAAGTTGCCGACGGCACGCCTCGGCATCGGCAATGGCCTGGTCGAGGGCGGCGTGATCGCGCCCGTCAACATCAGCCTGCCGCGCGGCTGGACGCTGACTGTCGTGCCGACGCTCGACATTCTCGCCAATGCCGATCTGCGCGGCGGGCGCCATGTGCAGCTGCAGGGCCTGGTCAATCTGGGCAAGCAGATCGGCAAGGTCACGCTTTATGGCGAACTGTGGACCGCGCAGAACTGGGACCCGGCTGGCGCCGTGCGCCAATATTCGGCGGATGTCGCGCTTGCCTATCTGATCAGCAACCGGTTGCAGCTGGATGTCGGCGCCAATATCGGCCTCAACCGCGCAACACCGGGCTTTCAGGGCTATCTGGGCGTGTCAGCCCGCTGGTAGCGCTGTCATCAGCCCCAGCGGGCCACGCCGCGCCCAGCGCGCCAGCATCAGCACCGCCACCACCGCCAGCCCCGTCGCCAGCCCTGTCCAGATGCCCAGCCCTTCCCAGCCGGCATGGAAACCCAGCCACCAGCCGATACCGATGCCAATCACCCAATAGCCGACTGCGGCAAACATCATCGGCACGGTCGTGTCCTGCAACCCGCGCAGGCACCCCGCGCCCACTGCCTGCGCGCCATCCACCACCTGGAACAAGGCGGCGACCAGCAGATAGCGCACTGCCAGCGCGAACACCGGCGCCGTCTCCGCCGTGCGCGCCAGGAACAGGCTGACGAACAGGCCGGGCGCCGCCAGCATCGCGAGGCCCATCGCCGCCATGAAGCCGATGCCCAGCACCAGCGCGGTCGCACCGGCCCGGCCGATGCCGCCCGGATCGCCCCGGCCATAGGCCAGCCCCACGCGCACCGTCGCCGCCTGCGCGATTCCCAGCGGCACCATGAAGGTGAGCGAGGCGATCTGGATCGCGATCGCATGCGCGGCAAGCGCCGCCGTGCCGAACAGCCCCATCAGAAAGACGGCGGCGTTGAACACCGTCACTTCCAGCCCCAGCGTCACCGCGATCGGCACGCCCAGCCGCCAGACCGCCGCAAAGCGCGCCCAGTCTGCCCGCCAGAAATTGCCGAACAGCCGGTACCGGCGAAAGCGCCGCACCCGCGTAACCACCAGCGCCATGCCCAGAAACAGCAGGGTCTGGGTGATGCTGCTCCCCAGCCCCGCGCCCATCACGCCGAGCGCGGGCAGGCCGAAATGGCCGAAGATCAGGCCATAGTTGAGCACCGCATTGACCACCACCGCCGCCAGCGCGACGATCAGCGACCAGACCGGCCGTTCCAGCGCGACGACAAAGGCGCGCAGCACCAGATAGCCCATCGCCGGCAGCAGCCCCCACATGATCGCGCGGGTGAACTGCGCCGCATCGCGCGACAGCGCGGGCTCCTGCCCCAGCCAGCGCAGCAGCAGCTCGGCATGCCACAGAACCACCCAGACCGGCAGGCAGAATATGGTCGCCGCCCAGAGCGACTGGCGCACGGTGCGGCGCACGTCGCGCACGCTGTGTGCCCGCGCGCCCAGTTCGCGTGCGATCAGCGGGGAAGCGGCCGTCACCAGCCCGATCCCCAGCACAAGGAAAGCGACATAGAGATTGGCGCCCAGCGCGCCAGCGGCGAGGCTCTGCGGCCCACGCCAGCCGAGCAGCACGACATCGGTCGCCTGGATCGCTGCCTGGCCGAGATTGGTCAGCACCAGGGGGGCGGCGAGCGCTATCGTCGCGCGCGCCTCCTGCGCCCAGCCGCCGGCAGAGGGCGTCGCCATGGCGTCAGCCCGCCGTCGCGAGCGACTTGAGCGGCACC
Organism: Sphingomonas sp.; assembly: GCF_019746015.1. Lineage (GTDB taxonomy): Bacteria > Pseudomonadota > Alphaproteobacteria > Sphingomonadales > Sphingomonadaceae > Sphingomonas. The sequence continues at coordinate 13,331 of NZ_JAIESM010000017.1, read as the reverse complement.
TGCGGGTCGGCAAGCTGGGCCGGATCGGCAACCACGCCGCCCGCAACCAGCGCACGGCCGGCGACATAATCCTTCACCGCATTCACGCAATCGAGCGCGATGACGCGGCCAGCCTTCAGATACACCACCGAAAAACTGCGCGCCGCCGGATCGCCGCGGACCAGCGCTGCGTCATGCCCCGCGCTCAGGCCCACCGTCTGCAGCTTCAGGTCATATTGGTTGGACCAGAACCACGGCACCGCTGCATAGAGCTCGTCACGGCCCAGAATCGTGCGCGCGACCGTCGTCGCCATGTCGTTGGCGTTCTGCACCGATTCGAGCCGGATCACCGCGCCCCCGGCATAGGCATTGGCGTGCGCGGCACAGTCGCCGAGCGCGAACACCGCGTCCAGGCTGGTGCGGCAGTGGCTGTCGACCAGCACGCCGCCCGCTGCTCCGGCACAGGCGGCGCCCGCCTGTTCCAGCGGCGCGACGGCGGGCACGATGCCGATGCCGACGATCACCAGATCGGCCGCCACCACCTCTCCGTCCGACAGGCGGACACCGGCGGCCCGGCCGCCCGCGACCACAATCTCCTCGACCAACGCGCCCAGCCGGAAGGTCACGCCCTGCGCGCGGTGCTCGGTTTCGAAAAAGCGCGACAAAGCCTCACCCGCGACGCGGGCCAGCACGCGGGGCTGCGCTTCGACCACGGTGATCGACAGGCCGCGCTTGGCCAGCACGGCGGCCGCCTCCAGCCCGATATAGCCGCCGCCGACCACGGCGATTCGCTGCACGCCGGGCAGATCGGCGACCAGCGCGTCGATATCGGCACGGGTGCGCACATAATGGATGCCGGCCGCCTCCGCGCCAGGACAGCCCAGCCGCCGGGGCGCGCCACCCGTCGCCCAGACGAGCGTGCCATAGCCGATGGCCCGGCCGCTGGCCCCGGTCAGCCGGCGCGCGGCGGCATCGACCGCGACCACCCGCTCGCCGGTGACCATCTCAACCGCCCGCTCCTGCCAGAACGCGGGCGGGCGCAGCAGCAGCCGCTCAAACGCCTTGTCACCCGCCAGATAATCCTTGGACAGCGGCGGCCGTTCATAGGGCAGCTCGGGCTCGTCGCCGATCATCAGCACGCTGCCGGCAAAGCCGCCCTGGCGCAGCGCGATTGCCGCCTGCGCGCCGCCATGCCCCGCCCCCACAATCACGATATCGGCCCTGGTCATGGCCGTCCTTTGGCCGATCTGCCGGGGTCGCGCCAATATTTCTTTGCCATCCCCTGATTTGCCGCGCCGCAGCCCGCCGACACGCCAGACTGCGCCGCTAGGGGGCAGCCATCGACTCGGCGCAAATTCGGCACGGGCGCTGTCAACTGTGGACCGCGTGAATCTACTGGATAACCGGATTATTGGTCATTTATGTTATGTTTTTCAGTTGTTTAATGGCAAACGCCGAAGCTGCGCCGGTATTTTCACCAGATTGAGAGCAACGCCGCCCAGTCGCTAGCGAAAAAAATGTTAATGGGGCGGGAACCAACGATGAAGCCATATGTTGGAAGTAGCTTGTGCGCGATTTCGGTTGACGGGTCGATTGAACTGCCATCGTTCATTCTGTCGGTTGCATGCGAACGGTCACCGCATTGGTTGATGTTCGCCGGGCCTGATCAGCAGGCTCCCTGCCTGACGCTCTTCGACGAACAGACCATCGCCCAGCGGTTGGCTGATATGAGCGAAAACGTCGGTCCTGCGCGCAGCACGCGGCGCGACTTCGGCTTTTTCGAACCCGCCCCCTTTTATGCCAGCGGCCGGCTGCAACTGCCGGTTATGGCGCGCGCGGGCGGCTGGCTGGGTGCAGAGGCGCTGGTCATCGGCGCGGGCGACCGGCTCGAAATCTGGGATCCGGTGGTCGCGGCGGAACGCGGCGACGGCACCGTGGCGGCGCTCGCGCTGCTGCATCGCCGCATGGCGACCCAGCAGGAAGAAGAGCATGCTCCTGTGCTACCGCTGCACGATAATCTGGTCCATCTGGGCGCCATCACGCGGCGGCCGGCCGGCGGCCAGCGCAACCGGCGCAGCGGCGCCGCGCCCCGCGCAGCCTGAACAGGGAAGGAACCAAGACATGTCGCAACTTCCCCTTATCGTGCACGCCATGGGCGCGGCCGTTTACTGGCGCATGGTCGATGCCAGCAAGGCCCGCCGGGCGCCGCGCCCTGCACCAATCCTGCTGCGGGCGAGCAAGAATCTGCCGGTGGTGGTGCACAAGCGCGCGGCCTGAACCGGCCGGGATCAGCCGATCGCTGCGCGCGACTGGATCGCGGCGGCCGCGATCAGTTCTATCCCGACGCGGCCATTGCGGGCCCAGCGCACCTGGCCTGCGAGCGGCGCATCGCTATCCATCGCGATATCCACCAGCTGGCCCAGCGCCAGCGGCAGCGCGGTCTCGATCATCATTCCTCCGCGCGACATGTTGCGGATGACCGCGCTGTCGGCGCTGCCGCCGCTGCTGACCGAAACCACGCGCGCCATCCTGTGGCGGGCAGCCCGCACCGTGCAGGTACGGGCATAAACCGCTAGCAGATCGGCGGCGAGCGGCGCATCGAAACCAATGCCCAGCATCGGCGGGCGAACCCAGCGGATGCGGGCGGGCACCCGCCGGTCCGCCCCGAACAGCACCGACACCGGCACGCCCGACACCAGGCTGGCCGCCAGCCGGCCGGTTGCACCATCTGCGCTCAGGCTGTGCAGCGCAAACGGCTGGGCGCCGAGGGGTGATTCGACCATCACCAGCGCCCCGCCATCGTCGCTTGCCACTGCCTTGCCGTCCATCGTCATGCGTGTGTCCATTGCGGGAGAGCCAACCTGCGCGAGGCGCGGCCAGTGGCACTGTTGGTACCATCTGGGCCGCACCCCGCCAAAAGCCAACGCCCGTATTTTTTCCGTAGCGCCTGGCGCCCTGGCTGCGCCTATTGCATCATAGCTGCATGGCAAATGTCATATTATCCATGCACTGACAACAATCTTACGCCATCGCCTTGCTTGGAGTACAAGATTGCCGATCCGCTGCCGCGCTTGCCTGATTTTGTTACGCTGGCGTGCAGCCCGCTGCCCTGAGACACTGGAAACGCCATGCTGTATGCGCCAACCGACCTGACCTCGCTGCTGTTCGACCAGCACCCGGACCCGATGGCGATCTATGACCGGGACAGCCTGAAATTCATTGCCGTGAACAACGCCGCAATCACCAGCTATGGCTATTCGCGTGACGAATTTCTGGAAATGAAGGTCACCGACATCCGCGTTGAGCGCGGCGCGACCGTCAGCAGCGATGCATCGGCCCCCTTTCCGATGTCGGAAAGCGAAAGCTTCTACGCCAAGCACCGGCTGAAGGATGGCCGCATCGTCGATTCCTATGTCCGCTCGCACACCATCGAAATGGGCGGAAAGCGCTATCGCGTGTCGGTGGTTCGCGACGCGACTCAAGAACTGCGCGCCGAACGCGAGGCGAAGCGCCTTGCCCGGATCGGCGAAATGGCCGCGCGCATGGCGAGGCTGGGGCATTGGACGGTAAAGCCCTGCGGCGACATCCAGTGGAGCAAGGAGGCGGCCAACACTTTCGGCTTCACGCCCGATACCGAGCCCGATCTGGAAGCCGGCTTCCGCCGCGTGCCGGAACCCTATAACGCCCGCATCCGGCAGGTTTTCTATGACTGTTTGACGCTGGGCAAGCCGTTCGACACCGTGTGCCAGCTGGACACCAACGCGCATGGCCGCATCTGGGTGCGCGTGATGGGCGAGGTGGAACGCGACGAGGCCGGCAACATCATCCACTGCATCGGCGCAACGCAGGACGTAACCGAGCTGTTCGTTGCCCGCGAGGAGAGCGCGCGTCGTTCGGAGCAGCTGCTGTCGGTGCTGAACAGCGTCGACGACCCGTTCTGCATTCTCGACGATGAGTGGCGGCTGACCTATTTCAACGAGGCTGCCCGCCGCGCGCTTGATCGGCCAGCGGCCGATCTTGCCAACCAGACCTTCTGGGACATCTGCCCATTCCCTGAGGAATCACCGACGACGCAAGCGGTGCGCCAGGCGATGCGCGACCGCGTCAGCTATTCGACCGCCATCCATCACGACAAGCTTGATCAATGGTTCCATCTGAACCTCTATCCCACGCCCCAGGGCATGGTGCTTTACTTTACCAACATTACCGAGCAGCGCGCGCGAGAGGGGCAGATGCGCATGCTGCTGGCGGCGGTCGATAGCGCCAATGACTTCGTGCTGATTCTGAGCCCCGAAGTCGATCCCCAGCTTAAAGGGCGCGTGATTCTCTACGCCAATGATACCTTCCTGCGCGCAACCGGGTTCGGCAGCGACGAAGTGATTGGTAAACTTGCGGCACGTTTCTTCGGCAATCAGAATCCGCCTGCTATCGGCGCAGAAATCGTCAATCAGACCCGCGCTGGTCAGAAATTCTGCGCTGACATCTGGATGAAGACGAAGAGCGGCGAAGAGATTCTGGTTGAAGCCGACGCCTCACCGCTGCGCGATGCGGACGGCGCGCTCACCCAATGGCTGGTGATCCAGCGGCCCGTCAGCGAAAAGCGCGCACGCGAAGAGCAGATGCGCATGCTGCTGGCGGCCGTCGACAGCGCCAACGACTTTGTATTTATCCTGACCAAGCACAGCAACCCGCCGCTCGACGACCGGCGCGTCCTCTATACCAACCAGACATTTCTGAACGCGAGTGGGTTCACGCGCGAGGAAGTGATCGGCAAGGAAGCGTCCGAGCTGACCGGCACACGCAACGATCCGGCACTGATCGACCGCATCCGGGAGGCGTCGCTGAACGGCGGCACCGTGCGCACCGACCTGTGGATGCGCACCAAACATGGCGCCGAGATCCTTGTGGAGGGCGATGCGTCCCCGCTGCGCGATGCCAATGGCGAGATCACCCACTGGCTGGTCATCCACCGCCCGGTATCGGCCGAGCGCGAGCAGGCCGAACAGATGCGCATGCTGCTGGCCGCGGTAGATAACGCCAACGACTTCGTCTTCATCATGAGCAAGGATCAGGATGCGGAGTCGGGCGGCCGCAAGGTCATCTATGCCAACCAGACCTATCTGCGGCAGTCAGGCTTTTCCCGTGACGAAGTGATCGGCCACAATTCGAGCGTGCTCTATGGCCAGCGAAACGATCCGGCGATCATCGCAAAAATGCGCACCGCCGCCGACCGCGGCGAACATGTCCAGGCCGATCTGTGGATGCGGACCAAACATGGCGACGATATTCTGGTCGATGGCAATGCTTCGCCGCTCAGCGATGCCAATGGCGATATCACGCATTGGCTCATCATCCAGCGGCCGGTGACCGAGCAGCGCCGCGCCGAGGCGCTGATGCGCCTGAACAATGAACGCGCCCGGCTGATCAGCCAGGCGACGTCAGGCGTGATCTGGGATTATGACGTCGCCACCGGCAAATTGTGGTGGAACGAAAATCTCAAGACGCTGCTGGGATTTGATCCGAAAAGCTTTGGCGAGGAGCTGGAGCGCTGGACCACCCAGATCGTGCCCGAGGACCGGGTGCGTGTGTCCAACAGCTTCCACGCGGCCATCCACGGCAGCGACAGCGTGTGGCGCAGCGAATACCGCTTCACCCGCGCCGATGGCTCGGTGGCAACGATCATGGATCGCGGGTTCGTGATCCGTAACGAGACCGGCGAGGCGGTGCGCGTGATCGGCTCGATGGTCGACATCACCGAGCGGCGCGAGCTCGACGAACAGCTGCGTCAGGCACAGAAGCTGGAAGCGGTCGGCCAGTTGACCGGCGGGCTGGCGCATGACTTCAACAATCTGCTCACCGTCATCCTGGGCAATGCCGAGGCAATGACTGCAATCGCCAGCGACGATCCCGACCTGGGCATCCTGGCCAAGATGACGATGAGCGCGGCCGAACGTGGCGCCGAACTGACCAATCGCCTGTTGTCGTTCGGGCGCCGCCAGAAGCTGCTGCCGCGCAGCATCAACTGCTGCGACCTGATCCAGGGCATGGGGCATCTGTTGCGCCGCACCCTCTCCGAACGGGTGCAGATCGAGCTGCAGCTGGCGGGCGATACCTGGCCGGCACTTGCCGATCCGGGGCAGCTGGAAGTCGCGCTGCTCAACCTGGCGCTCAATGCGCGCGACGCGATGCCGACGGGCGGGCGACTGGTGATCGAAACGGCCAACATCTCGCATGACAGCGGGCTGGAGCAGGCGGCCGATGGCACTGACCCGGGTGACTATGTCGCGATTTCGGTTGCCGACAGCGGCAGCGGGATGAGCCGCGAAATCGCCCAGCGCGCGTTCGATCCCTTCTTCACCACCAAGGAGGTCGGCAAGGGCACCGGGCTGGGGCTGTCGATGGTCTATGGCTTTGCCAAGCAGTCGGGCGGCACAGTAACGATCGATTCGGCGCTGGGTCGCGGCACGACCGTGACCATCTATCTGCCGCGCGCCAAGCGGCAGCCGCCGGCGCCGCGCAAGACGTCGAGCACCGTCATGCCCAGCGGCGTCGAATCGGTTCTGGTGGTGGAAGACGATCCCCTGGTGCGCAGCCATGTCTGCACCCTGTTGCGCGGCCTGGGCTATTCGGTAACGACCGCGGCCGACGGGCGCGAGGCAATGACGATGATCGAAACCGATCATCCCATCGACCTGCTCTTCACCGACATCGTGATGCCGGGCGGGGTGGATGGCACTGCGCTGGCCGCGATGGCGCTGAAATTGCGGCCGGAGCTGAAGCTGCTGTTTACCTCGGGCTATGCCGACCAGCGCAAGCTGCCGGGCGACGGTGCAGATGGGGCACCGCGGATCCTGCGCAAACCCTATCGCCGGGCCGAGTTGGCGGAGCAGGTGCGCGCTGCGCTCGACACGACCGGGCTGGTCAGCTGCTGAGCATGGCGCCCGCCTGCGCCATCAGCAGCGCGGCGCCGATATTGGGCACGTCGAGCTTCTTCAGAATGTTCGCGCGATGCATTTCAACCGTGCGCACGCTGATGCCCAGATCATAGGCCACCGTCTTGCTGGGGCCGCCGCCGGCCAGCGCCGACAGCACTTCGCGCTCCCGGGTGGACAGCTTGTTGAGCGCGGCAAAACGCTGGGCGCGCGCGCGCTTTTCGGCATAGGCGGCCACCGCCTGCTCAGCATGCGTTACCGCCTCGAGCAACTCGGCCGCGCGATAGGGCTTGCGAATGAAATCGAGCGCGCCGGCGCGCATCGCGCTGACCGCGTCCGGGATTTCCCCTACGCCGGTCAGCAGGATGACCGCATGGCCGCAATCCATGCGCACCAGCTCCCGCTGCACTGTCAGGCCATTGATATCCGGCAGATGCAGGTCGAGAAGAACGCAGCCGGGAGTGAGGTCACGCGCCACGGCAAGAAACGCGCGGGCGTTTGAAAAACAAGTCACTTCATGCCCGGCCCGCCGCAGAATAACCGACAGCGACGTCAACAGTTCGGGTTCGTCATCAACGATATGAACGTGCACCAATTCTACTCCGTAGACGAGTGTCCTGTCGCCCCGATTAAGCCTCCCTCCCTTAAGCAACGCCGCATGGACGCATCCTCTTTTCGGTCAGCCGGGCAACGTCCCGATGGGCGCCTGGCTTGCGAAAAGAAAACACGGCCGGAGCGCCCTGCCAACAACGCGACCGAGCGTTCATTGCGATTACGAAATAATATAGTTTCGCGGGCAATCAAAGCATCTGCAATCGATTGCGAGGCGCGCCAATGCCCGAACTGAGCGGCTTTGTCCAACGCTGTCAGGTAGAAATACGTATGCATACGCGCCAACCAACGCGGCCGCCATTGCCATGGCCGCAAAAACACATTCATTATCAGCTTGTAAGATTAACTCCAAAAAGTCGTCATGTTCGTTAAGTTATCGCAACCTTGAGCCAACTGGCCTGCCCCAAGGGTCGCGCGCGTGGCGATCCGACCGAATCACCTCGAACAGGTCGGGAAAATCGACCGTTGTCACCGCCGCTGCCACACCTTGGTGCCGGCCAGCCAGGTTTCCTCCACCTTCATGCCCCGCAGGTCGCCGGGGCTGGCGAGCAGGGGATCGCCGCGCAGCACGATGAAATCGGCATATTGCCCCGGCGCCAGCCGGCCGAACTGCGCTTCGGCAAAGCCGGCATAGGCGGCCCCTTGGGTATAGGCCCACCAGGCCTGTTCGCGGGTCAGCCGTTCCTGGGCCTGCCACCCGCCATAGGGCTGGCCATCGGCATCGGTGCGGGTGAACGCGGCCGCCCAGCCGGCAAAGGGATCGGGGCTTTCCACCGGATAATCGGTGCCAAAGGCCAGCCGGCCGCCCACCTTCAGCATCGTCGCCCAGGCATAGGCACCGGTCAGCCGCTCCGGCCCCAGCCGGGCTTCGGCCATGGTCCGGTCGCTGGTCTGGTGCACCGGCTGCATCGACGCGATCACGCCATGCGCGCCAAATTTGGCGATATCGGCCGGGTCGACGATCTGCGCATGCTCGATCCGCCAGCGCCGGTCGCCGCCATAAGTGGGGGCAAGTTCGGCGATCGCGTCGAGCACCTGCGCATTGGCGCGGTCACCGATCGCGTGGACGGCAACCTGATAGCCGTCCATCGCCGCGCGGCTCATCAGGTTGCGGATCACGTCATCGGCCATGAATCCGGCGCCCTGCTGGCCGGCCGCATCGGCGTAAGCGCCCTTCAGCCACGCGCCGCGCGAACCGAGCGCGCCATCGGCATAAAGCTTCACCCCCACCAGCCGCAGCCGACCGGCATAAAGCCAGGGGGTGGGGCCGGTGGCGCCGATGCGCACCGTGTCCTCGATGCCGGCGCCATAGCTCATCACCCGCATCCGCAGCGCGCCGGCATCGCCCGCGCGGCGCAGCGCCAGCCAGTCATCCACGCTGGTGCCCATGTCGGCGGTGGCGGTGATGCCGAACGACAGCAGCATGTCCTGCGCCTTGCGGAAGGCGACATCGCGCTCCTTGGGCAGCGGCTTGGGCACCGCTTTCTGCACCAGGTCTTGCGCGGCATCGACGAAGACGCCGGCCGGGCGCGGCCCCTCCATCTCGATGCGGCCGCCGGGGGGCGACACGCTCTTGGCGGTCACCCCGGCTGCTGCCATCGCTGCCGAATTGGCCCAGCTGGCATGGCCATCGGCACGCGCCAGCCACACCGGCCGATCGCCCACCACCGCGTCCAGGTCGGCGGCGGTCGGGAAGCGGCCAAGCCCCCATTTCTCCTGATTCCAGCCACCGCCCAAAATCCATTTCCGCTCCGGATTGGCAGCGGCATAGGCGGCGATGCGCGCCTTGGCCTCGTCAAGCGAGCGGGTGTCGGACAGGTCGAGCTCCATGGCGCGGAAGCCCAGCTCCAGCACATGGCCATGCGCGTCGACAAAGCCCGGCATCACCGTGCGGCCGCGCAGATCGGCGCGCCAGTCCAGCCGGTCGGGGCGCTTGTCGCCATCCTTCAGCAGCCGCACGACGCGGCCATCGACGCCGATCAGGATGCCGGTGAAGCGCATCACCTTGCCGTCGGCATCGAGCGTGACCCCATCGACATTATCGACCAGCGCATCGGCCAGCGCCGGCGCCGCCGCCAGCGCCACCAGAGCCGCGCACAGCCCGAACAGCCCGCGCCGGATGCGATCGATCATTTCAGCCTCCTCACCAGCGCGCTGGTATCCTGCCGGCCACCGCCCATCTGCTGCACCTCGGCATAGAATTGGTCGATCAGCGCCGCGACCGGCAGCACCGCCCCGTTGGCGCGCGCCTCATCGAGCGCAAGCCCCAGATCCTTGCGCATCCAGTCGATCGCAAAGCCGAAGTCGAACCGGTCCTCGGCCATGGTCGGCCAGCGGTTGACCATCTGCCAGCTTTGCGCGGCGCCGCCCGACACCGCCTCCAGCACCCGGTCAAGGTCCAGCCCCGACTTCTGGGCAAAGCGCAGTGCCTCGGCCAAGCCGCCCAGCACGCCGGCAATCGCGATCTGGTTGACCATCTTGGTCTGCTGGCCGGCGCCCGCCGCGCCGACATGCACGATGCGCGCGGCATAGGCCTGCATCAGCGGCGTCGCCATCGCCAGCGCCTCCGCCGTGCCGCCGCACATGATCGACAGCGTGCCATTCTCGGCCCCCGCCTGCCCGCCAGAAACCGGCGCGTCGACCACATGCAGCCCGCGCGCCGCGCCTTCCTGCGCCAGCCGGCGGGCGAGCGTTGCCGAAACAGTGGTGTGGTCCACAAACAGCGCACCCGGTGCCATCGTGGCGAACGCCCCTTCGGTGCCCAGCGTCACGGCGGCCAGATCCTCGTCCCGGCCGACACAGGCGAACACGGCCGCTGCCCCTTGTGCCGCCGCTGCCGGCGTTGCCGCGACCTCCCCGCCATGCGCCGCGACCCAGGCCTCCGCCTTTCCCCGCGTGCGGTTATAGACGGTCACCTCGTGCCCGGCCCCGGCCAGGTGCCGCGCCATCGGGGCACCCATCACCCCCAGTCCCAGGAAGGAAAGTCTTGCCATGGGGATAGGCGCATAAGCCCAGTTCCCCCGCCGCGCCAGATGGTCTAGGCCCGATTTCCATGACCGAGCTTGCCCTGTCGCCCGCCGTGACCATTGACGATATCCGCGCCGCCCATGCGCGCATCGCACCCGCAATCGTGCGCACGCCGACGCTGTTCAGCCGCACGCTTTCCGAACTGACCGGCGCCAAAGTCTATCTGAAGTTCGAAAACCACCAGTTCACCGCTGCTTACAAGGAGCGCGGCGCGCTCAACACGCTGCTGCAGCTGCCCGCGGGCACGCCGGGCGTGATCGCGGCATCGGCCGGCAACCATGCCCAGGGCCTGGCCTATCACGCGCACCGGCTGGGGGTGCCCGCCACCATCGTGATGCCGCGCCCGACGCCGATCGTGAAGGTGACGCAGACGCAGGGGCATGGCGCGCGGGTCATCCTGCACGGTGAAACCTTTGACGATGCCTACGCCCATGCCCGCGAGGTGGAGCGCGCCGAGGGGCTGACCTTCGTCCACCCGTTCGACGATGCGCGCATCGTGGCCGGCCAGGGCACCACCGCCATCGAAATGCTGGAGGACGCGCCCGACATCGACATGTTCGTCACCCCCATTGGCGGCGGCGGGTTGATCAGCGGGATGGCGACCGTTGCACGCAGCTGGGGCCACCCGATCGCGGTGGTGGGCGTGGAGGCGGAGCTGTTCCCTTCCATGTACAACCGCATCAACGGCACGCAGATGGCCTGCGCCGGCGACACGCTGGCCGAAGGCATTGCGGTGAAGGAGCCGGGCCAGCTGACCGCGCGCATGGTGAGCGAGCTGGTCGACGAAATCGTGCTGGTCAGCGAACGCAGCCTGGAAAAGGCGGTGTCGCTGCTCGTCCAGATCGAAAAGACGGTGGTGGAGGGCGCGGGCGCCGCCGGCCTTGCCGCGCTGATCGAGCATCCGGCGCGATTCGCCGGGCGCACGGTGGGGCTGGTGCTGTGCGGCGGCAATATCGACACGCGCCTGCTCGCCAATGTGCTGCTGCGCGATCTCGCGCGCTCGGGCCGGCTGGCGCGGCTGCGCGTGCGGCTGCAGGATCAGCCGGGCGCGCTGTTCAAGCTGTTCCGCATCTTCGACGAGGAGCGCGTGAACATCATGGAGGTATACCACCAGCGCGTGTTCACCACGCTGCCGGCCAAGGGGCTGATCACCGAGATCGAGTGCGAAACCCGCGACCGCGCACATCTCGACCGGCTGATCGAGGCGGTGCGCGCGGGCGGCTATGAAGCCAATCTGATCGAGCTGGGCTGAGCCGCCGGGGCGTGCGCCCGCGTCATCCCCGGCATTTTTTCGAGGTGGTGCCGCATTGTTGGTGAACGGCCTTTTCAACAAACGCGGCGCGGTTAATATTTGCGCGCAGATGGCAGCCGCAGACGACGGGGTGCCAGGCCGAATCAGAGGGCATATGCGGTGACGGCGCCATTTCGATTTCCCCGCTTCTTCGTGACGAGCCCGTCGCCCTGCCCCTATCTGCCCGGCCGGCTGGAACGCAAGGTATTCACCGAACTGTCCGGCCCGCATGCCGGCGAGCTGAACGATGCGCTCGGCCGGATCGGGTTCCGCCGCAGCCAGTCGGTCGCCTATCGCCCCAGCTGCGCGGGCTGCTCCGCCTGTGTGTCGGTGCGGGTGGTGACGGGCGGCTTCACCCCCAACCAGACGCAGCGCCGGCTGATCCGCCGCAATGCCGATCTCGAAGTCAGCGCCTGTCCGCCCTGGGCCACCGACGAGCAATATGACCTGCTGCGCCGCTATCTGAACAGCCGCCACCCGGGCGGCGGCATGACCAATATGGACGAGGCCGATTATGCCGACATGATCGAGCAGAGCCCGGTCCAGTCGCACGTCATCGAATATCGCGAGCCTTCATCGGGCGGGCGGCGCGGGCGGCTGGTGGGGGCGTGCCTTACCGACCAGCAGGCAGACGGCCTGTCGATGATCTACAGCTTCTTCGATGCCGACCATGACGCGCGGCCGGGGCTGGGCAGCTTCGTCATCCTCGACCATATCACCCGCGCGCATGCGGTCGGCCTGCCCTATGTGTATCTGGGCTATTGGGTGAAGGGCAGCCCGCGCATGTCGTACAAGGCGCGCTACCGCCCGCTCGAAGTGCTGGGGCCGACCGGCTGGTCGCTGCTCAACGACGACACCCCCGCCCCCCAGGGCATGCCCGACGTGGTCGAGGCGCTGTAGCTGCGAGCGCCAGGGCGGCGCGGAGATCAGGGCGAAGAAATGCCATGAGCAATCAAACGATCACCTTGTGGCGGCCCGTGGGCCCCGAGGAGCTGGCGCTGATCGAACAACTGGGAATGCGGGCGTTTCCACCGCGATTGGCCGAACAACCAATCTTCTATCCCGTCACGACCGAAGATTATGCGGTAAAGATCGCCCGGGACTGGAACGTGCCCGCCAGCGGCGTGGGCTTCGTCACCCGTTTCGAGGTTCGCAAAGACTATCTGGACCAATTCGACGTCCAAATCGCCGGCGGCACGGCCCATCAGGAATATTGGATACCGGCCGAGGAGCTGGACGCCTTCAACGCGGCCATCGTGGGTGAGATTGTGGTCGTACAGACGTTTCGTTGAAACCGGGCGGGCTGGCGTTTAGCGCGCACTTCGGCCGTTCCGCCAAAGGCGCGCTGACCGAAACGGGCCAACGCCCGCCCAAAACCAACCCTAGCCCATCGTCGGGATGACGAACGCGTTTGAGCCGTCGCCGCCGCCATCGGGCCAGCGCTGGGTCACCGTCTTGGTCTTGGTCCAGAAGCGCACGCCTTCGGTGCC
>NZ_JAIESM010000013.1 GCF_019746015.1 Sphingomonas sp. | reverse complement strand
TCAAGGCGGTGCGGCGCTATGAAGACGGCCCGATGAAGGGCCGCGAAAAGCCGATCAACTCGATCTACATGATGGCGCACTCGGGCGCGCGCGGTTCGCAGGCGCAGATCAAGCAGCTAGCCGGCATGCGCGGGCTGATGGCCAAGCCTTCGGGCGAGATCATCGAAACGCCGATCATCTCGAACTTCAAGGAAGGCCTGACCGTTCTTGAATATTTCAACTCGACCCACGGCGCCCGCAAGGGCCTGGCCGACACCGCGCTGAAGACGGCGAATTCGGGCTATCTCACCCGCCGTCTGGTCGATGTGAGCCAGGACTGCGTCGTCTCCGAAATCGACTGCGGCACCAGCCGCGCGCTGGAGATGAAGGCCATCGTCCAGGGCGGCTCGACCATTGCCTCGCTCGGTGAGCGCATTCTGGGCCGCACCACGGCGGAGGACATTGTCGAGGGCAAGTCGGGCGAAGTGGCGATTGCCGCCGGCACGCTGCTCGACGAGCCGATGGTCGCCGCGATCGAGAAGATGGGCATCCAGTCGGTGAAGATCCGCAGCCCGCTGATCTGCGAAACCAAGGTCGGCGTCTGCGCGAAATGCTATGGGCGCGATCTGGCCCGCGGCACCCCGGTGAATATCGGCGAAGCGGTGGGCGTCATTGCCGCCCAGTCGATCGGCGAGCCGGGCACCCAGCTGACGATGCGCACCTTCCACATCGGCGGCGCGGCGCAGCTGAACGAGCAGTCGAACCTGGAAGCCAATACCGACGGCACGATCGAATATCGTGACCTGCGCATCATCGTCGACCAGCGTGGCCGGCGCGTGGTGCTCAGCCGTTCGGGCGAACTGGCGATCATCGACGCCGAAGGCCGCGAGCGCGCGGTGCACCGCCTGCCCTACGGCGCCTATGTCATGTTCGACGATGGCGCGAGCGTGGCCAAGGGCGACCGGCTGGCCGAGTGGGACCCCTTCACCATGCCGGTGATCACCGAAAATCCGGGCGTGGTGAAGTATCAGGACCTGATCGACGGCAAGACCATGGCCGAGCAGGCCGACGAAGCGACCGGCATCACCCAGCGCGTGGTGATCGAATATCGCGCTACGTCGAAGTCGAAGGAGGATCTGCGCCCGCGCCTGACCCTGCTCGACGCGGCATCGGGCGAGGCCGGCCGCTACATGCTCGCCGCCGGCGCGACGCTGTCGGTGGAGGACGGCGCAACGGTGTCGCCGGGCGACATCCTGGCCCGCGTCAGCCGCGAAGCCGCCAAGACGCGCGACATCACCGGCGGTCTGCCGCGCGTTGCCGAGCTGTTCGAAGCGCGCAAGCCCAAGGAAAATGCCATCATCGCCAAGGTTTCCGGCCGCGTGGTGTTCGGCAAGGACTATAAGGCCAAGCGCAAGATCGGCATCCAGCCCGAGGATGGCGGCGAGGTGGTCGAATATCTGATCCCCAAGTCGAAGGTCATCGACGTGCAGGAAGGCGATTACGTCAAGCGCGGCGACAATCTGATCGGCGGCAGCCCCGACCCGCACGACATTCTGGAAGTGCTGGGCATCGAGCCGCTGGCCGAATATCTGGTCTCGGAAATCCAGGAAGTGTATCGCTTGCAGGGCGTGAAGATCAACGACAAGCACATCGAGGTGATCGTTCGCCAGATGCTGCAGAAGGTTGAGATCACCGATGGCGGCGACACCACGCTGCTGGCCGGCGAACAGGTCGACCGCGAGGAAATGGACGAAGTGAACGCCAAGCTCGCGCCGGGCCAGCAGCCCGCACACGGCAAGCCGGTGCTGCTCGGCATCACCAAGGCCTCGCTCCAGACGCGCAGCTTCATTTCGGCAGCGTCGTTCCAGGAGACCACGCGCGTCCTCACCGAGGCCGCCGTTCAGGGCAAGCAGGACATGCTGATCGGCCTGAAGGAAAATGTGATCGTCGGCCGGCTGATCCCGGCGGGCACGGGTGCCGGCATGAACCGCCTGCGCGTTGCTGCCTCGTCGCGTGATGCGGCGCTGCGGGTTGCCCAGCGGCGGATGAACGACGCGATGATCATCGCGCCCGATTCCGCGGCCGAAGAACTCGCCGCCGAACTCGCGCGCAGCCCGCGCGATTCAAGCGGCGCCGGGCAGGACCCGCTGGCCGAGGTCGTCTCCTCGGGCCACGGCACCGATGCCGATGCCGGCGATTATCTGAACCAGTAATCGCGCGGCCGGCACGCCGGACAAAGAAATCGCCGCCCGGGGGATGCTCCGGGCGGCGATTTTCATTTCTGGCGGCGCGATGGTTGCGACAAACCGCACAGCCCCTTCCGCCTGCGGGACGGGCGATTGTGGTTCGGTTGTCAGCTGGCGGGCTTCGCCTTGTCGTCGGGCGCATCCTTATCGTCCTTGTCGCCGCCGCTCCACAGCTTCAGGCCCTTTGCCTTCTTCTCAAAGGTCGCGCGGTCGGACGGAGACAGGTTGGCGCGGCCCGCGACCACACCCATGCCGATATTGCACTTCACGAAATAGGTTTCGCCGGGTTCGATCTCCAGGTTGAGCCGGTCCTTGGCTTCGCCTTCGGTATAATATTGGTGCTTGCCGGGCGTGGCGGTGACCACGAAATATTTGCCCGAGCCGAGCCGCGCGACCTGCTTCTTCGCGTCGCCTTCCCCCTCGCGCACGGTGCAGCCCAGCGCGGCACCGAAGATCGAGCCGGGGCGGAAAAACACGATCTGCCCCTTGTCGGCCGGCGCCGCGCCGACCTCGCCCGACTTGGTCTTGATCGGCGCCGGCGCGGTCTGGGCGAGCGCGATCGGGGCGGCAGCCAGGCTGGCGGCCAGGGCAATGACGGCAAAGCGCATAGTCTCTCTCTCCTGTTGAAACGGTTCTTATGGTCTATGGGGCCGCCGGGCAGGGCGCGCCGGCCGTCATGGGCAGGGCCGTATCGGCCACGGTCTGCGCATCGGCCAGGGTGCCGGCGGGCACGTTCACCTCGCCACCGGCGACCAGAAACACCGCCGGCGTCAACACCAGGCTGGCGGCCATTGCCTCGCCCGAGCGCGACTTGCCGGCCTCTGCATAGCGAAAGCGGCCAATCGGCACGCGCACCGCGCCGCACTGCAGGAAGCGCACCGCAAGGATCAACTCGCCGGGCTTGCCGCCCCAGCGGGCGCGGGCGGCGTGCACCACTTCGCCCTCACCGCGGATGCCGGCGGGCAGCAGCGCAACGCCATCCACCGTCACTGGCTCTGCCAGTTCGATGGGGAAATGCTGATCGATCTTGCTGATCTTCGAGCCGAGCGCGCTCAGCAGCTTCACCCTGACCGGCGTCTTCGCGGGCAGGACGGGGTTCACAGAGGGTGCCGGGGCCGCCGGTTGCGCGTATGGCGCGGACTGCGCACTGGCCAGCGCCCAGAGCGGCAACAGAATCGCCACGCGCGATCCAACCTTGGTCATCATGCTGCCCCTCCCCCGATTGCAACAAACGCTAGGCTTGTGCGGGGCGTTGGGCAAGGGTCGCGCCCTAACGCGCCACCCGCACCACCTGCGTGCCGAGCCTGGCGGCTTCGTCGGCGTCGTGCGTCACCATCAGGATGGGGAGTGCGAGGCTGTCGCGCAGCCGCTCGATGGCGGCGATGATCTCGTCGCGCCGGGCGCGGTCGAGAAAGGCGAGCGGCTCGTCGAGCAGCAGAAAACGCGGGTTGGAGAGGAGCGCGCGGCCAATCGCCACCCGCCGCGCCTCCCCGCCGGAAAGCGCGCGCGGCCAGCGGTCGAGCAGGCCGCCCAGGCCCAGCAGGTCGATCACCGCGGCCCGGTCCATCCCGCCGCTGCCCGCGCGGCCCGCGCCATAATCCAGATTGGCGGCGACGCGCCGGTGCGGAAACAGCCGGTCGTCCTGAAACACATAGCCCGCGCCACGCTGCTCGGCGGGCAGATCGATGCCGCGCGCCGCATCGAACAGCACCTCGCCGCCGACGATCACATGGCCGCGCGCGGGCCGGCGCAGCCCGGCGATCATGTTCAGGATGCTGGTCTTGCCCGCGCCCGACGGGCCGAACAGGATGGTGCAGCCCGGCCCGGCGGTGAAGGCGCAGGCAATCTCGCGCCCGCCGACCGGCGCGGCAATGTCCACATCAAAGGACATGCAGCCCCCGCCCCTGCCGCCGCGCCAGCGCTTCGGACGCGACCAGCGCAGCCACCGCCAGCACCGTGGAGATGATCGCCAGCCGCAGCACCGCCGCCTCCCCGCCGGGCGCCTGCAGCGCGCTGTAGATGGCGAGCGGCAACGTTTCGGTCTCGCCCGGCACGTTGGAGACGAAGGTGATGGTCGCGCCGAACTCGCCGATCGAGCGGGCAAAGCCTAGCACCATCGCCGCCAGTACGCCGGGCAGGCTGAGCGGCAGGGTGACCGTGGCGAACACCCGCCAGCGCCCCGCGCCCAGCGTGCGCGCGGCCTGCTCCAGCCGCTGATCGACCGCCTCGATCGACAGGCGGATCGCGCGCACCATCAGCGGCAGCGCCATCACCGCGCTGGCCAGCGCCGCGCCCGTCCATTTGAAGATCAGGCTGATGCCGAACCAGCCCTGCAGCCAGCCGCCCACCGGCCCCGCCGGCGCAAAGGCGATCAGCAGCAGCCAGCCCGTCACCACCGGTGGCAGCACCAGCGGCAGATGAACGAGCGCATCGACCAGCATCTTGCCCGGAAAGGTCGCGCGGGCGAGCAGCCAGGCCAGCGCAAACGCGACCGGCAGCGCCAGCGCCAGCGCCGCCACCCCCACTTTCAGCGTGAGCGCGACAATCGAAAGCTCGGCCGCGCTCAGCATCTAGCGCGTGAAGCCGTGCCGCGCGAAAATCGCCTGGCCGCCGCGCGACAGCAGAAAGCGGCGGAACCCCTCGGCATCGCTGCCCGTCCCCGCCTTCAGCCGCGCGACCGGATAGCGGATGGGCGGGTGGCTGGCGGGCGGGAAGGTGGCGATCACGCCGACGGCGGCCACCCGCGCATCGGTTGCATAGACGATGCCGAGCGGTGCCGCCCCGCGCTCCACCAGCGCGAGCGCCGCGCGGACATTTTCCGCCCGCACGATGCGCGGCGCAACGCCATCCCACACGCCCAGATGGCGTAGCGCCGCCTCGGCATAGCGGCCGGCGGGAACACCAGCCGGATCGGCCAGCGCCAGCGGGCCTGACGCGAGAAGGGCAGCGAGCGCGCGCCGGTTGCCCGGGTCCACCCGGGCGCTGCCGGGCTTGCCCACCAGCACCAGCGCATTGCCGGCGAGTTCAGCGCGCGTGCCCGGCACAATCAGCCCGCGCCGCGCGACATCATCCATCCATTCGACATCAGCCGACATGAACAGGTCCGCCGCCGCCCCGCCCGCCACCTGCCGCGCCAGTGCGGAGGAAGCCGCGAATGACAGCACCGGGCGCGGATGGCCCGCCCGCGCCCAGGCATCGGCCGCCTCGGTCAGCACCTCGCGCAGGCTCGCCGCCGCCAGCACCAACGGCGGGCGGGGCGCATCCCCGGCCCGCGCTGCGACAGGCGGGGCAACCAGCGCGGCGAGCACAATCAGCAGCGGGGTCAGCCATCTGAACATGCCACCGTTGATAGCGGCGCCCCGCCCCGCTGTCAGCGGTAAAGGGCGCCGCCCGGATCAGTCCTTCGGCGTCAGCTGCGCCAGCGTGTCGCGGCCCAGCCCGGCAACCATCTCGCCGATTTCGCTGGCCTGCGACATCGCGCGATTGGCCTGATCGCGCAGATAATCGCCCTGAATGCGCATCACCTCGCTCATGTCGCGGGCCTGCGCGGCGGCGCGCATGGCGACAAAGGCCTGGCGCGTATTTTCCTCGGCCTGGTCGAGCAGCCGCATCCCCAGTTCGGTGCCGGTTGCCGTCATCCGCTCGGCAGAGGCGCGAACCTGCGCACCGGCGGTCTTCAGCTGGGCGCCAATGGCCTCGCCCGCCTGAGTTGCGGCGTCGGGTGCGGGGGCGGCTTTCTTGGGGGGGGCGGTGTCGGCCATGCGCGTTACTCCTGTGCAATCAGCGCCCCCACCGCGCACCGCTATACCCGCCCGCCCCGCGCAAGGCGAGGGGCAAAAGCCACCGCTCGCCGCAGCGTCAGGCCGCATCCCCCATCCGCAGCGCGGCAATGAACGCTTCCTGCGGAATGCTGACCGAGCCGTACTCGCGCATCCGCTTTTTGCCCTCTTTCTGCTTTTCCAGCAGCTTGCGCTTGCGTGTCGCATCGCCGCCATAGCATTTGGCGGTCACGTCCTTCCTCAGCGCCGCAATCGTTTCGCGCGCGATCACCTTGCCGCCGATGGCCGCCTGGATCGGAATCTTGAACAGGTGGCGCGGGATCAGGTCCTTCAGCCGCTCGCACATGTGGCGCCCGCGCGCCTCGGCGGCGGAGCGGTGGACGATCATGCTGAGCGCATCTACGGCCTCGTTGTTGACGAGGATGCTCATCTTCACCAGATCGCCCTCCCGGTAACCGATCTGGTGATAATCGAAGCTGGCATAGCCCCGGCTGATGCTTTTCAGCCGGTCATAGAAATCGAACACCACTTCGTTGAGCGGCAGTTCATAGGTCACCTGCGCGCGCCCGCCGACATAGGTGAGGTTCTTCTGGATGCCGCGCCGGTCCTGGCACAGCTTCAAAATGCTGCCCAGATATTCGTCGGGGCAATAGATGGTTGCCTCGATCCACGGCTCGGCAATCGTCTCGATCCGGTTGGGGTCGGGCATGTCGGCGGGGTTGTGCAGCTCCATCTCGCCGCCGCCATGGGTCAGCTCCAGCCGGTACACCACCGACGGGGCCGTGGTGATCAGGTCCAGATCATATTCGCGCGTCAGCCGCTCCTGGATGATTTCCAGGTGGAGCAGCCCCAGAAAGCCGCAGCGGAAGCCGAAGCCGAGGGCCGCGGACGTCTCCATCTCGAAGCTGAAGCTGGCGTCGTTGAGCCTGAGCTTGCCGATCGAATCGCGCAGCTTCTCAAAATCATTGGCATCGACCGGGAACAGCCCGCAGAACACCACCGGCTGCACTTCCTTGAAGCCGGGCAGCGGCTCGGCCGCCGGGCGCTTGGCATCGGTGATGGTGTCGCCGACGCGGGTCTGCGCGATTTCCTTGATCTGCGCGGTGATGAAGCCGATCTCGCCCGGCCCAAGCTCGGTCAGCTGCTCGATCTTGGGGCGGAAGCAGCCGACCCGGTCGACCAGATGCTGGGTACCCGCCTGCATGAAGGTGATCTGCTGGCCCTTTTTGAGCACGCCCGCCATCACCCGCACCAGAATGACAACGCCCAGATAGGGGTCGTACCAGCTGTCGACCAGCATCGCTTTGAGCGGCGCGGTGGCATCGCCCTTGGGCGGCGGGATGCGCTTGACCACTGCTTCCAGCACCGCGTCGATGCCGATGCCGGACTTGGCGCTGGTCAGCACCGCATTCGATGCGTCAAGCCCGATCACTTCCTCGATCTCGGCCTTCACCTTGTCAGGCTCGGCGGCGGGCAGGTCGATCTTGTTGATGACGGGCACGATCTCATGGTCATGCTCGATCGACTGATAGACATTGGCGAGCGTCTGCGCCTCCACGCCCTGCGCCGCATCGACGACGAGCAGCGCGCCCTCGCACGCGGCCAGGCTGCGGCTAACCTCATAGGCGAAATCGACGTGGCCCGGCGTGTCCATCAGGTTAAGCGTATAGGTTTCGCCGTCGCTCGCCCGATAGTTGAGGCGCACCGTCTGCGCCTTGATGGTGATGCCGCGTTCCTTCTCGATATCCATATTGTCGAGCACCTGCTCGGACATTTCGCGCTCGCTGAGCCCGCCCGTCACCTGGATCAGCCGGTCGGCCAGCGTCGACTTGCCATGGTCGATATGCGCGATGATCGAAAAATTGCGGATGTGCGAAAGCGGGGTCACGGGCGTCTCAGCTGTTGCGGATGCGGCTGCGCATAGCAGCATGGCCCCGGCGTGACAAAGGGGGCGATGAGACAAGGCCGCCCGGTCAGCGCGCGCACCCGGCGGCGCACCGAATCCCATTCTATCGCTGCCGAATTTGCGCTATTGTCCGCACCGAAACGGGGGGACCATGATGCCCAGATCACTGCACCGACCGATCCTGTTCGCCGCCGCTACGCTGGCCGTGCTGCCACTGTCACCGCTCGCCGCGCAAAAGCTCGCCAAACCGTCGAGCGGTCAGAAGCTGCAGGAACAGCTCGCCAACGACGTGCCGCGCTGCACGAGGAAGCTGGGCACCATCTCGATCCGCGACGGTGACGATCCCTTCCCGTGGACGCAGAATAATCTGGCGCCGCCGTCCAAGCTGCTGAAAGTGCTGGTCCAGCGATCGGGCTGTTTCAACCTGGTGGATCGCGGCGCCGGGCTGAACGCCGCCGAACAGGAACGCGCGATCGGCAGCAATCTGGGGCTGCAGCGCCGCTCCAATGTCGGCCAGGGCCAGATCAAGGCGGCGGACTATGTGCTGGTCGCCGAAATTCAGGGCGCCGATGCCAATGTCAGCGGCGGCGGCGGCGCGGGCGTGGTGGGTGCCGTTGTCGGCGGGCCGCTGGGCGGGCTGATCGGCGGAATCCGCACGCGCAAGCTGGAAGCGAACACGGTGCTGTCGATCACCAATGTGCGCACCACCGAAACGCTGGCGGTGACCGAGGGCTATGCCGCGAAAAAGGATACGGGCTTTGCCGTGGGCGGCCTGTTCGGCGCGGGCGGCATTGGTGCGGGCGGCATCGGCGGCGGCTATGAAAATACCGATATCGGCCGCATCGTGACGCTGGCCTTCATTCAGGCCTATTCGAAGATGGTGAACGAGCTGGGCCTGGTGCAGCCGGGCGGCGCCGCGACCGCAGAGGCCGCGCCGGCCAAGACCTTCACCGCGCAGGCGCCGGTGCAATTGCGCGCGACGCCGGTCGGCACCGCCAAGGTCATCCGCACCCTGCCGCCGGGCGCCATCCTCTACCCCACTGGCAACAAGAACGGGCTGTGGTGGGAAGTCGCCGACGAGAATGACAATGTCGGCTGGGTGCTGAACACCAAGCTGGCACCGTCGCAATAAGGGTTCAGCCCAGCGCCCCAAGCGTCGGCACCAGCGCGTCATAATGGTCGATCACCGCATCGGCGCGCAGCTCCTCCACCGTGCCGTGGATGAAGCCGAAGCTGACCGCAATCGCCGGAATGCCGGCAGCGCGGGCGGCCTGCATGTCATAGATCGAATCGCCCACGAACACCGCGCGCCCGCCGCCCAGCCGCGCGATCATGGTGTGAATCGGCGCGGGGCTCGGCTTGGCATTGCCCGGCCCCAGCGTGTCGCCGCCGATCACTGTGCCGAAGCGCGGCATCAGGCCCAGCGCGTCGAGCAGCTTCACCGCCAGCGCTTCGAACTTGTTGGTGACGATGGCGAGCTTCACCCCCTGCCCGGCGAGCGTATCGAGCGCGGCCAGTGCGCCGTCATAGGGCCGGGTCGCGACCGCCACATTCGCCTCGTAAAAGCGCAGCATGTCCTTGTAGAGCGGGCGGAACCCCTGTGGCGGATCGCCGCCGGTCGCGGCCAGCCCCTCGGCCAGCATATGCTTGGCGCCCAGGCCGATCATCGGCTTCACCTGATCGGGCGACAGCGGCGGCCGCCCGGCCAGCGCCAGCGCATGGTTGACGGCGGCGGCCAGGTCCGCGCTCGTGTCGAGCAGGGTCCCGTCCAGATCGAAGCCGACAATGTCGAAAGGCAGCGTCATCGCCCGCGTGGGTGCCCGCAAATGGGTGGAAATGGCAAGAAGTTCGTGGCAGGCCGCGCGCCGGGGAGTATCGCATGACCGACGCCGTTGCCGCCATCGTCCTTGCCGCCGGCAAGGGCACCCGCATGAAATCAGACCTGCACAAGGTGCTGCACCCCATTGCCGGGCGGCCGATGCTGATGCACCTGCTGGCCAGCGTCGAGGCACTGTCGCCGGCGCGCAAGGTGGTGGTGGTGGGCGCCGGGCGCGATCAGCTGGCCGCCGCGCTGGGCGACCGGGCGGCGCTGGCGGTGCAGGAGCCGCAACTGGGCACCGGCCATGCCGTGCAGCAGGCCGAAGGCGCGCTGGCCGGCTTTGCGGGCACGGTGCTGATTCTCTATGGCGACGTGCCGCTGGTCTCCACCGAGACGATGCAGCGCATGATCGACCGGCTGCATGCGGCGGACGCACCGGCAGTGGTGGTGCTCGCCTTCGAGCCGGAAGACACGCTGCGCTATGGCCGGGTGATCGCCGAGGGCGACCGGATCGTGAAGATGGTGGAGCACAAGGACGCGACCGAGGCCGAGCGCGCGGTGCGGCTGTGCAATTCCGGGCTGATGGCGGCGCGCGCGGACGATCTGTTCGCGCTGCTCGCCCGCGTCGGCAACGACAATGCAGCCGGCGAATATTATCTGGTCGACATCGTCAACATCGCCAATGCCGATGGCCGCAGCTGCGCGGTGGTGACGACCGACCCGTTCGAGGTGGCCGGCGTCAACAGCCGCGCCGAACTGGCCGCGCTGGAAGGGGAATGGCAGGCGCGCCGGCGCGCGGCCGCGATGGCCGATGGCGCCACGCTGATCGCGCCGGACACGGTGTGGTTCGCCTGGGACACGGCAATCGGCCGCGACGTGGTGATCGAGCCGAACGTGTTTTTCGGCCCCGGCGTGACCATTGCCGATGGCGCCACCATCCGCGCCTGCTGCCATATCGAGGGGGCCAGCATTGCGCCGGGGTGCGAAATCGGCCCGTTCGCGCGGCTGCGCCCCGGCACGGTGCTGGAGGAAAAGGCCAAGATCGGCAATTTCGTTGAAGTGAAGAAAACGGTGATGGGCGCGGGCGCCAAGGCCAACCACCTGACCTATCTGGGCGACGCCGTGGTGGGCGCGGGCGCGAATATCGGCGCGGGCACCATCACCTGCAATTATGACGGCTATTTCAAATACAAGACCGTCATCGGCGCGCGCGCCTTCATCGGCTCCAACAGCGCGCTGGTCGCCCCGGTGAGCATTGGCGAGGACGCGATCGTCGGTGCGGGAAGCGCGGTGACGAAGGACGTCGCGGCGGGCGAGCTGCGGCTGGTGCGGCCCGAACAATCGGCCAAGCCCGGCTGGGCGACGCGGTTCCACGAGGCGATGCGGCGGAAGAAGGGGGGGAAGGAATAGACTATGGGGCTAACAGTAGCAGTGGGACTTTCTGCTCAGAACCTCGCTGAAGCCGAGGAAGACGAAGAGCTGTTGAATGAACCATTCAATCACCTCAATGAGGTTTTGGTCGCGAACGGGCTAGCGCACCACAACGAGCCACGGACGGTGCCCCATGGTGAATATTTCGAAGCTCAAATGTGGGGATATAATAGTTTACATGCCTTACGCAGACTAGCTGCCTACCTCAGCATGGAGAGACGACTCCCGCAGCCCACACAATATGGAACCCACAATGAAGATCCTGTGTACATTAAATTTAACCGATTACATGAACAATATATCGAAAATCCCAAATCCAAGGGCATCATGGGCATTTTCAAAAAGAGAGTTGCGCCCCCACCCTATCAACATCTGATTATGCATTCCGATGCTGAAGGATTTTATGTCCCTCAGTCGTTCGACGAAGTTATTGTCGACTGGACACAGCCTCAAAGGCCGGGGTTAGGTATGATGATTGGGTCATCGGCAAAATTGCTGGTCGAGTGTGAGGCGTTGGCAAAATATTTGAACCTTCCTGCGGGCTTTGAGCCAGAGTCAGACGAATTTCTCGACATATTGGAGTCGCCGCCTGGATCAGGTGAGCCATGGCAGGTTTTAGCGGTTGAAGCGCATGCCGTTGCTAATCTCACGAGGGCCGCTCACGCATCGCTTAAACTCGGCGCAGCAATCCAATTTTGCTAACTTGCTTGACGCGATATCATGATATGATATCATGATATCATGACGCGCATCCTCGCCGACCTGCCCGATGACGACATCCGATGGCTCGACCAGCTCGCCGCCGAGCAGGGCAAGTCGCGCGCGGCCGTGCTGCGTGAGGCGGTGGCAGGCTATCGCGCTGAAACAGCTTTGTCGGGCGACAAGCAATGGTTGGAAGTCGGCTTCGGTGCTTGGAAGGGCCGCACGGACATCGGCGACTCGGTGGCATGGCAGCGCCGGGAGCGCGCGTCGTGGACGCGTTATTGGGACGATGATTACGAAGAAGTGAAGGCGGAGTTTCCCGACCTTTTCGATGAAGAGGATGATCGCCAGCGTCGCATTTATCTGGAAATGCTGGCGGGCAGATATCCCGAACCGAAAAGTCCCAACGCACGGTGAGCGGGTTCACGTTCGATTCGAACATCGTGATTGATGTGCTCGCCGGTTTCGATCAGGCGCGGGCTGAAATTGATCGTGCCACAAATTTCGGTTCGCGTGCGTGGATTAGCCGCGTGGTCTGGATAGAAGTCATGTCGAAAGGCGAAGGAGACGGTCTCAAACGAGCCGAAGTGCTGCTGTCGGGTTTTGGCATCGACGAAGTTGATGCGGAAGTCGGCCGGCGCGCTGCGGCGTTGCGGCGTGAGCGACGAAGCCTAAAGGCAATGGATGCCATCATCCTGGCCACAGCCCAAATTCGCGGACGCGTTCTCGTGACAAGAAACATCAAGGATTTTCCGGCCGAAATGCCGGGCATCCGCGTTCCCTATATCCTCTAGGCAAAAGGCTTTCCCTCCATGTGCGGAATCATCGGTATCGTCGGTAAGGAAGACGTCGCGGAGCGGCTGGTCGATGGCCTGCGCCGCATGGAATATCGCGGTTATGATTCAGCCGGCGTCTGCACGGTGCATGATGGCGCGCTGGTGCGCCGCCGGGCGCCGGGCAAGCTGAACCATCTGGTGAAGGAACTGGCCGGCAACCCCGCCCCCGGCACGATCGGCATCGCGCACACGCGCTGGGCCACGCATGGGGCGCCGACCGCCAACAATGCCCACCCGCACGCGACCGGCGAAGTCGCGCTGGTACACAATGGCATCATCGAGAATTTCAAGCCGCTGCGTGACGGTCTGCTCGCGCGCGGCCGCACCATCGAGAGCGAGACCGACACCGAAATCGTCGCACATCTGGTGAGCGAACATGTCGAGGCGGGCGCCACGCCTGAGGAAGCGGTGAAGGCGGTGCTGCCCATCCTGCGCGGTGCCTTTGCGCTGGCGATCGCGTTTCGCCAGCATCCCGATCTGCTGATCGGCGCGCGGCTCGGCTCGCCGCTGGTGGTGGGCTATGGCGAGGGCGAGACCTATCTGGGGTCCGACGCGCTGGCGCTTGCCCCCCTCACCCAGCGCATTTCCTATCTGGACGAGGGCGACTGGGTGGTCATCACCCGCGATGGCGCGCGGATTTTCGACAGGGACAACAACCCCGTCGAGCGCGAGATCGTGCGCTCCGGCGTGTCGGCCGCGGCGGTGGAAAAAGGCCCCTATCGCCACTTCATGCTGAAGGAGATTTTCGAGCAGCCCACCGTCGTCGCGCAGACGCTGCGCAGCTATATCCGCCCGGTGGAGCAGCAGGTCGCGCTGCCGCAGATGGATTTCGACCTGTCCACCATCAACCGCGTCACCATCGTCGCCTGCGGCACCAGCTTCTATGCCGGCATGGTCGCCAAATACTGGTTCGAACAATTCGCCCGCGTGCCGGTGGACATCGATGTGGCCAGCGAGTTCCGCTATCGCGACCCGGTGCTGGAGCCGGGCGGCCTCGCCCTGTTCATCTCGCAATCGGGCGAAACGGCGGACACGCTCGCCGCACTGCGCCATGCCCGGGCGGAGGGGCAGAAGATCGCCGTCGTCGTCAATGTGCCCACCAGCAGCATGGCGCGCGAGGCGGACCTGCTGCTGCCCACCCATGCCGGGCCGGAGATCGGCGTTGCCTCGACCAAGGCGTTCACCTGCCAGCTGGCGGTGCTGGCGGCGCTCGCCGCGCATCTGGCGGTGAAGCGCGGCCGGATGACCCGCGACGAGGAGCGCGAGATCGTCCACCACCTGACCGAGGCGCCCGCCGCGCTCAACGCAGCGCTTGCCTATGACGAGGCGATTGCCGGCATGGCGCACCTGATCGCGCCGGCACGCGACGTGCTCTATCTGGGGCGCGGGCCGGATTATCCGCTGGCGCTGGAAGGCGCGCTGAAGCTGAAGGAAATCAGCTATATCCATGCCGAAGGCTATGCCAGCGGCGAAATGAAGCACGGCCCCATCGCGCTGATCGACGAGGCAGTGCCGGTGATTGTGCTCGCCCCGTCCGGCCCGCTGTTCGAAAAGACCGTCAGCAACATGCAGGAAGTGCGCGCGCGCGGCGGCAAGATCGTGCTGATTTCCGACGCCGAAGGGCTGGCGGAAGCGGGCGAAGGCTGCATGGCGACGATCGAGATGCCCAAGGTCCACCCGCTGATCGCGCCGCTCGTCTATGCGGTGCCGGTGCAGCTGCTGGCCTATCATGTCGCCGTCGCCAAGGGCACCGATGTCGACCAGCCGCGCAACCTGGCCAAATCGGTGACGGTCGAGTGAGCGCGCTCGTCGCCGGGGTCGAACTCGGCGGCACCAAATGCGTGTGCCTGCTCGGCACCGGGCCGGACGATGTGCGCGCGGAGGTGCGCGTGCCCACCACCAGCCCGGCCGAAACGCTGGCCGCGATCGAGGCGGTGCTGGCGGGCTGGTCGTTCGCGGCGATCGGCGTGGCCAGCTTTGGCCCGGTCGGCATCGATCGCGCGGCGCCCAACTGGGGGCACATCACCGCCACCACCAAGCCGGGCTGGTCGGGCACCAGCATCGCGCCGCGCCTGGCCGCGCGCTTCGGCGTACCGGTGGGGTTTGAAACCGATGTGGTGGGCGCAGCGCTGGCGGAGGCGCGCTGGGGCGCGGGCCGGGGGCTGGATGCGCTCGCCTATGTCACCATCGGCACCGGCGTCGGTGTGGGGCTGATCGCCGGCGGGCGGCCGCTGCACGGGCTGAGCCATGCCGAACTGGGCCATATCCGCCCGCGCCGGCTGGCGGGCGATGGCTTTGCCGGTGCGTGCAGCTTTCATGGCGATTGCGTGGAAGGGCTCGCCGCCGGCCCCGCCATTGCCGCCCGCACCGGGCAGCCGGCGGAGGCACTGGCGGCGGACGACCCCGCCTGGGTGCCAGTTGCCGATGCGCTGACCCAGCTATGCCATGTGCTGGTGCTGACCGGGGTGCCGCGCCGCATCCTGGTGGGCGGCGGGGTGGGCCTTGGCGCGCCGCAGCTGCTGCCGATGATCCGCGCCGGGCTGGCGCGCAGCCTGGCCGGCTATGGCGAAACCGCGCTGATCGACCCGCTCGACGCCTATGTCGCCGCTGCAGCGCTGGGCGGCCGCGCGGGGCCGCTGGGCGCGATGCTGATCGGGCAAAGCGCCTTAAACGCTTAATTTACCATCCGCGCCGCATGGTTGTCCGCGCATTAACCAAGCGGGGTAGCCATGCGGATTCTGATCATCGACGACGAACCGGCGATGCACGATTCCTATCGCCGATGCTTCGCGCCGAAGCCGGTCGATGCCGGTCTGTCGGCGATGGCCGCCGATCTGTTCGGCGATGAGGCCGATGCTGCCGCCCCGGCCGAGGACACGCCCGATTTCACGCTGACCCATGCGATGCAGGGGCTGGACGGCGTGGCGGAAGTGGAACAGGCGCTGGCCGCCGGCGCGCCCTTCGCGGTCGCCTTCATCGACGTGCGCATGCCGCCGGGCATTGACGGCAAGGAAACCGCGCGCCGCATCCGCGCGCTCGACCCCAATGTCCAGATCGTGATCGTGACGGGCTTTTCGGACTTTTCGCCGATCGAAATCGCCAAGGCCGCGCCGCCCGCCGACAAGATCTTCTACATCGCAAAGCCGTTCGAAGTGGCCGAGATCGTGCAGACGGCAACCGCGCTGGCCCATCGCTGGCGGCTGGACCAGACGCTGGCTGAAGCCCGCGCGCAGCTGGCCGAGCAGGTCGTGCTGCTGGAGGAGCAGGCGGTCGAGCTCGCCGCGAACGAAAGCCGCGCGCTGCACATGGCAACGCATGACTCGCTGACCGAGGCGCCCAACCGGCTGGCTTTTCTGAAGGCGCTGACTGAGCGCGCGCGGGGCCGCGAACGCTTTGCCGCCGCGATGCTCGATCTCGACCGGTTCAAGCTGGTCAACGATACGCTGGGCCATCTGGCCGGCGACGAGATGATCCGCGCGGTCTATCAGCTGCTGGCCGCCTCCGTGCCCGAAGGCGGGCTGGTCGCGCGGCTGGGCGGCGACGAATTCGGCATCCTGTTCGACACGCCCGGCGAAGAGGCCGCGGTGATGGCGTGCGAGCTGATGCTGCGCAAAATGTCGGTCACGCTGTCGCTGATGGGCCATTCGGTGCAGGCGTCGGGCTCGATCGGCCTGGTGGTGACCGAGGCCGAACCGGTGCGCGACCCCGTCGACGTGATGCGCCGCACCGACCTGGCGCTGAACGAAGCCAAGCGCGCCGGGCGCGGCGTGGTGCGCGCCTATGACGAGAGCATGGACGAAAGCATCCGCTTCCGCCGCCAGATCGAAGGTGGCCTGTCGGAGGCAATCGCCAAGGGTGAGCTGAAGCTGGTCTATCAGCCGATTGTCGCGCGCGGCGGGCTGGAAATTGTCGGCTTCGAAGCGCTGATGCGCTGGAACTCGCCCGATTATGGCCCGATCTCGCCGGGGCTGTTCATTCCGATTGCTGAGGAATCGAACCTGATCCACGAGCTGGGCGACTGGGTGGTCGATACCGCGCTGCAGACCGTGCAGCACTGGCCCGGCCAATATGTGTCGATCAATTTCAGCCCGCGCCAGTTCCGCCGCCAGAATTTCGTCGGCCGCATCATGGAACGCGTACAGCATTGGGGCGTGGAGCCGACGCGAGTGCAGATCGAGATCACCGAAACCGCGATCTTCGACGATGCAGACCATGCCGCCGAAACGCTGTATCGCCTGCGCCAGATGGGCTTCCGCGTCGCGCTCGACGATTTCGGCACCGGCTATTCCTCGCTCTACAACATCCGCAAATTCGGGCTGGATTGCCTGAAGATCGACCGCAGCTTCATCGACGGCATGGGCCGTGAGCGCGAAAGCGCCGCCATCGTCCATTCGATCATCCATCTCGGCCGCGCGCTGGGGCTGGGCGTGGTCGCCGAAGGGGTGGAGACCGAGGCACAGGTGCAGGCGCTGCGCCTGGCCGGCTGCTCGCACCTGCAGGGCTATTTCTTCTCGCGCCCCGTCGATGCCGATGCCGCCCTTGCCATGGCCGAAATGGGCGCGATCGAGGGCAAGGACGATCCCGGTGACATGCCGGTCGTGCTGCCGGGGACCGGGACCGAAGGCTGATGCGCGCCCCCGCCTGGCGGCGGATGGCCGATCCGCTGCGCCATGCCCGCTCGCTGGGTGGCAAGCTGCTGCTCATCCTGACGGCGGTCGGCCTGGGCGGCGCGGCCGCGATCACGCTGCTGCTCGCGGTCGTCATCACCCCCAGTTTCAACCAGCTGGAAGACGCCGCCGTCGCCGCGCATGTGGAACGCACGCGCGCGGCGCTCGGCGAATTCATCAGCAAGGTTGCCACGGCCGTCCGCGATTATGGCGACTGGAACTCCTCCTACGACTATATGGCGCACCCGACGCGCGCGTTTGAGGAGGAAAGCTTCTCCACGCTCGCCATGGCCAATCTTGACGTGTCGGGCATGGCCTATGTCCGCCCCGACCGCACCGTGGTGATCGCCCGCTGGATCGACACGCGCAGCCAGGCCGACCAGCCGGAGATGCGCGCCCGCTTCATCGCGCGCATCGGCCGGATCGATTTTGCGCGCGTACTGGGCACGGGCAATTCGGCCGCCTTCTACACCCGTATTGGAGACGCGGTGGCGGCAGTGGGCGTGGCGCAGGTGCGGCGAAGCGACGGATCGGGCACGCCGCGCGGCTATGTGCTGATGGTGCGGCGGATCAGCTCGCGCCAGCTTTCCGACCTGTTGCAGCTAAAGGCAACGCTCGACCCGGCGAGCGGCATCGACCGCGAGATCGTGACGCCGGGCAGCCGCGAAATGACGATTGCGGTGCCCATTCGCGGGCCGGACGGCCACGGCGTGGCGCGCGTCAGCTATGCCGTGCCGCGCGACGTGTCGCTGCTCGGCCGGCGGATGCTCCAGCTGGCGATTGGCGGCTCGGTGCTGCTGCTGTTCGTGCTGCTGATGGTGCTGCGGCGGATGATCGCGCGGCTGGTGCTGCGGCCCTTGAACCGGGTGGAGCGGCACATGCAGGCCGTGTCCGCCTCGGGCGCGCTGTCGCCGCTTGATGCCGAGGATCGCGGCGACGAGATCGGCTCGCTGGGCAAGAGCTTCAACAAGATGCTGCAGCAGCTGAAGGATCTGCGCGAACAGCTGGAAGTGCAGAGCTTTGCGCTGGGCAAGAGCGAAAGCGCAGTGGCGGTGATGCACAATGTGCGCAACGCGCTGAACCCGATCAGCACGATCCTGTCGCGCGGACTGGCCGATGCCCCGCCGGCGGACCCGATGCTGATCGACCGGGCGTTGGCCGAACTGGCGGGCGACGCCGTGCCCCCGGCGCGCCGGCAAAAGCTCGCCGCGTTCGTGGCGGCGGCCATCGCCGCCGAAAACGCCGCCCGCGCCGACCGCGCCGAACAGCTCCACACCGGGCGCGAGGCGATGCGCCATGTGCTCGAAATCATCGGCGCGCAGCAGGCACAGGCGCATGAACGCCCGCCGCTCGAACCCTGCGACGTGACCGAGATCGTCGCCCACAATGCGGCCATCGCGCGCTATTCGGGCGAGACGCGGATCGACTTCAGCTTCCCCAACCGGCCATGGCGGGTGCTCGCCAATCGCATCATCCTGAGCCAGGTGATCGGCAATCTGTTCGGCAATGCCGCCGAAGCCATTGCCGCCACCGGGCGCGGCGAGGGCCGCATCACCGTCAGCGTCAGCGAAGCCGAGGGCAAGGTGACGATCGCCATCGCCGATGATGGCGAGGGTTTCGATCCCGCCGTGGCGCCCACCCTGTTCCAGCGCGGCTTTTCCACCCGCCAGCACAAATCGGGCGGGCTGGGCCTGCACTGGTGCGCCAATTCGATGAACGCGATGGAAGGCGCGCTGGCGCTGGAAAGCGCGGGCAAGGGCCACGGCGCCACCGCGCTGCTCACCCTGCGCGCCGACCCGGCGGAAAACATGGCGGTAGCCGCCTGAGCGGCGTTGCTCAGCCCGCGCCCAGCCTTGCGGCGGCCGCGTCATCGCCGCCGCCATCCTCGCGCAGATAGGGCGGCACCAGGTTGCGCGCGCGGTACCAGGCCTGCAGCTCGGCCGGCAGCGTCTGGAAATTGCTCACCACGCGGCGGCAGTCAGGGCTCTTGCACTGGCAGATCATGTGCCAGTTGCTCTCGTGCAGCGTGGTCGAATAGTCCCAGCTGATCTCGTCCCCCGGCGCAATCGGGCGGATGGCGACCAGAAATACGCCCTCGTCAGTGAAGCGCAGGCCGCCATTGGGCGCGCAGCTGTGGTTGATCAGATCGTCGATCCGCCCCGACGGCCCCAGATAATGCTCGGGCTTGATCTGCACATAACGGTCAGACGCGCCGCGCGGCAGCGCCGGGATCTGGTCGGCCCGGAAACGCTTGCCGGTGAACTTCACGATCACGTCACCCTCGGCAAAGGCCTGCGCGGCATAGACCGCCTTGCCCAGATGGTTCTCGCCCACCGAAAACGGGCTGCGCGCCGGGAAATAGGCGTCGAGAATGTAGAAGCGCCCCTGCCGCCAGCCGAACGAGCGAATGGGGTTGATGGTGGCGAGGCCGACCATGAACCACACGCTGGCATGGCAGGTCAGCTCGACGAAGATGTAGCTGAAACCGGCGACCGAAATATCCTCACCCCGCGCCGCGATGATGAGGGTGGCGAGGTCGCCGATCGTCCACAGGCCCCAGGCGGGCGAGCGTTCGCGCGCGCGGTCCTGCATCACGCTTTCCCAGGTCGGCCAGAAGCTGATCGGCACCGCTGCCACCACCAGCAGATGCGCCCAGAAGGCGGAGCTGAACAGCAGCCACAGCAGCAGCGCGGCCAGGCACGCCGCCATGCAAACGCTTTCGGTCGCGCTGGGCAGCCGCCAGGCCGAATTGCGCCAGATGCCAAGCGTCACCACCAGGCACGCCGCCGCCGACACCAGGAACACGATCGATTGCGGGGCGCCGGGATTGACCGCGGCATAGGTGGTCGTCTCCACCAGAATGGCCGCCGACCAGATCAGCCACGATGCCCGGTTGGGCTGCACCAATTGCCGCCGCATCCCGGCCAGATAAACGGCATAGCCCAGGAAATTGGCGCAGACGGCAAGAACAAACCAGGCGGTAATTGGCGCAGACCCCTGTTAATCTCTCTGGTTAATTGCGGGTTTACCGTAATGGCGGCGCAGCGTCCATAGCGGCGGTGGAATTACGGCCGGGCGCCCCTGTCAACGCGCAGGCCCGCCGCCGGGCGACAGGCATGGATCAGCGCGGGCGGCGTGCCCGTATCCGCGAAATGCGCATGCGCGGCGGCGGTCAGCGCGCTCAGCCGCCCGGTATCGGCCAGCGCCACCACACAGCCGCCAAAGCCGCCCCCGGTCATCCGCGCGCCGCCCTGCCCGCCCGCCGCCGCCGCCAGCCGCGCGACCAGCGCGTCGATGGGCGGCAGGGTGATCTGGAAATCGTCGCGCATCGACGCGTGCGAGGCGGCCATCAGCGTGCCGATCGCCCCCCAGTCGCGGCTGGCAATCGCCGGCGGCAGCGCGAGCACGCGCGCATTCTCCGAAATCACATGGCGCGCGCGCGCGCGGTGCTCGTCATCCAGCGTGGCGGCGGTCAGCATCGCCATGTCGGCATCGCGCAGCGCCGGCACGCCCATGGCAGCGGCGGCCGCCTCGCACGCGGCGCGGCGCGCATTATAGGCACTGTCGACCAGCCCGCGCGCGATGCCCGAATGGACGATCAGCACGGCCATGTCGGGCGGGATCGGCACCGGGGTGACGGCCAGGCTGCGGCAATCGATCAGCAGCGCATGGCCATCCACGCCAGCGGCCGCCGCCAGCTGGTCCATGATGCCGCAGGCAGTGCCGACATAGCGGTTCTCCGCCGCCTGGGCGATCCGCGCGATGTCGGTCGGTGCGCGCCGGCCGCCGTCCAGCGCATCAAGCGCGCCGACCAGCGCCACCCCGAGCGACGCCGAGGAGGAAAGCCCGGCCCCCTGTGGCACGTCGCCCGCAATGGCCAGCCGGAGCGCCGGCACCGCGCCCCCGGCATCGGCAAAGGCCGCCAGCGCCGCGCGGACATGCGCGCGCCAGCCGGGCGCCGGCGCAAAGCCGCCCGCCGGCACCGCATCTTCCTCGCCATAATCGGCGCTGACGGCGATGCTGCCCCCCTCGCCCGTGCCGAACGCCACCGCCGTGCCCCGGTCGATGGCGAGCGGCAGCACGAAACCGTCATTATAGTCGGTATGCTCGCCGATCAGGTTCACCCGGCCCGGCGCATAGGCAATGCCGGCGGGCGGCGCGCCGAACCGCGCGCGATAGGCCGTCTGCGCGCGCACCTCCGGATGGTCGGCCGCGCTCATGCCGCCACCGCGCGCAGCCGGGCGGCGGCGTCCTCCGGCATCAGGTCGCGCTGCGGCTCGCCCAGCAGCTCGAACCCGACCATGAATTTGCGCACGCTCGCCGAGCGCAGCAGCGGCGGATAGAAATGCGCGTGCAGCCGCCAGCTCTCTGCCGCCGCGCCAAAGGGCGCACCGTGCCATCCCATCGAATAGGGAAAGGCACAGCCGAACAGCGCGTCATAACGGCGGATCAGCGCCTGCAGCACCGCCGCCAGGCTGTCGCGCCGGGCATCGTCCAGCTCGGGCAGGCGGGCGACCGCAAAGCGCGGCAGCAGCAGCGTCTCGAACGGCCAGGCCGCCCAATAGGGCACGATCACCAGCCAGTCCGCATTCGCTTCCACCACGCGCGGGCCGCCCGCCTCACGCTCGGCCAGATCGCCCAGCAGCGCGCGGCCATGCTGCGCAACATAGGCGCGCTGGTGCGCATCCTCTGCCGCCATTTCGTCGGTCAGGTGCGCGGTCGCCCAGACCTGCCCGTGCGGGTGCGGGTTGGACGCGCCCATCATCGCGCCCCGGTTCTCGAAAATCTGCACACAGGGGTAATCCGCGCCCAGCGCCGCCGCTTCCGCCGCCCAGCAATCGATCACCGCGCGCACCCCGGCCAGCGGCAAGTCGCCCAGCCCAGCGCCATGATCGGGCGAATAGCAGATCACCCGGCAGGTGCCGGCCACACCCTGTGCGGTGAACAGCGGATCGTCCTCACCCCCTGCCCCGTCGCCGGGCAGCAGCGCGGCATAATCATTGGTGAAGGCATGCGGGCCGGCATAGGCCGGGTTCACCGCGCCCCCGGCCCGGGCATTGCCGGGGCACAGATAACAGGTCGGGTCATAGGCTGGCGGGCGGGTTGCGTCCGCCGCTTCTTCCTGCCCCTGCCATGGCCGTTGCAGCCGGTGGGGGGAAACCAGCACCCAGCGCCCGGTGAGCGGGTTGCGCCGCCGGTGGGGGATGCCGGCCATGCTCATGCCGCGCCCCACAGCGCCAGCCGCGCGCGCCCGCCCGTCAGCCGGTTGACGCCCAGCGCCACCAGCACCGACGAGGCCAGCGTGACCACCATGAAATCGATATAATGGAGCGGGATCAGCCTGCCCGGCTCCAGCACGAAGGTGAACAGCGCATAGAGCCACACCCCCCAAAGCACCCCCGCCGTCGCCGCGCTGCCCGACACGCCCCGGAACAACAGCCCGACGATGAAGGCGGACAGGATCGGCATCGAGGACAGGCCGTTCAGCTGCTGCAGCAGGTTGATGATGTGCTTCGCGCCTTCGAACAGCGGCACCAGCGCGATCGAGCTGGCGGTGACCAGCGCCGTCACCACCGCGCTCAGCCGCCAATGGTCGCGCACGCGGCCGATGAAACGGTCATGGAAATCAACCGCATAAAGCGCGACGGTGGAATTGAGCACGGCAGCGGTATGGGCGATGACGGCGGCGGCAATCATCGCGGCAAACGCGCCGGAGAGCCAGGGCGGCAAAATCCGCGCGACCAGCAGGCCATAGGATTTGTCACCCACCGGCCCCAGCAGCTTGTAGGCGACCACGCCCGGCACGGTGACGATGACCGGGATGATCAGAATGCGCACTGCCGCCGCCGCCAGCACGCCGCGCTGCGCCTCTTTCACATCGGGCGCGGTCATCGCTTTCTGGGTGATGTTCTGGTTGGTCGACCAGTAATAGATCTGGATGAAGATCATGCCGGTGAACAGCGTGTGGAACGGAATGGGCGAGTCCGCCGCGCCGATGAAGCTCAGCCGCTCGGCCGGAATGCCGCTGAAATCCCAGTGGATCGCGTTCAGCGCCAGCAGCACGATCAGCACCGCCACCGCCAGCACGCCGAACCCCGAATAGGTGTCCATCACCGCCACCGCGCGCAGGCCGCCCAGCATCGTATAGGCCGCGCTGATGATGGCGAGGACGGCGGCAAGCACGATCAGCGGCACCCCGCCGCCGAACAGGCTGGAGAGGAACAATGCGCCGCTGTACAGCCCGGCGGGCAGATAGATCAGGATATTGCCGAACAGGAACAGCGCCGAAATCAGCGTGCGCACGCTGGTCGTCTCGCCCGAATAACGCCGGTCGAGCAGTTCGGTGACGGTGGTGCAATTGTTGCGGTAATAGATCGGCACGAACACGAAGGCCAGGATCATCAGGCCCACAAAGCCCGAAATCTCCCACCAGGCGAGCAGCAGCATCTGGTTGCCGTTCATCCCCACCAGTTGATCGGTGGACAGGTTGGTGAGCGTGATCGAGCCGGCCACGAACAGCCAGCTCAGCCCGCCGCCGGCCAGGAACACGTCCTTCCCGCTGCCGTCATGCCGGGCGGCGCGCACCCGCATCCAGGTGAGCAGCGCGATCAGCGCGAGCAGGCCGCCCGCGACCGCCAGTTGTTCGATGCTGAGTGCCGCCGTCACAACTCCCCCTTTTTTGGCGGGAGCATAGGCCGCGCGGGCTTGCGCGCAAGCGGCGGCGCGGCAAGGGTGCGGTGCGATGGACTTTTATCGGATCGACGGCGGCGCGCTGACGCTGGTCTTTGCAACAGACGGCGGCGCGCCCTGGCCGGTGCATCTGGGCGGGCGACTGCCCCCGGACGAAGACCTGACAGCGCTGTCAGCGGCAAGCGCGCGGCCGCGCCACGGCTCCGAACCCGATATTTCGGTATCCACGACACTGTCTAGTTCGGCCGGGCGCGGCTATCTGGGGCCGGTGGCGGTCGCGCTCAGGCGCGGCGGGGCGGCGGTGACGCTCGGGCTAAACTGCCGGTCGGTGGCGGCGGGCGACGGGCGGATCGCCTTCACCCTGGCCGATGATGCCGCCGGCGTCTCGCTGCAGATCGACTGGGCGATCGGGCCGGGCGACATGGTATCGGCGCGCTCGACCTTGACCAACACCGGCACCACCCCGCTCGCCATCGACTGGCTGGCAAGCCTTGCCCTGCCGCTGCCCGGCTGGGCGGACCATGTCACCCGCTTCCACGGCCGCTGGGCGGGCGAGATGCAGATGGAGACCGGCCCCATCCCCCATGGCGAAAGCGGCGGCGCGGCGCGCGGCGGGCGGCCCGATTTCGGCGGCGCCAACTGGCTGATCGCGCACGAGGCGGCCTTCGGCGCCGATCATGGCCGGGCGCTGTCGCTACATCTGGCGTGGAGCGGCGGGCACCAGCTGGTGCTGGCGCGCGATGCCGATGGCGCGGGGGTGCAGCTGGGCGGCTGGCTGGCACCGGGCGAGATCACGCTGGCGCCGGGCGCAGTGTTTGCCGCGCCGGAGGCAATGCTGGCGATCACCGCCGGCGGCCGCAACGGCGTGCGCCGCGCCTTCCACGCCGCCACCCGCGCGCGCCTGCCCGGCCGCGCCGGCTGGGCGCCGCGCCGGGTCCATCTGAACAGCTGGGAAGCATGCGGCTTTGCGATGGACGCCGACCGGCTTGCCACCCTTGCCCGGCATGCCGCCGCAATCGGCGCCGAGCGCTTCGTGGTTGACGATGGCTGGTTCGCCGGGCGCCGCGACGACCGCACCAGCCTGGGCGACTGGACGGTGGACGCCGCGCGTTTTCCGCACGGGCTGGCGCCGCTGATCGCCGATGTCCATGCGCTCGGCATGGATTTCGGGCTGTGGGTGGAGCCCGAAATGGTCAGCCCCGACAGCGACCTGTACCGCGCCCATCCCGACTGGTGCGTCCATCTCGGCGACGACCGCCCCACCCAGCGCCACCAGCTGGTGCTGAACCTCACCCGGCTCGAGGTGGCCGAGCACCTCTTCACCGCGCTCGACGCGCTGCTCGGGGCGCACCCCATTGCCTATCTGAAGTGGGATCATAACCGCCCGCTCTTCCCCAACCCGGCCGGCCATGCCCAGGCGCTGGCGCATTATGCGCTGCTCGACCGGCTGCGCGCCGCGCACCCCCATGTCGAGATCGAAAGCTGCGCCAGCGGCGGCGGGCGGATCGACCTGGGCGTGCTGTCGCGCTGCCACCGCGTGTGGCCCAGCGACAATAATGACGCGGTCGAGCGGCTGCGGCTGATGCGCGCGTGGAGCCTGTTCCTGCCGCCCGAAGTGCTGGGCAATCATGTCGGCCCCAGCCCCAACCCGATCACCGGGCGCGCGCTGCCGATGGCGTTTCGCGCCCGGGTCGCGCTGTTGGGCCATATGGGGGTGGAGGCAGACCCCGCCGCGATGACCGCCGACGAGCGCGACACGCTCGCCCAGCATATCGCGCTCTACAAGGAATGGCGCGACGTGCTGCACGGCGGCGACTGGCATGAGCTTGACGCCGGCCCCGGCCTGTTCGGCACGCTGGTGACGGACGGCCGGCGCGCGCTGGCGCTGATCGCGCGGGTGGACAGTGCCGGGGATTACAACGCGCCGCCAATCCGGCTGCCCGCGCTCGATCCGGCGCGGCTTCACGCGGTCAGCTTCCCCTTGTCGCGCCGTGCGCCGCTCACGCTTTCCGGCCGGTTCCTGGGCGAGACCGGCCTCACCCTTCCCCTGGCCCGGCCCGCCACGGCCCGGCTGATCGCGCTGGAGGCGCTGTGATGCGGCTGGGCTGCTGCTATTATCCCGAACACTGGCCGGAAAGCTGGTGGGCCGACGATGCCGCGCGGATGGCGG
Organism: Sphingomonas sp.; assembly: GCF_019746015.1. Taxonomy (GTDB): domain Bacteria; phylum Pseudomonadota; class Alphaproteobacteria; order Sphingomonadales; family Sphingomonadaceae; genus Sphingomonas. The sequence goes on along the minus strand of NZ_JAIESM010000013.1, from coordinate 21,227 downwards.
CAATGGGCCTCACCCGCGTGCGCATCGGCGAATTCGCGTGGAGCCGGATCGAGCCCGAACCCGGCCGGTTCGACTGGGGCTGGCTCGACCGGGCGATCGACACGCTCGCCGCCGCCGGGCTCGGCATCATCCTCGGCACGCCGACCGCGACGCCGCCCAAATGGCTGGTCGACCAGATGCCGGACATGCTGGCGGTGGACGCGCAGGGGCGCCCGCGCCGCTTCGGCTCGCGGCGGCACTATTGCTTTTCGCACAAGGGCTACCGGGCGGAAGCAGCACGGATCACCGCCGCAATGGCGCAGCGTTATGGCGCGCACCCGGCGGTGGTCGCGTGGCAGACCGACAATGAATATGGCTGTCACGACACCGCGATCAGCTACTCCCCCGCTGCGGCTGCCGGTTTCCGCGCCTGGCTCGCCGCGCGCCATGGCAGCATCGACGCGCTGAACACCGCCTGGGGCACGGTGTTCTGGTCGATGGAGTATCGCGACTTCGCCGAGATCGACCCGCCGCACCTGACCGTTACCGAACCGCAGCCGGCCCACGTGATGGACTGGCGGCGCTTCTCGTCCGATCAGGTCGTCGCCTTCAACCGCGCGCAGGTGGAGATCCTGCGCGCGGCCTCGCCAGGGCGTGACATCGTCCACAATTTCATGGGCTTCTTCACCCAGTTCGACCATCATGCGGTTGCCGCCGACCTCGATGTGGCGACGTGGGACAGCTATCCCATCGGCTTTCTCGACAGCTTCTGGTTCTCCGCCGAGGAAAAGCTGCGTTACGCGCGCGCCGGCCATCCGGACATCGCCGCCTTTCACCACGATCTCTATCGCGGCGCCGGGCGCGGGCGCTGGTGGGTGATGGAGCAGCAGCCGGGGCCAGTGAACTGGTCGGCGCACAACCCCGCGCCCTTGCCGGGCATGGTCCGGCTGTGGACGATCGAGGCGGCCGCGCACGGTGCCGAGCTGGTCAGCTATTTCCGCTGGCGCCAGGCGCCGTTCGGGCAAGAGGCGCACCATGCCGGGCTGCTCCGGCCCGACCGGGTGGACGACGTCGGCGCGCACGAGGCGCGGGCTGCAGCCGCCGATCTCGCGCTGCTGGGCGATCTTGCCCCCGCCCCGGCGCGCGTCGCGCTGCTGTTCAGCTATGAAGCGAGCTGGGCGATCGAGACGCAGCCACAGGGGCGCAGCTTCAGCTATCTGGAGCTGGCCTTTGCCTGGTATCAGGCGCTGCGGCGGCTGGGCCTGGATGTCGACATCGTGCCGCCCGGCGCGCCGCTGGATGGCTATGCGATGGTGGTGGCGCCCAGCCTGCCGATGCTCGACGACGCGCTTGCCGACCGGCTGGCGGCGCTGGGCGTGCCGGTGCTGTTCGGCCCGCGCAGCGGCAGCCGGACGGCCGCCTTCCAGTACCCCGACACGCTGCCCCCCGGCCCGCTGCAGCGCCATCTGCCGGTAAAGGTGGTGCGGGTGGAAAGCCTGCGGCCCGGGCTGGTGGAGCCGGGCGACGGCTTTGCCCTCGGCCGCTGGCTGGAAACGGTCGAAACCGCGCTGCTGCCCGAGCATTGCCTGAGCGATGGGCGCGGCATCGTCTATCGCGCCGGCCGCTTGCGCTATCTGGCCGGCTGGGCGGATGCGGCGCTGCTCGCGCGGTTGTTCACGCAGATGGCGACGGAGGCGGGGCTGTCGACCACCCAACTGCCGCCCGACCTGCGCCTGCGCCGCGCCGGCGGCTTCACCTTCGCCTTCAACTATGGGCCGGACGTGATCGACGTGTCGCGCTGGCTGGGCGGGGCCACGCCCCTCATCGGCAGCGCGCACTGCCCGGCCGGCGGCTTCACCGTCTGGCGTGAATAACTACCAGCGCCGACCCCAGCCGCCGCCACGCCAGCCACCGCGCCAGCCGCCCCAATTGGGCTGAAAGCCGGGGCCGCGCCAGCCGCGCTGCCGGCCGATCCAATATTGCTGCTCGTAAAAGCCCCAGGGCCGGCCGACCCGGTACCGGTCATACACCAGCACCCCAGTGCCCGGATAATAAAAGCCGTTATACCAGCCCCAATAAGGCTGGCCCCAGCCCGGATTGTAATAGGCATAACCGGGATGGCCGTAGAAATCGTCATCGGCGCAGGCGGTGACGCCCAGTGCCAGTGCCAAGCCCAGTCCGATCTTTGCCAAATGTCGTGCCATGCAACGGTCTCCGCGCCGCGCGCGACTCAATCGTCCGCGCGCGAAGCCGACAATAGCAAAGAAAAGATTAATGGCCCTCGAACGAAACCAGCGCCGACACGTCGATCCCGTCGGCGCGCAGCAGATCGGCGCCGCCCAGTTCGGGCAGGTCGATGACGAAGCTGGCCTGGGTCACCGTCGCCCCGGCCTTGCGCAGCAACCGCACCGCCGCGCACGCCGTGCCGCCGGTGGCGATCAGGTCGTCGACCAGCAGCACCTTCTGCCCCGGCACCAGTGCATCCTCGTGCATGGTGATGCGGTCGGTGCCATATTCCAGCGCATAATCCTCGGCGATGGTGGCGCCGGGCAGCTTGCCGTCCTTGCGGATGAGGAGGACGCCGGCCTTGAGCGGCGCGGCAAGCGCGGCGGCAAAGATGAAGCCGCGCGCCTCGATCCCCGCGACCAGATCGACCGGACCGTCCACCGCCGCCGCCATCCGCGCGACCGTCTTTGCCATGCCTGCCGCGTCGAGCAGCAACGTGGTGATGTCGCGAAACATGATCCCGGGCTTGGGGAAGCCCGGGATCGTGCGGATCAGCGCCTTCAGGTCGTCATTGGCGCCGGCGGTTTCGGTAACGCTCAATGCTTCACGTTCCGCCAGATGTTGAGATAGGCGAAATAGGCGAACACGGTGGCGACCAGCAGGAACACGATCACCATGACGCCCATGCCGTGGCGCTGGCCCAGCTCAGGCTCGGCGGCCCAGACGAGGAAGGCGGCAACGTCCTTGGCATTCTGCTTCACCGTCGACTTGGTGCCGTCGGCATAGGTCACCGCGCCGTCCATCAGCGGCGGCGGCATCGCCAGGTTGAGATTGGCGAAATAGGGGTTGAAGTAGAGGCCGTCCGGCGTCTTCGCGTCGGGGTGCTCCTTCATCTCCTTCTCGGTCATCTCGCGATAGCCGGTCAGCAGCGAATAGACATAGGCCGCACCGTCATGCCGCGCCTTGGTGATCAGCGACAGGTCCGGCGGATTGCCCTGGCCGGGATAATAGACGGTCGGGAACTTGTCGGCCGGGGTGTTCGGCCGGTCGCCGCGCTCGCCGGTCTTGGGGTCGAAGGTCGGCGCCTTGTTGCTCCAGTCGGCGGCGATCTTCTTCACCTCGGCATCGGTATAGCCGATCTTCTTCAGGTCGCGGAACGCGACATGGGTCAGCGAGTGGCAGTTGGCGCAGACCTGCTGATACACCTGAAAGCCGCGCTGCGCCTCGCGCTCGTCGACCTTGCCGAACAGGCCGTTGCTGGCCAGTTCCAAATGCTCGGGGTGCTTGTGCAGCACCTCGACCGCCGACTCCTTGGTCTCCTCGGTCGCAAGGCTATAGACGCTGCCGGCCAGGCCGAAACCGGCGGCAGCAATGAACACCAGGCCGATGATGGCCGCAAAAAAACGAAGCATTTTCTTTTTGCCCCTTACTCGGCCGGCACTAGGGTGCCCGGCATCGGCGCGGCATCAGCCGCGTGCTTGCCCTTCAACACCGCCTCGGTGATCGAGCTGGGCAGCGGCCGGGGCCGCTCCATCGCCGACACGATCGGCAGGATCACCAGGAAATGCGCGAAATAATAGATGGTGGCGATCTGCCCCAGCACGACATTCGGCGTGGTGGGTTCGGCGCCGCCGACATAGCCCAGCACCAGCACGTCGACCAGCAGCACGAACAGGAAGATGCGGTAGGTCGGGCGGTACTTGGCCGAGCGCACCGGCGACGAATCCAGCCACGGCAGCACGAACAGCAGCAGGATCGAGCCGAACATCGCCAGCACGCCCCACAGCTTCGCCGGGATCATCAGGAAGTCATAAGTGAACGACTTCAGGATGGCGTAGAAGGGCAGGAAATACCATTCGGGCACGATGTGCGCCGGCGTCGACAGCGGGTTGGCCGGAATATAATTGTCCGGGTGGCCCAGCATGTTGGGGTAGAAGAACACGAAGGTCGCAAAGATCAGCAGGAACACGCCCAAGCCGAACCCGTCCTTCGCGGTGTAATAGGGGTGGAAGGGCACCGTGTCCTGCTCGCTCTTCACCTCAACGCCGGTGGGGTTGTTCGACCCCGGAATATGCAGCGCCCAGATGTGCAGCACGATCACCGCCGCAATCACGAACGGCAGCAGATAATGGAGCGAGAAGAAGCGGTTGAGCGCTGCCTGATCGGGCACATAGCCGCCCAGCAGCCACACGCGGATCGCCTCGCCCACCAACGGGATGCCCGAGAAGAAGCCGGTGATGACCTGGGCGCCCCAGAAGCTCATCTGGCCCCAGGGCAGCACATAGCCCATGAAGGCGGTCGCCATCATCAGCAGGAAGATGACCACGCCCAGCAGCCACACCATTTCGCGCGGCGCTTTGTAAGAGCCGTAATAAAGGCCCCGGGCCATGTGGATATACACCACCGCCAGGAACATCGACGCGCCATTGGCGTGGGCATAGCGCAGCAGCCAGCCATAATTCACGTCGCGCATGATGTGCTCGACCGAATTGAACGCGCCATCGGCAGTGGCGGCATAATGCATTGCCAGCACGATGCCGGTGATGATCTGGCTCATCAGCGCAACGCCGGCGAGCACACCGAAATTCCAGAACCAGTTGAGGTTGCGCGGCACCGGATAGCCGCCGCCGACCGCGCTGTAGACGAAGCGGGGGAGCGGCAGACGATCGTCCAGCCACTTCATCACCGGCACCTTGGGTTCATACTGCTTTGCCCAGGGAAAGCTCATCTTGCTCTACTCCCTCAACCGACCAGAACAGTGGTCGGCGATGTGAACTTGTAGGGCGGCACCTCAAGATTCTTGGGCGCCGGGCCTTTGCGGATGCGGCCGGCAGTATCATAGGCCGAACCGTGGCAGGGGCAGAAATAGCCGCCGAATTCGCCGCGGCTTTCGCCCTCGCCCGCGCCCAGCGGCACACAGCCCAGATGGGTGCACACGCCCAGCGTGATCAGCCAGTTCTTGTGGCCTTCGCGCGTGCGCTGCTCCAGCGTCTGCGGATCGCGCAGGGTGGACACGGCCACCTTGTCGGCATCGGCGATTTCGCTGGGCGTCAGGTTGCGCACGAACAGCGGCTGCTTGCGGAACGACGCCTTGACCGCCTGGCCCGGCTGGATCGCGCTCAGGTCAAGCTCGGTGGTCGACTGGGCGAGCACGTCGGCCGACGGCGCCATCTGCGCGACGAGCGGCACCAGCACACCCGCTGCCCCCACGCCGCCGAACGAGACGGCCGCGATGCTCAGAAAATCGCGGCGGCGGTAACCGTCCTCAGCCTCGGCGTGGTCGCCTTGGCCCTCGCCAGGTTGGTACGCGGTATCAACGCTTGCCATGCACTTGCCCTTATCGAACGAAGCCGAAAATGATGGTTGCCGTCGCATGGCGCTCGCTTCAGTCAGCGGCTGCCCGTCGATGGCATTGAGTCAGCGACTAAGATCGCTGGCTGGCCGCCTGATAGCGATAAGATTGGCGAATTGCCAAGGGCAATTCTGCATAGCTTTCCAGCATAGGCGCCACCGGGCTATGCCGCCGGCATGACTGCCCCCATCCGCCTGGCGCTGCTGGAGCCGGACATTGCCGGCAATGTCGGCACGCTGATGCGCCTGTCGGCCTGCCTTGGCGTGCCGCTGGACCTGATCGAGCCGATGGGTTTTCCCTTGTCGGACAGGCAATTGGTGCGCGCCGGGCTGGACTATGCCGCGCGCGCGGTGGTGGTGCGCCACATCGACTGGACCGCCTTTGCCACCGCGCGCACCGGCCGGCTGGTGGCGGTGGAAACGGCGGGCGCGGTGGCGCTGGGCGACGCCGATTTCCAGCCCGGCGACACGCTGTTGCTGGGCGCCGAATCACGCGGGCTGCCACCGGCGATTGTCGGTGCGGCCGATCTGGTGGTGCGGATTCCGCTTGTGCCGGGCAGCCGTTCGTTGAACGTTGCGGTCGCCGCCGCGCTGGTGCTGAGCGAGGCGCTGCGGCAGACCAATGGCTGGCCCAAGGGGGGATGATGCAAGCGATGATGCAGCTCGACGATCAGCAAAGCGCGGCGCGCACCTGGTTCGAGCATCTGCGCGACCTGATCTGCGCCGAGTTCGAAGCGATCGAGCGCGAGGCCGGCTCCGACGCGCGCTTCGATTATACGCCGTGGGACCGCACCGACCCCAGCGGCGCGCCCGGCGGCGGCGGCGTGCGCGGGGTGATGAAGGGCCGCGTGTTCGAAAAGGTCGGCGTCAACGTCTCTACCGTTGGCGGCACGTTCGAAGGGAATTTCGCCAAGACCATCCACGGCGCCGGCGAAGACCCCAGCTTCTTTGCCACCGGCATCAGCCTGGTCGCGCACATGGCCAACCCGCTGGTGCCGGCGGTGCACATGAACACGCGGTTTCTGGTGACGACGAAGCGCTGGTTCGGCGGCGGTGCCGACCTGAACCCGCCGAACCCGATCGACGACGACACTGCCGATTTCCATGCCACGCTGAAGCGCGCCTGCGACGCGCACGACCCCGGCCATTATGACCGGTTCAAGCGCTGGGCCGATGATTATTTCTTCATCCCCCATCGCGGCGTGCATCGCGGTGTGGGTGGTATTTTCTATGATCATCTGGAGGGCGATTTCGACGCCAATTTCGCCTTCACCCAGGCGGTGGGCCGCGCCTTTCTGGAAGCATTTCCGCGCATCGTGCGGCGGCGGATGAACGCCGGCTTCACCGCCGAGGACGAGGCGCGCATGCTGGAATGGCGCGGGCGCTATGCCGAATTCAACCTGGTCTATGACCGGGGCACGCTGTTCGGGCTGAAGACCGGCGGCAATATCGACGCGATCCTGATGAGCCTGCCCCCGCGCGCAACCTGGTCTTGAGCGGTCAGCGGGCGGCGGCGAGCTGGCGGTAGAGCGCAACCTGATAGAGCGTGAACGCCAGCGCCACCCCGGCGGAAACCGCCGCCGCCAGCAGGTTGAGCGCCACGATGGCGACCGGGTTGGCCGCACCGCCAGCGCGCAGGGCCTGCTCGGCGAGCAGCATCGGCTGACCCAGCAGCTGCGCCGCCGCCACCGCCAGCAGCCACACCCCCGCCAGCGTGAAGCCTTGGCGCCGCGTGATGGTGAAGGACCGCTCCACCCCGCGCAGCGCCGGCAGCGGCTCGGCCGCGATCACCGCCCCCACCATCAGCGTGCGGCCGGCCAGATAGAAACCGGGCAGAATGAACAGCAGCAGCCCGCCGAAGACCATCCCCCCGCTCACCACCATCGCCAGCAGATAGCGCGGCAGCAGGGCGAGCGCGCGCACCAGTGCCTGCGCCAGCGTGCCGTCGTGACGCCCGAGATAAAAGCCCAGCACCGCGAACTGCCCGAAGGATGACACCAGCAGCACTGGCGCCAGCAGCAGCACATTGCCCCGGAACCAGGCGATGATCGCGGCATTGAAGGCGCGCATCTCGTCAACGCCCGCGCCGGTCGGCGGGCGGGCCGGCACATCGGGCAGGAACAGGATCATCGCCAGGCTGGGCACGAACAGCAGCAGCCCGGCAAGCGGCAACAGAATGGCGCGGTCGGCGCGCCACATCGCCCAGGCTTCGGCGGCGGCCGCCGACAGGTCGAGTCTCATGCGCCCAGCGTCAAGGTGCTGCGGGCGGTGACCGCATTGTAGAGCTTGGCCGTGTAGAGCACCGCCAGCACCGAAAAGACCGTCGACACCGCGCTGCTGGCCAGCGCCGTCAGCACCGCCGACGGGCTGAACGCGCCGCCGCCCGGCAAGACGATGGCGAACACCGCGCCCAGCACCGTCGTCACCGCAAGCGATGCAATGAAGGTGACCACGGCATAAAGCAGCAGCACGCCGATCAGGCCCAGCACGATTCCCCGGCTGAGCGCGAAGGACCGGGCCGGCACCTGCCACCCGGCGCGCTCTTCCAGCACAACGGCCGAAAGCATCGCCAGCCGCGCCGCAAGCCACAGCCCCAGCGCCAACCAGAATACCGAATAGATGAGCAGCGGCCAGCCATAGCCCCGCATTGCCCTGCCCAGGCTGACGCTGGCCACCGGGCCGCCCTGCGCCAGCGTGTTCAGATCGACCCCGGCGTAAAGCAGCAGCGCGATGACCGGCGTCACCGCGAGCAGCAGCAGCCCGATCAGCGCCAGCACCCAGCCCAGCATCGCCGGCAACGCGGCTGTCGCGCGCGCCTGTGCCTGGGGAAGCGAGCGGGCCGGGTCGACCGCGCCCGCCATCAGCACCAGCTGCCCCCACATGATCACGCCCGCCAGCACGAGCTGGACCACCGCCACGCCGATGCCCGTTGCGCCGCCTTCCGCCGCCACGGTCAGCCCGCGCAGCGCTCGCTGGGCGAGATCGGGCAGCAACATGGTCAGCACGGCCACCGTCAACACCCGGCCGCGATGCTCGGCAAAATAGTCGCTGGTCCGGTCCCAGACGGTGCCGAAGTCGATCTGCGCCAACGCCAAACTCCCCCGCAATAAGCTGCCACGCCCGCTTATCCGGCCTTGGCGCGCTTGCCAAATGCGATTCGCCGCAATGGCTTGCACCGGGCGGCCGCGCGGCGCATGGGGGCGCCATGCAGATGCCGATCGAATGGCAGGTTTCGCCGGGCCTCGTCCCCTATCCGCTGGCGGTGGACGTGATGGAGGCGCGCGCCGCCGCGATTGCGCAAGCGGGCGCCGACGAGCTGATCTGGCTGCTGGAGCATCCCAGCATCTATACCGCCGGCACCAGCGCCGACCCGGCCGAACTGCTCGACGCGCGCTTTCCGGTGCACCCCAGCGGGCGCGGCGGCCGCTATACCTATCACGGCCCGGGTCAGCGGATCGGCTATGTGATGCTCAATCTGGCACTGCGCGGCCGCGATGTGCGATGCTATGTTCACCGGTTGGAAAAATGGCTGATCGACGCGCTCGCCGAGCTGGGCGTGGCGGCGTACCGCGTCGATGGCCGCGTCGGCATCTGGACGCGGCAGGGCGGCGCGGAAGCCAAGATCGGGGCCATCGGCGTGCGGGTGCGGCGCTGGGTCACGCTGCACGGATTTTCGCTGAACGTGGCGCCCGATCTGTCGCATTTTGGCGGCATCGTGCCGTGCGGATTGCCCGACTACCCCGTGACGAGCCTGGAACAGCTCGGCATCGAAACAGATTTTTCCGTTATTGATCAAGCGCTTGAACGAACGATGCGCGATTTCGTCGATAGTTTGCCTATCACAGGCAAAATCGAGGCTTGAGGCTGGCCGAACTTGCGTCTAATGTCCACGTCGATTTGGGGATTAAGGCCGGGAAAGCCAAGACCAAATCCACTATCTAGGGAGCTACAAATGCGTGCACTCATTGCAAAGGTTGTGACGGGTTCGATGATCGCCGGCGCCGCGCTCATCGTCTCGGCTTGCAACAAGCCTGCTGAAACCACCGCCAACGACGCGATGGCGACTGCCGAAAACACCGGCGAAATGATGTCGAACGACGCCATGATGGCGACCGACGGCGCCATGAACGCCACTGGCGCGATGGCCAACGACGCGATGGCCGCTGGTGGCGCAATGGCGAACGACGCCATGGCGACCGCCAACGACGCGATGGCCACCGAGAAGAAGTAAGCTTCTTTTCGCATCGCTTCTGCGATCTGCAGGGGGCCGTCCGGATCATCCGGGCGGCCCTTTTGCTGTGTGCGGCTGCGGGCCGGGGCGAGGCGGGCGCCCGGCCAGTTGATCAGGCCGGCCCGGCTGCCCTCTTGCGCCACTGCGCACACTGGGCAAGAAGATGCGCCAAGACTTGCATGATCGGGGCACGGCACGATGAAGATTTCCTTGGGTTTCTCCGCTCTCGCGACGGCGGCACTGATGTCGGCCAGCCCGGCCGGCGCGCAGTTTTTCTTCAAGAACCCCGATCTGCGCGGCGCGCCGGTGCGCGGCGACGAGCCCGGCATGCTGCAGCCCGCGCTGCCCGGTGCGACCCAAGCCGAAATCCGCGCCGCCATGGTCTGGTCGCTGCGCGTTGCGCTCAACGTTTCCGCGCTGCAGTGCCAGTTCCAGCCGATGCTGCTCAGTGTGCCAACCTATAACGCGTTCCTGACCGATCATCAGGAGGAGTTGAAACAGTCGCTTACCACACTCAACAGCTATTTCACCAGGATGAAGAAGACAAAGATCGCCGGCCAGCGCGCGCTCGATGAATATGGCACCAAAATCTACTCCGCCTTTTCGACAGTGTCTGCGCAGTATATCTTCTGTCTGACCGCGTCAGATGTCGGCCATGACGCGCTATTCACCAAGCGCGGTGGGCTGCACCTGCTGGCGCAGAACCGCATGCGCGAGCTGAAAAGCGCGCTGCGCCCGGCCGGCGAGCAATATTTCCCCGGCCGGCTGGGCATGGCGTTCAACTATCGCATGCCGCGGCTCGACGATGCCTGCTGGAGCCGGGGCGACTATCAGGTGCGTGCCTGCGGCCCGGTGCGCTGGGAACAATATGCCAGCGGCCTAGCGCAGCCCAAGCAGCTTGTGAGTCTGTAACGACAGCCGCCAGCGCGGCCGCGCCAGCACGAAATCGATCGCCGCGCGGGTATTCGCCTCGGCAGAGGCGCTGTCCATCGGCTGGATCAGCCAATGGCGGAAATCCCATTGCTCGATCGCGGCGAGATCGGTGCCCGGTTGCGGCCAGACCAGCTTCAGTTCGTCGCCGCGCTGCTGGACGACGTTGCTCCCCGCCTTGGGGCTGACGCACACCCAGTCGATACCGGGGTGGACCGGCAAGGTGCCGTTGGTTTCGATGGCAATGGTGAAGCCGGCAGCGTGCAACGCATCGACCAGCGCATCGTCCACCTGCAGCATCGGCTCGCCGCCGGTCAGCACGGCATAGGCGCCGGCACCATCCGCGCCCCAATGTCCGCGCGCCGCCAGCGCCAGTGCCTCCGCAGTGACAAAACGCCCCCCGCCCGCGCCGTCGGTGCCGACGAAATCGGTGTCGCAAAAGCGGCACACCGCACTCGCCCGGTCCGCCTCGCGCCCCGACCATAAATTGCACCCGGCAAAGCGGATGAACACCGCGCGGCGCCCGGCCTGTGCTCCCTCGCCCTGCAGCGTCAGGAACATTTCCTTGACGGCATAGCTCATGGGCGCGCGGCATAGTGTGTGGGATCGACCAGCCCTGCCTCGGCAAAGCCGCGCTGGCGCAAGCGACAGCTGTCGCACAGCCCGCAATGGCGGCCATCGGGCGCAGGGTCATAGCAGGACCAGCTGAGCCCCGCGTCCAGCCCCAGCCGGGCCGCCTCGCGCGCGATATCGGCCTTGGTCATGTGCTGCAGCGGCGCATGGATGCGGAAACGCTCACCCCCCGCCCCCGCCTTGGTGGCGAGCGCGGCCGTCGCCTCGAACGCGGCGATGAAATCGGGCCGGCAATCGGGATAGCCCGAATAATCGAGCGCATTCACCCCGATGAACAGGTCGCGCGCGCCCGCCGCTTCCGCCCAGCCGAGCGCGAGGCTCAGGAAAATCGTGTTGCGCGCCGGCACATAGGTGACCGGAATATCGTCGGTCAGCCCGGTCTTGGGCACCGCGATGTCAGCGGTCAGTGCCGAGCCGCCAAAGGCCGACAGATCGAGCGGCAGCACGATGTGCCGCACCGCGCCCAGGCTTTGCGCAATCGCGCGCGCAGCGTTCAGCTCGACCCGGTGGCGCTGGTTATAATCCACCGACAGCGCGAGCAGGCCGAACCCCGCCTCGCGCGCGCACGCCGCCGCCACCATCGAATCGAGCCCGCCCGAGACGAGCACCACCGCCAACCGATCGTCCATGGCCGCCGAGCTAGGCGCGAAGCCGGCCGCCAGCAAGGCTGGCCGGGCAAAAAGCGCCCCACAAAAAGAAGGACCGCCCAAATTGAGCGGCCCAGTCTGGCTTCAACAAGCCTAGGGAGGAAAGCGTGCCCATCACAGACACATCTCCTTCATAGCATGCAAGAATGTACGCCCGCTTAACGGCGCGCGGCGGCGCAGGCGCCGGTCTTCATCCCTTCATAGCGCGCGGCAAAGGGCGCGCCATGGTCGATCCCCTGCGTTTCCAGCATGAAGCGGTGCCCCGATTCGAGCTTCAGCGTGGTGCGGCCATGGCCGGCGCCGGGGCAGCTGTAATGCACCGTTGCTTCCATCGGCCGGTCGTCGATCACCGCATGCGTGCAATTGGCCATGCCATGCTGGATCTGGAGGAGCGAAGCGGGATCGGAAATGCACAGGCTGCGCAGCGCGGTGGTGGAGTCCAGCTCGCGCAGCTGCCAGTTGCCGCTTTCCATAACGGTGGCAATGGCAAGCGGCTTGGCCGGCCCGGTGGCCGCCAAGCACAGCAACGCTGCCATTGCCAGAACCTGCTGGTGCCTGGGCACGCCGCTCTCCCTTTCACGCGCAAGCGCCAAGATGGGTGCGTCGTTGCGGATTCGCAATATCCACCGGCTCAAACCGGGGCGCAGGGGCGAAAAGGCCCGCGCCCCGGCCAGCCTCACTTCGCCGCCGCCGCCACCGGAATCGGGAATTTGCGCGCGCAAAAGGCGCAGTCGACGGTGATGATCCCGTCAGCATCGGCCATTTCGCGCTGCTCCTCGAGCGGAAACTTGGCAAGCACCGAGGCGATATAGTCCGGCGTGCAGCGGCACCCCCGGCTGAGCGCACGTTCGGCCAGCACGCGCACCTCGTCCTCCTCGTTGAACAGGCGCCAGACCAGTTCCTCCAGCCCGATCGCGGGGTCGGTCAGTTCCTCGGCGCTGATCGTGCCGCCGAGCGCGGCGACATGTTCCCATTCAGGGTGGTCGAGGCGGGTGTGGAGACGTTCGCGCCCCTCCTCCCCCTCAGGCAGATGCTGGAGCAGCATGCCGCCGGCCAGCCGCGATCCACCCTCCAGCCGGCGGAAACCCGCGCGCACCAGCGTCGGGATCTGCTCCGACTGGAAGAAGAAGCTCTGCGCCGCCTCGGCCAGCGTCGCGCCGTCAAGCGGCACAATGCCCTGATAGCGCTCGCCGGTCAGCGCCTGGTCGAAGGTGATGGCCAGATAGCCCGCACCGCCGAACAGCGCGAACAGGCTGGGCTGCTCGGGCATTTCGGCCAGCCGGTCGGCATCGAACTGCACATAGCCGCGCAGCTCGCCGCCCTTGTAATCAGCGACCAGCAGGCGGACGACGCCGCCTTCGGTCTGCGCCTGCATCGTCATCTGCCCGTCGCTGTCCTTCAGCGTCGAGCCGATCAGCGCAGCGAGCGTCAACGCCTCGCCCAGCAGCGCCTCGATCGCGGGCGGATAGGCATGCGCCGACAGCACCGTGTCAACCAGCGGTCCCAGCCGCACGAAGCGGCCGCGCGCATTGCGCCCCGGAATGGTGAAACCCAGCGCGCGATCGAGATGGCTATGGTTGGCGGCGTCCATGATGAGTGCTTTCCAAACAGAAAAAGCCGCTCGTTCCGCCGCAGGCAGGGTAACGAACGGGCTGACGCGCGATCAGATAGGAACGCGCCGCCGCCAACTCAACCGATCTGGCCGAAGCACCAGCGCAGCACCGATTTCTGCGCATGGAGCCGGTTTTCCGCCTCCGCCCAGATCAGCGAGCGCGGCCCGTCGATCACATCTGCCGTCACTTCCTCGCCGCGATGCGCGGGCAGGCAGTGGAGGAAATGCGCGCCGGGCTTGGCCGCCGCCATCAGCTCGGCCGTCACCTGATAGGGCATCATCGCCGCCAGCTTGGTCTCGGCATGCGCCTGCCCCATGGAGATCCACGTGTCGGTCACGATGATGTCGGCGCCCGCCACCGCCTCGCGCGGGTCGGCCACGCAGCGCGCGCGGCCGCCCCCCACTGCCAGCGTCGCCTCATCGGGCTGGAACCCCTGCGGGCAGGCGGCGACGACGTCGAACTGCATCAGCCCGGCCGCCTCGACAATCGAATAGAGCACATTGTTGCCGTCGCCCAGCCACGCGACCTTCAGCCCCGGCAGCGCGTGCCCGGCATCGATGATGGTCAGCAGATCGGCAACGATCTGGCACGGGTGCGACAGGTCGGTCAGGCCGTTGATCACCGGGACCGAGGCATGGCGCGCCATTTCCTCGACCTTGGCATGGTCATCGGTGCGCAGCATGATCGCGTCGACATAGCCGGACAGCACGCGCGCGGTATCGGCAATGGTCTCGCCCCGCCCCAGCTGCATCTGGCCTGCGTCCATCACGATGCTGGTGCCGCCCAGCTGGCGGATCGCCATGTCGAAGCTCACGCGGGTGCGGGTGGAATTCTTCTCGAACACCATCGCCAGCACATGGCCCGCGAGCGGCGCATCGGCATCGGCGCGCCCCTTGGGCCAGCCGGCGCGCGCCGCCTTGCGTTCCAGGGCATCGTTGATCATCGCGGCGATCCCGTTCGGCCCGGCGTCCGCCAGATTGAGGAAATGCCGCATCATCGCCCCCTTTTGAAGTCGCGCGCTCAGGCCGCCTCGGCCGGCGCAAAGGCGCGCGCGGCTTCGCTCAGCTTTTCGACGCATTCGGCGATATGGCTCTCGTCGATGGTCAGCGGCGGCAGCACGCGCACGACATTGTCGCCGGCCGCAACCAGCAACAGGCCGTGATGGTCGCGGGCATGCGCCACAAAGGCGCGGCTGTCCGTCTTCAGCTTCAGCCCCAGCATCAGCCCCTTGCCGCGCACATGGTCGAACAGATGGTCGTAATTGGGCAGCATCTGTTCCAGCGCCTGGCGCAGCCGCATGCCCATCGTGCTGACATGGTCGAGAAAGCCCGGCTCCAGAATCACGTCGAGCACGGCCTCGCCCGCCGCCATCGCCAGCGGGTTGCCGCCATAAGTGGAGCCATGCGTGCCGACCACCATGCCCTGCGCCGCCTTTTCGGTGGCGAGACATGCGCCGAGCGGGAAGCCGCCGCCAATCCCCTTGGCCACCGCCATCACATCGGGCGTGATGCCGTAATGCTCATGCGCGAACAGCTTGCCGGTGCGGCCATAGCCGGCCTGCACCTCGTCCAGCACCAGCAACAGGCCGTGCTCGTCGCACGCGGCGCGCAGGCCCTGCATGAATGCGTCGGACGCCGGGCGGATGCCGCCCTCGCCCTGCACCGGCTCGACCAGGAAGCCGGCGGTGTTCTCGTCGATCAGCGCGAGTGCCGCCTCCAGATCGTCGAACGGGGCATAGGCAAAGCCGGGCAGCAGCGGCTCGAACCCGTCGCGCATCTTGGGCTGGTTGGTCGCGCTGATCGTGCCCATGGTGCGCCCGTGAAAGGCGTTGTGGAAGGTGATCAGCGTGTGCCGCTGCGGATTGCCGGTGACGTGATGATAGCGCCGCGCCGTCTTGATCGCGCATTCCACCGCTTCCGCGCCCGAATTGGTGAAGAACACCGTGTCGGCAAAGGTCGCATCGACCAGCCGCTGCGCGAAATGCTCACCCTGCGGCGAGCCATAGAGGTTCGACACGTGCATCAGCGTGGCCGCCTGCTTCGCAATCGCCTCCACCAGCTTGGGGTGGCCATGGCCCAGGCAGTTGACCGCGATGCCGCTGGCAAAGTCCAGATAACGCTCGCCCGCCTCGCCGATCAGATAGGCCCCCTCGCCACGAACCGGCCGAACCCCGCAGCGGGGATAGACGGGCATGAGCGGGGTAATGGCCATCGGACAGCTCCTGTCAAAACGCGAAAGGCGGCCCAGGGCCGCCCTGAAGCGGCGTTTTAGGCGGCTTGCCCGGCGGGTGCAACACCCCCCTCGGTGCGGCGCACGGCGAGCAGATACATCACCGGCGTGACGATGCGGCTGAGCAGGGTCGAGCTGACCAGCCCGCCGATGATGACCCAGGCCAGCGGCGAATAGAGCGCCGATCCGCCGATCGCCAGCGGCAGCAGCCCGCCAATCGCGGTGACCGAGGTGAGCAGCACCGGCAGGAAGCGGATTTCGCCCGCCTGCTCGATCGCGTCGCGCAGGCCCAGCCCGCGCTCGCGCAGCTGGGTGGTGAAATCGACCAGCAGGATCGAGTTCTTGATCTCGATGCCAATGAGCGCGACGAAGCCGATGATCGCCAGGAACGACAGCGAATTGCCGGTCAGCCACAGCGCGATCAGCCCGCCAAAGGTGCCCAGCGGCACCACGCCCGCCACCACTGCGGTTTCGCGGAAGCGGCCGAATTCCAGCACCAGCACGGCAATGATGCCGAAGGTCGCCAGCATGATGATGGGGCCCAGGCCGGAGAAATTGCGCTGCGCTGCCTCCGCCTCGCCGCCATAGCTGACGGTATAGCCGTCGGGCACCGCCATCCGGGCCAGCTTTTCGCGCACCGTCTGGGTCAGGCGCGAGGTGAGATAGCCCGGCTGGTTATATGCCGTCACCGTCACCGTGCGCTCCAGCCTGTAACGGGTGATCTGCGGCGGCACGCTCTTCAGCCGGGGGCTGGCGATCTCGAGCAGCGGAATGCTGCCGCCGGCCAGCGTCGGCACGTACACGTCCTTCAGCGCCGCCAGCGGCTGGGTGCCGTCCATCGGCAGGCGGACGGTGACCGGCCAGCTATCCCCCTCCTTGTCGCGCAGCAGTGAGGCCGGCTCGCCGCTGATCGCCAGCCGCACCGCGCGCCGCGCCTCGCCCGGGGCGACGCCCAGCAGCCCGGCCTTGGCCTCGTCCAGCCCCAGGTCCAGATCGACTCGGTCATAGGCAAAGGGGCTGTTCGCGTCGCGCACGCCGGGCACGGCCTCCACCACCGCCAGCACCTGGTCCGACAGCCGCTTAAGCACGGCGAGGTCCGGCCCGGCAATGCGCACCGCAATCGGCGCCTCCACCGGCGGGCCATTCTCGAAATTGACGAGCGTCACCCGCGCATCGGGATATTCGGCGAGCCGCTTGCGCAGCCGGGCGAGCAGCTTGGGGCTTTCGCCCACTTCCCATTGCTTCAGCGTGACGAAGATGTCGCCGTAACGCGGCTGCTCCTCGCGCGGCAGGATGTTGTAGAAGATCTGCGGGTTGCCGCGCCCGGCATTTTCCATGCGGCTGGTGACGGCCGGCTCGGCCTTCAGAATGGCCGACACTTCGCGCACGGCCTTGTCGGTGGCGGCAATGCTGCTCCCTTCCGGGGTTTCCACGCGGACCAGGAAATAGGGCGTCTCGGCGGCCGGGAACAACGAGAAGCCCAGCACCGGCACCAGGCCGAACGCGCCGATGCACAGCGCCAGCGCGCCATAGAACCACAGGCGCGGCCGTTCCAGCGCGCCGTGCAGCAGCGGCGCATAAAGCCGGTGGATGCCCCCCATCACCACGCGCAGCGCGGCGTTCCCCTCCGGCGCATGGGGTTTCAGAAAGCGACTGGCGATGAACGGAATGATGGTGAGCGACACGACCAGCGAACTGGCCACCGTCAGCATCACCGACATCGGCAGCCCGCGCACGAAATCGCCCGCCCCTTCGGGCAGGAAGGCGAGCGGCAGAAAGGCGAACAGCAGCACGCCGGTGGCGCCCGCGACCGCCGCCCCAATCTCGCGCGTGCCGCTGATTGCGGCCTTGTCCGGCGGGTCGCCGTCGCGGATGTGGCGTTCGATATTCTCGGTCACCACGATCGAATCGTCGACCAGCAGCCCCAGCGAAATGATGAAGCCCGAAATCGTGATCTGGTTGAGCGAATAGCCGAACAGCGCGAGCAGCAGCACGCCCATTGCCAGCGAAAGCGGGATCGACACCATCACGATCAGCGACGGGCGCAGCCCCAGCGGGAACAAAGTGATCAGCACCAGCCCCAGCGCAATGAGGAAATCCTCGCTCAGCCGCTCCAGCTTGCGGGCAATGTCGCGGCTCTGGTCGAAGCCGACTTCCAGCATCATGTCGGGCGGCAGCAGGCGGCGATATTTGTCCACCGCCGTCACCAGCGCATTGCGCAGCGTGCCGGCATCGACATCGTCCTTCTGCCGCACCGTCACGAACAGCGCGCGGTGGCCGTTGTAACGGGTGATGTGCAGCTGTTCGGCCTCTGCCCAGCGCACATCGGCCACGTCGCCCACCCGCAGCAGGCGCCCGTCGCCCGCGCGCACCGGCACGTCGCGCACCGCCTCCACCGTGCGATAGGCGCCGCCGGCATCGATATTGTAGCGGCGGCCCGCGCCGGTCACCGATCCTGCGGGCAGGTCCGCGCCCCCCTGCTGGATGGCGCTGGCAACCGAAGAGGCGGGAAGGCGCGCCTCCGCCAACCGGCCGGAGTCGATCGCCACGCGCACTTCGGGTCGCGCGGCGCCGTCGATCGCGGTGGTGCGCACCCCCGGCACCACGTTCAGCCGGTCGCGCAAATCCTCGGCATATTTCACCATCCGCCGCCAGCTGGCAGTGTCGCTGACCAGCGCCAGCTGCAGCACGCCCGCCTCGGTGGTGCGCGGGCGGCGATAGGCGATGCGCTGAATGCCGCGCGGCAGCTGGTCGCGGATCGCGCCCACTTCGCGCACCACTCGGTCGAGCGATTGCTCGGCATCGGTGCCATGTTCGAACTCGACCGTGACCACGGCCACGCCATCGGTCGAGGTCGAGCGGATTTCGCGGACATGGTCCAGCCCCTGCAGCTGGTCTTCCAGCGGCTTGGCGACGGTTTCCTCGATCTCCGCCGCGTCCGACCCGGGCAGCACGACGGTGACGGTGGACACCGAAATCGGGAAATGCGGATCGACCGAGCGAGGAATGCTGCGGAAGGTCTGCACCCCCAGCAGCACCAGCAGCAGAAAGACGAGCAGCGTCAGCTGCCAGCGGCGAACCGCGAACGCCGTGATGTTCACTCGCGCGCCCCGATCGGCGCAATCGCCATGCCGTCCTTCAGCCGGTCAACGCGGGAGACGGCGACCATCTCGCCGGGCTTGATCCCGCCGGTGACGGTGATGCCGCCATCATCGGCCTCGGCGACGCTCACCCGGCGCAGCCGCACCCGTTTGCCGTCCGCGACAAAGACGAACCCCTCCCCCGCACGGGGGGAAAAGACGGCGGCGGCCGGCACCTTCAGCACCGGCAGGGCCGCGCCGCCGGTGGCGATGCTCGCGCTGCCGATCTCGCCTGAGCGCAGCCGGGCATCGGCGGGCAGCGCAATCTCCACGATGAAGGTGCCGGTCGCGCGTTCGGCCCGGCCGCCCACTTCAACCACCTGCCCGGTCACGGTTTCGCCGCCCAGCGCCGCCAGCGTCACCCTGGCCGGCGCCCCGCGCGTCACGCGCACGGCATCGCGGTCCGCCAGCGGCACGCGCAGCACATAGCCGCTTGCCTCCTCGCCGATCACGACGACCGGCGTGCCGGCGGCAACCACCTGGCCGGGCTCTGCCAGCCGCGCCAGCACCACGCCATTGCCCGGCGACACCACCACCGCATTGCCGCGCTGGAAGCTGGTCGCGCGGACATTGGCCTCGGCCGCGTCCAGATTGGCCTTCGCCGTGTCGAAGCGCGGGCGGGTGATCCAGCCCTGTTTCAGCAGCGCATCGGCGCGCTGATATTCGGCCGCCGCTCGAATCCGCTCAGCCTGGGCGCGGGCCAGATCGGCGGCAACGGTCGTGGTATCAAGCGCGGCGAGCAGCTGGCCCCGGTGCACGCGGTCGCCCTCGTTCACGGGCAGCCGGTCGATCCGGCCGGCGCTGGTGAAGCCCAGCTGCGCCTCGCGCCGCAGGGCGACCGTGCCGACGCCCGAGATACGCGCTTCCTGCGCCTCGCCGCCCACGCGCGCCACGCGCACCTGCGGCGGGGCGGTATCGGCGGAGGGTGTGGCCGCCGGCCTGCCGCAGCCGGCCAGACCCAGCGCCAGCATCATCGCCAGAACAGAAACGCCGCGCTGCAACCCCGCCTCCTTGCTTGCCCGGCTCGGGCCATAGCAAGGTCAGTATCGAATCAAAACTGTTTTTTCAGTTCTTCATGCGCCAGCCGCGCCGCATCAGCTGATAAACGAACAGGCCAAAGCCGGTGTTGATGCCCAGCATCACCCACATGCCCAGCCACACATTGGAATCCGCAGCCATCAGAAAGCCATAGCGGAAGCCGGAGATGATGTAGAAGAACGGGTTGGCATGGCTGATCGCCTGAAAGGCGGGCTCCAGCCGATCGACCGAGTAGAAGGTGCCCGACAGCAGCGACAGGGGCGCGATGACGAAATTGGTGACGGCGGCGGCATGGTCAAACTTTTCCGCCCACATCGAGGTCAGCACGCCCAGCAGCGACAGGAAGATCGTGCCCATCAGCGCGAAATAGAGAATGGCCAGCGGGTGGCGCGGCACCAGATGGACGCCAGGCCACAGCTGCATCACCACGAACAGCGCACCACCGACGCAGAAACCGCGCGTCACCGCGCCGCCGACCAGCCCGGCGAGCAATTCGCCCGTGGACAAGGGCGGCATCAGATAGTCGACAATCGTGCCCTGAATCTTGCCGACCAGCAGCGAGAAGCTGGCATTGGCAAAGGTGCTTTGCAGCATCGCCATGATGATAAGCCCGGGCGCCAGGAAATCGGCAAAGGGCACGGTGCCCGCGCCCACCTGCACCGGGCGGCGCGCGCCGGTTGCCACGGTGAAGATCACCAGGAACAGCAGCGTGGTGATCGCCGGCGCCCACACCGTCTGCATCTGCACCTTGAAGAAACGGCGCACCTCCTTGATATAGAGCGTTTGGAGGCCGCCCCAGTTGACGGAGCGGAATCTGGGGGTACCGGGGGCCAGTGCGGCGCGGACGTGACCATCGGGGTCGGCGGGGCTGCTCATGCACCAAGCGGGTAGAGACTGGCGGGCGGCGCCGCAAGGGCCGTGCGCGATTGAAGGGACAAGGTTGATGAGCTGGACCGACGAGCGGATCGAGACGCTGAAGGCAATGTGGGAAAAGGGCCTGACCGCGAGCCAGATCGCCGAAACGCTGGGCGGGGTCAGCCGCAATGCGGTGATCGGCAAGGCGCACCGGCTGGGGCTGCAGTCGCGCCCGTCGCCGGTGAAGCCGAACGATCCCGAGGCGAAGGCGGCCGCACCGGCGGCAGCGGCCCCGGCGCCCGCTGCCAAGGCGCCCGCGCCCAAGCCCGCCGCCCCTGCCCCGGCACCCGTCGCC
>NZ_JAIESM010000077.1 GCF_019746015.1 Sphingomonas sp. | reverse complement strand
AGCACCTGTTCTGGTTCTTCGGCCACCCCGAAGTGTACATCATGATCCTGCCGGGCTTCGGCATCGTCAGCCAGATCATCTCCACCTTCTCGAAGAAGCCGGTGTTCGGCTATCTCGGCATGGCCTATGCCATGGTGCTGATCGGCGTTGTTGGATTTGTGGTGTGGGCGCACCACATGTTCACCACCGGTATGAGTGTAAACGTGAAGCTCTACTTCACCGCCGCCACCATGATCATCGCGGTGCCGACCGGCATCAAGATCTTCAGCTGGATCGCCACGATGTGGGGCGGCTCGATCAGCTTTAAGACGCCGATGATGTGGGCGATCGGGTTCATCTTCATGTTCACCGTGGGCGGCGTGACCGGGGTGGTGCTGGCCAATGGCGGCATCGACGATGCCCTGCACGACACCTATTACGTGGTCGCGCACTTCCACTATGTGCTGTCGCTGGGCGCGGTGTTCGCGCTGTTCGCGGGCTTCACCTACTGGTTCCCGAAAATGTCGGGCCGGATGCTGAGCGAGGTGCTGGGCCAGCTGCATTTCTGGGTGTTCTTCGCGGGCGTGAACCTGCTGTTCTTCCCGATGCACTTCCTGGGGCTGCAGGGCATGCCGCGCCGCATGCCCGACTATGCCGACGGCCTGACCACCTACAATGAGTGGGCGTCTTATGGTTACGCCGTGATGCTGGTCGGCATGGTCTTCTTCTTCGTCAACATCTTCTACTCGCTGGTTGCCGGCCGCAAGGCGCCGGGCAATCCGTGGGGCGAAGGCGCGACGACGCTGGAATGGACGCTGTCGAGCCCGCCGCCGTTCCACCAGTTCGAAACGCTGCCGGTGATCGAGGATACGCCGCACCATTAAGGCCCATGGCCCCTTTCCCGGCCGGTGATCGGGAAAGGGGCCTGCCGCTTCCGGGCGGCTTGCGATTGGCAAAGACTGACTATGACCACGCTTACCCTGGCCCAGGGGCTGCCCGCAGACTGGCGCGATTTCGTCGCGCTCACCAAGCCGCGCGTGATGACGCTCGTCGTCTTCACCGGGCTGGCCGGCATGCTGGCGGCACCCACCGCGATCGACCCGGTGCTGGGCTTCACCGCGATCCTGTGCATCGCGCTGGGGGCAGGGGCCGCCGGTGCTCTCAACCAGTGGTATGAGGCGGATATCGACGCGGTGATGAAGCGCACGCGCGGTCGCCCGCTGCCGGCGGGGCGGATGGAGCGCGAGTCGGCGCTGCATTTCGGCGTCGGCCTGTCTGCTTTCTCCGTGCTGCTGATGGGGGTGGCGGTCAACTGGCTCGCGGCCGCGATCCTGGCGGTGTCGATCCTGTTCTACGTGCTGGTCTATACTGTGTGGCTGAAGCGCCGCACGCCGCAGAATATCGTGATCGGCGGGGCCGCCGGCGCGTTTCCGCCGCTGATCGGCTGGGCGGCGGCAACCGGCCAGGTCGCGCTGCTGCCGGTGCTGCTGTTCGCGCTCGTCTTCCTGTGGACGCCGCCGCATTTCTGGGCGCTCGCGCTGTTCGTCGAAACCGATTATGCCGCCGCTGGCGTGCCGATGCTGCCGGTGGTGGCGGGTGAGCGCGCGACACGGCGCCAGATCGGCCTTTACACCGTGCCGATGGCGGCGGCTGCCGTGCTGCCCTGGGCGCTGGGGCTGACCGGGCTGATCTATGGCGCGGTGGCGGGGCTGGCGACGCTCTATTTCGCCTATCTGGCGGTGCGCGTCACCTTCCGCCAGCGGCAGGCGACCGACACGATGCGCCCGGAAAAGCGGCTGTTTGCCTTTTCGATCGTCTATCTCTTCATCCTGTTCGGCGCGGTCGCGGTCGACCGGCTGGTGCTCGCCTGATGACGCCGGCCGAGGAAGAGATGATCCGCGCCCGCCAGCGCAGCCGCGCCCGCGTGATGGGGCTGGTGCTGGGCGCGTTCGTGATTCTGGTCTTCCTGATCGCGATTGCCAAGATCCGCGCCGGGGTGGCGGGATGAACCGCAACGCGCGGACCGCCCTGATTGCCGCCCTCGGCGTGTGCGGGATGACCGGGCTCGGCTATGCGAGCGTCCCGCTCTACCGCATGTTCTGCGAGGCGACCGGGCTGAACGGCACCACCCAGCGTGCCCTGCGCGCGCCGGGCGCCGTCAACGCCACGGTGCGCGTCGATTTCGACAGCAATGTCAGCGCCGGCCTGCCCTGGCGGTTCCAGCCAGAGAACCGGTCGCAGACGGTGCGGCTGGGCGCGCGCAACCTCGCCATCTTCACCGCGACCAACACCAGCGACAAGACGATCACCGGCACCGCCGCGTTCAACGTCACCCCCGATCAGGCGGGGCGCTATTTCAGCAAGATCCAGTGCTTCTGCTTCAGCCAGCAGACGCTGAAGCCGCATGAGACGGTGCGCATGCCCGTCATCTTCTTCGTCGACCCGGCCATGCTGAAGGATGCGGACGCCGCCGACGTGCAGACCATCACCTTGAGCTATACCTTTTATCCGGTGGATTCCGGCGCCGGCCAAGGGTAGAGCAGACCTGTAAAGCGAGTTGAGGAAAGACAATGGCAGGGGCCAAAACGCACGATTTTCACATTCTTCCGCCCAGCATCTGGCCGCTGGTTGGCGCTGTTTCGGCTGGCATCATGGCAACCGGCGGCATCATGTGGATGCACAAGGCGGCCTGGGGCGGCCAGCTGTTTGGCGTCGGCCTGATGGGCGTGCTCGCCACCATGTTCCTGTGGTGGGGCGATGTGATCCGCGAAGCGCACAAGGGTGACCATACCCCCGTGGTGCAGCTGCACCTGCGCTATGGCATGATCCTGTTCATCGCATCGGAAGTGATGTTCTTCCTCGGCTGGTTCTGGGCCTATTTCGACTTCTCGCTGTTCCCCGCGCCGGTTGAATATGTCGCGAAGGAAGTCACCCGCCTGCCCGAGACGGTGACGCAGATTTACGGCACCTGGCCGCCCAAGGGGCTGGAGGTGATCAACGCCTTCGGCTTCCCGCTGCTCAACACCGTCATCCTGCTGCTGTCGGGCACCACGGTCACCTGGGCGCACCACGCGCTGATCCATGGCGACCGCGAGGGCACCAAGCGCGGCCTGTGGATCACCATCCTGCTCGGCCTGCTGTTCAGCTCGATTCAGGCCTATGAGTATATGGAAGCGCCGTTCCCCTTTGCGGGCATCAATTATGGCGCGGCCTTCTTCATGGCGACCGGCTTCCACGGCTTCCACGTCATCATTGGCACGATCTTCCTGATCGTGTGCCTGGCGCGCGTCTATGCCGGCCACTTCACCCCCCGCCAGCATTTCGGCTTCGAAGCCGCCGCCTGGTACTGGCACTTTGTCGACGTGGTGTGGCTGTTCCTGTTCGTCTCCATCTATGTCTGGGGCGGCTGGGGCGCGACGGTCCACGGCTGACCGGCATGACCGGCGGGGAGAATGCCGGCGTGCCGCCCCCGCCGGCCCGCCCCCGGCGGGTGCCGGTATTCGCGACATTGCTCGTTGTCGCCGCCGTCGCAACGATGGTGGCGCTCGGCATCTGGCAATTGCAGCGCAAGGGCGAGAAGGAAGCGCTGATCGCGCGCTATGCCGCCAATCGTGCGCTGCCGCCGGTTGCCTTTCCCAATATCCCCACCGATCAGGCGCTGCTGTTCCGGCATACGACCGCCTTCTGCCTGTCCGTCACCGGCTGGCGGGTTGAGGGCGCGGGCAAGGCCGGCTGGCGCTATCTGGCGCGCTGCCGCACCGGGGCGGAAGGGCCGGGTTTCATGGCCGACATGGGCACCAGCCCCAACCCGCGCGCCAACCCGGCGTGGAAGGGTGGCGCAGTGAGCGGCATCATCGTTCCCGCGCCCGGCCATGCCAGCTGGATCGCGGGGCTGCTGGCGCCGGCGCCGAAGACGCTGATGATCGTCGCCGCCGCGCCCGCGCCGGGGCTGGCGGCAAGTGCGACACCCGATCCGCAATCCATCCCCAACAACCATCTGGTCTATGCCATCCAGTGGTTCTTCTTCGCCAGTGCAGCGGGGGTGATCTATGCGCTGGCGCTGCGGCAGCGGCTGGCGGGGCGGGCCGAACCGCCGCCCGGCGCGTGATCGACCCCGCGATGCACTATCTCAGCACCCGGGGAACCGCGCCTGTGCTGGATTTCCGCGCGGCGACGCTTGCCGGTCTCGCCAGCGATGGCGGGCTCTATGTGCCCGCGCAGTGGCCGCGCTTCTCGGCCGACGACATCGCCGGACTGGCCGGGCTGTCCTATGCGGAGACGGCGGCCAGGGTACTGGCGCCTTTTGTCGGTGATGCCCTGGCGCCCGCCGAGCTTCGGCAGTTGTGCGGGCAGGCCTATGGCGGCTTTGCCCATGCCGCCGTCGCGCCGCTCGTTCAGCTCGACGCGCAGCACTGGCTGCTCGAGCTTTTCCACGGGCCAACGCTTGCCTTCAAGGATGTCGCGCTGCAGCTGCTGGGCCTGTTGTTTGAGCGCTTCCTGGCCGATGACGCGCGCGCGCTGACGGTGATCGGTGCCACCTCCGGGGATACCGGTTCGGCGGCAATCGCGGCGCTTGCCGGGCGCGCTGGCGTCGACATCTTCATGCTCCATCCGCGCGGGCGCATTTCCGACGTGCAGCGCCGCCAGATGACGACGGTCCTATCGCCCAACGTTCACAACATCGCGATCGAGGGCAGCTTCGACGATGCGCAGGCGCTGGTGAAGGCGATGTTCGCGGCGCCCGGTTTTGCCGACCGCTTCGCGCTGTCGGCGGTCAATTCGATCAACTGGGCGCGGCTGGCGGCGCAGATCGTCTATTATTTCTATGCCGCCGTCCGGCTGGGCGCCCCGGCGCGGCCGATTGCCTTTTCGGTGCCGACGGGCAATTTCGGCGATGTCTATGCCGGCTATGTCGCCGCGCAGATGGGGCTGCCGGTCGCGCGGCTGATCGTTGCCACCAACGAGAATGACATTCTGCACCGCGCCTTTGCCACCGGCCACTATGCCGCCGGTGAGGTGGTGCCGACGCAGGCGCCGTCGATGGATATTCAGGTTTCCAGCAATTTCGAGCGGCTGCTGTTCGACCTGAACGACCGCGACGGGGCGGCGACGGCAGCGCAGATGGCAAGTTTTGATCGTGATCGGCGATTGGCGCTGTCGCCCGCGCAGCGCGCGCGCGCGGCCCTCTTCGCCAGCGCGCGGATCGACGGCGCGGTAATGGCGCAAGCGATGCGCTGGGCCTGGGACGAGGCCGGCATGCTGATCGACCCGCACACCGCCATTGGCCTGGCCGCCGCACGGGGCGCCGCTGGCATCGATGCGCCGATCGTGACGCTGGCCACCGCGCACCCGGCCAAGTTCCGCGATGCGGTGGAGCGGGCGACCGGGCGGCGTCCGCCGCTGCCGGCGCGGCTGGGCGACCTGTTCGCGCGCGAAGAGCGATGCGCCACGCTCCCGGCGACGCTGTCTGCCGTCACTGATTATATTGCCGCGCGGGCGCGCGCCGCATGACGCTGCAGACGCTGATCGCCGAACCCTGGGCGGATTATGGCCTGGTCGATTGCGGGCATGGCCGCAAGCTGGAACGCTATGGCCGCTTCCGCTTCATCCGGCCCGAGCCGCAGGCGCTGTGGGCGCCGGCCTCGGCCGACTGGCGCGCCGATGGCGAATTCGTGCCCGGCGCGGACGAGGATGGCGGGGGCCGCTGGCAGTTCGCCACCCCGGTCCCGCGCGAGGGGTGGCCGCTTAGCTGGCACGAGGCGCGCTTCACCGCCCAGACCACGCCCTTTCGGCATCTGGGCTTCTTCCCCGACATGGCGCCGATATGGGGCTGGATGCGCGGGCAGCTGGGCGATGCGCCGGCACCCAGCTGCCTCAACCTGTTCGGCTATACCGGCGTCGGCACGCTGGCGCTGGCCGCCAGGGGCGCGCAGATGGTGCATGTCGATGCCTCGAAAAAGTCGGTGGAGGCGGCGCGCGGTAATGCGGCGCTCAGTGGCCTTGCCGATGCGCCGGTGCGCTGGATCGTCGACGATGCGACCAAATTCGTCGCGCGCGAGGTGCGGCGCGGCCGGCGTTATGACGGTATCCTGCTCGACCCGCCCAAATATGGTCGCGGGCCGGAAGGGGAAGTGTGGAAGCTGGAGGAGGGGCTGCCCGGCCTGATCGCCGACTGCCGGCGCCTGCTCGACCGCGAGTCGCGCTTCCTGTTCCTCACTGTCTATGCGGTGCGGATGTCGGCGCTGGCGCTGGAGGAATTGCTGCGCCAGGCGCTGGGCGATCTGGGTGGCGTGGTGGAAGCGGGCGAACTGGCTGTGCGCGAGGAAGCGCGCGGGCTGTTGCTGCCGACCGCTATCTGGGCGCGCTGGTCACGCGGGGCTGAGGGCTGACCGTGGCGCCGGCCGCCTGATCAGTCGCGCCCCGCCCGGATGGCCGCCGCCCAAAGCAGCGGCGCGCCGGCAAGCAGCAGCAGCGTGACCGCGCCCAGCAGTTTGAGCGCGCCCGGCCCGCCCGAACTGGCGCCTGCCCCGAAGATCACCAGCGGCACCCCGAGCGGCAGCATCACCAGCCCGGCGACCGCGCCGCTGCCCCGCATGCCCGCCACCAGCGCCGATGTCGCCACCGCCAGCGCCGCCAGCCCCGGCGTGCCGATGAGCAGCGCCAGCTCGACTATGCCCAGCTCCGCCGCGCCCATGCCGAACAGCCCGCCGGCCAGCAGCGCCGCCAGCATCATCGGCGGGCCGAAGCTCAGCCAGTGCGCCGCGAGCTTGGCCGCGCCGACCAGCGTCAGCGAAATGCCGCGCACGGCGAGCTGATCGAGCACGCCCGCCTCCACATCGGGCGTCGCCAGCCGCTCCACCGGCAGCAGCGCGGCGAGCAGCGCGGCGGCCCAGATCACCCCGGCGCCGGCGCGGGCGAGCAGGGCACGATCCGGTCCGATGCCGAACGGGAACAGCACCGCCACCAGCAGGAAAAAGGCGATGGGCAGCACCGCGCTGCCTCCCGCAATCGCCCGGCGCAGATCGCGCAGCAGCAGCGCGGTCATCCCAGCCGCACCTCCGCCATGCCGGGCAGGGCAAGCGGCTGGTGGGTGGCGAGCAGGATCGCGCCGCCCGCCGCCCGGTGCGCCGCCATCAGTGCTTCCAGCCGCGCGGTTGCCGCCTGATCGAGCCCGCTTGCCGGCTCGTCGAGCAGCCAGACGGGTTGCCGCGCCGCCAGCAGCGGCACCATCGCCGCGCGCCGCCGTTGCCCGGTCGACAGCAGCCGCACCGGCACCTGGGCGAGTGCGGCCAGCCCCGCCGCTTCCAGCGCCTGTGCCACCGCGCCGCGCACGCCGTCGAGCGTTGCCCAGAAACCGAGTGCCTGGGCCAGCGTGCGGTCGCCATCGAGCGCGTGCAGCTCGCCCAGCCAGCCGCGCGGGGCCGTGCCGACCACGCGGCCGGCAGCGGGAGAGAGCAGCCCGGCGGCGATCCGCAACAGGCTGGACTTGCCGGTGCCGTTCGGCCCGCTCACCAGCAGCGCGTCGCCCGCGCCAAGCGAGAAGCTCAGATTTTCGAACAAGGTGCGGCCGCCGCGCGCGCCGGTGACGCCGTCAAACGCGATCAGGCTCACGCCGCCGCTTCCAGCGCGTGCATGTCTGCATCCGACAGGCCGAAATGATGGCCCACCTCGTGGATGACAATATGCGCGACCAGCGCGTCCAGCCGCACCCCGGTTGCGCTCCATTCGTCCAGGATCGCGCGGCGATAAAGATGGATGCGGTCGGGCAGGTCGCCCGAGGCCAGCGCCTTTTCCCCCACCGGCCGCCCGACATAGAGCCCGGTCAGATCGAACGGATCGTCGATGCCCATCTGATCGAGCGTTTCGTCATCGGCAAATTCCTCGACGATCAGCACCACGCCCTCCAGATGCTGCGCGAAGGGCCCGGGCAGCCGGTCGAGCGTGGCGCGGGCAAGACCTTCGATCGCTTCCAGGGATGGCGCTTGCCCGTACATGCGATGGTGATAGGCGTTGGAGCAACAATGTCGCAAGGGGAGCCGGATGATCGAGCCGCTGAACGAAACCGAACGCGCCGAAGCGCTGGATGGCCTGCCCGACTGGGATTTTGACGAGGAGCGCGACGGTATCCGCCGCACCTTCAACTTTGCTGATTTCGTCGAGGCGTTCGGCTTCATGACGCAGGTCGCGCTGCTCGCCGAAAAGGCCGACCACCACCCCGAATGGTTCAACGTGTGGAACCGGGTGGAAATCCTGCTGACCACCCACGATGCCGGCGGCCTTTCCGCCCGCGACATCGAGCTGGCACAGGCGATCGACGCGCTGGCGGAATAGCCGGCCCGCTCAGCGCATCGCCCGGCGCCGCAGCTGCTTGCGCAGGCCCCCGGGCATCCAGCGCGCGGCAAAGGCCATGCGCCGCGCGGTCTTGCCGACCACGGTGTGGACCGCATCGCCATGCACCGCGCGCCACGCCGCCTCGGCCGCGTCGACAACGGGGGTGATCTCCATCCCGCCGGCGCGCACGGTTTCGCGCACATTGTGGTTGGTGCCGGCCACGCCCGCGTCGAGCAGCGGCGTTTCGATGAAGCTGGGCATCAGCGAGCGGACGCGAATCCCATCTGCCGCCCATTCGATATCGAGCGATTCGGTCAGGCCGCGCACCGCGAATTTGGTCGCGGCATAGATGCCGATGCCCGGGCCGCCATAGATGCCGGCGGCCGATGCCGTGTTGAGCAGACAGCCACCGGCCGCCTTCAGGTGGCGGTGGCCGATCTTTGCCCCGTTCACCACGCCCATCAGGTTGATCGCCACCACCCGGTCGATCTCGTCCCAGCTATTGACGATCAGCGGGCCGCCCACCGCGATGCCGGCATTGTTCATCAGCACGTCGATGCCGCCATCCGGGCCGGCGAAATCGGCCAGCGCTGCCTGCCACTGGTCGCGGTCGCGCACGTCCATCACATGGGTGCTCGCGCGCCCGGCCGGCAGCGATGCCGCCGTCTGCGCAAGGGCTGTGGCATTGATGTCCGCCAGCCCCACCTGCCAGCCGCGCTCGGCAAACAGCCGTGCCGTCGCCGCGCCGATGCCCGATCCGCCGCCGGTAATGAAAATCCGCTTCATGCCACGCCCCTGTTGTCCGCTCCCCGCCTATTGGGGCCGGCGCGGGCGCGGACGCAAGCGCTTTGGCGGGCGTGGCGCCGGCGGTTTGACCTTGGCGCGCTGATCGCCCATCACTCTGGCGATGGCGCGCGGCCCTTCCCATGGACCCTCGGTGAGCTTTGCTAGCGTCGCCAAGCATTATCCGGGCGGTGTCACGGCGGTTGCCGGCGTCACGCTCACCATCGCGCCGGGCAGTCTGGTGGCGCTGGTCGGCGGCTCGGGCTCGGGCAAGTCGACGCTGCTGAAGACGATCAACCGGCTGATCGAGCCGAGCGCGGGCACAGTGCTGGTCAACGGCGCCGACGTGGCCGAAGAAAAACCGCACCTGCTGCGCCGGCGGATCGGCTATATCTTTCAGAACACGGGGCTTTTCCCGCACATGACGGTGGCGGAAAACATCGCCATCGGCCGTCGGCTGATGGGCCTGAAGGACCATGGTGCGCGGGTGGCCGAATTGCTCGATCTGGTCGAGCTGCCGCGCGATTTTGCCGCCCGGCTGCCCGATGCGCTGTCGGGCGGGCAGCGCCAGCGCGTGGGGGTGGCGCGCGCGCTGGCGACCGAGCCGGGGCTGCTGCTGATGGATGAGCCGTTCGGCGCGCTCGACCCCGTAACCCGCGATTCGCTGGGCACGTCGCTGCGCGCGCTGCACGACCGGCTGGGCCTGACCACGATCATGGTGACGCACGACATGGCCGAGGCGCTGCTGCTCGCCGACCGGGTGCTGGTGATGAGCGCGGGACAGGTGGTGACCGATTTGCCACCGGCAGCGCTGCTGGCGGGCGAGGGGAGCGCGGAGGCCGCCGCGCTGGTCGCCGTGCCGCGCGAGCAGGCCCGCCGGCTGGCCGCATTGGACAAGCGGCCATGAGCCCGTTTCTGGAAGCCATGCGCCGCGTGCCGGACCTGCTCGCCGCGCATCTGCTGCTGGCGGCATCGGCGCTGGCGCTGGGGCTGGCGATCAGCCTGCCGCTGGCGATCTGGTCGGCGCGGCGGCCGTTCGTCGCCCGCGCGGCGCTGGGCTTTGCGAGCCTGGTTCAGACCATCCCCAGCCTTGCGCTGCTGGCTTTGTTCTATCCGCTGCTGCTCAGCCTCTCGGCGCTGGTGGGGGGCGGCATTCCGGCGCTCGGTTTTCTGCCGTCGATGCTGGCGCTGACGCTCTATGCGATCCTGCCGATCCTGCGCAACGGCGTGACCGGGCTCGCCACGCTCGACCCCGCCGTGATCGAGGCGGCCGACGGCGTCGGCATGACCGGCTGGCAAAAGCTGCGGCTGGTCGAGGCGCCGTTGGTCTCGCCGGTGCTGATGGCGGGCATCCGTACCGCGGCTGTGTGGACGATAGGCGCTGCGACACTGTCCACGACAGTCGGCCAGCCGTCGCTGGGCGACATGATCTTTGCCGGCCTGCAGACGCAGAACTGGGCGCTGGTGCTGGCCGGCTGCGTCAGTGCCGCCGCGCTGGCGCTGGCGGTGGATGCGCTGCTGGGGCAGGTGGAACATGGCATCGCCACGCGCCAGCGCGTGCGGGCCGGCGTGGCACTTGCCGCCCTTGCCGCCGGCATCCTGGCCGCGCTGTCGCCGATGCTGGGCACGCGCGCGCCGGCGGTGGTGGTGGGCGCGAAGGGCTTTGGCGAGCAATATATCCTGGCCCGGCTGATCGGCCACCGGCTGGAGGCGGCCGGCTACCGCGTCACCTATCGCGAGGGGCTGGGTTCGGCGGTGGTGTTCGGCGCGTTGAAGGCGGGCGATGTCGATGTCTATGTCGATTATTCGGGCACGTTGTTCACCAACGAGATGAAGCGGCAGGACGTACTGCCCCGCCCCGCGATGGTGCGCGCCGTCGCGGACTGGGCCGGGCGGCAGCACGGCATCAGGCTGGTCGGCGCGCTGGGGTTTGAAAATGCCTATGCCTTTGCGATGCGCGGCGATGATGCGGCGCGGCGCGGCATCCGCACGCTTGACGATCTGACCGATCAGGCCGCGGCGCTGAAAATGGGCACCGATCTGGAGTTTCTGGAGCGGCCCGAATGGGCAGCGGTGAAGCGCGCCTATCCGCTGGGGTTCAAGGCGACACAGGCCTATTCGCCCACCTTCATGTACCGCGCCATCGCCAGCGGCGAGGCCGACGTGATTACGGCGTTCTCATCCGATGGCCGGATCGCGGCGCAGAAGCTGACGGTGCTTGCGGACCCCAAGGGGGCGATCCCCGGCTATGATGCGGTGCTGCTGATCGGGCGCCGCCACGCCGGCGATGCGGCCTTTGTCGGCGCGCTCAAGCCCCTGATCGACGCCATTCCGGTCGCGACGATGCGCGAGGCCAATTACATGGTCGACCGCGACCGCAACAAGGCCAGCCCCGAAGCCGCCGCCCGCTGGCTGGAGCGCCAGATCGGGCGGTAGAGCTTTAGGCGGCACCAGCCCGCTCAGAGCGTATCAGCGCCGCGGCTGCCAGATCTGGGTGCGGCACAGCACCGCTGCCAGGCACCCCTTCACCTGCAGCGTGCCGTCGGGCAGGCGCTGGACATAGGCGGCGTAATCGCGGCCATCTTCGGGGCTGTAGATGCGGCCCTGCCAGTCGCTGCCCGAGTCCTTCAGATTGGGCAGAATGGTCAGCCCCTCGATCTTGCGGCCCTTCAGCGCAGGGTCGGGGTTGCGTTCGTCAAGGCCGGTGCTGCCCGGGCGCGGCTTCAGGATCTTGACGATCCGGCCGCACATCCCCTGACCGCATTTGGCGATGCGCACGACAGCGCGGCCATTTTCGGTCAGCCACTGGCCGGTCAGCGGTTCCGACGCGTGCGCGGCGACCGGCACGGCAACAATCAACGAAACAGCGGCAATCAGGCGCATTGAAAACTCCCCCAAGTTGATGGCCGGGGGTTTAGCCGTTCATTTCGTACCCGTCCACGCCGCCCGGCCGATCAAACAGGGCGCTGGTCGCACGAGACCATTGCCCAATCGCGCGCGCATCGGCATGGGCGTCGCTTCAACAGCGGGGGATAGGGGCATGGGCGGCTGGACCATCGGCATCATTGGCGGATCAGGGCTCTATGCGATCGACGGACTGGAGGAGGCCGAGTGGCGCGCAGTCGACACGCCCTTTGGCGCGCCGTCCGACCAGCTGCTGTTCGGGCGGGTCGGCGCGGTCAACATCGTGTTCCTGCCGCGCCACGGCCGTGGCCATGTCATCCCGCCCAGCGAGCTGAACGCCCGCGCCAACATCTATGCGCTGAAGGCCGCCGGCGTCACCGACGTACTCGCCATTTCGTCGATCGGCAGCCTGCAGGAAGAGCTGGAGCCGGGCCGCTTCGTGATCGTCGAGCAGTTCATCGACCGCACCACCCAGCGCAACCCCAGCTTCTTCGGGCGCGGCCTCGTTGCGCATGTCTCGATGGCTGAGCCCGTCTGCCCGCGCCTGTCGGGCTTTGCTGCCGCCGCCGTTGCCCGGGCGGGCGGCAAGCTGAGCGAGGGGGCCACCTATCTGGCGATGGAGGGACCGCAATTTTCCAGCCGCGCCGAAAGCCTGCTCTACCGCCAATGGGGCGCCGACGTGATCGGCATGACCGCGATGCCCGAGGCGCGCCTGGCCCGCGAGGCGGAGCTGCCCTATGCGCTGATCGGCATGGTGACCGATTATGATTGCTGGCGCGAGAGCGAGGCGCATGTCGAGGTCAGCGAGGTGATTCGCCAGATGCACGCCAATGGCGATCTCGCCCGGCGCAGCGTGGCGCATTTTCTCGCCGCGCTTCCACCGGAGCGTACGCCCTCGCCGCTCGACACGGTGCTCGACGCCGCGCTGATCACCGCACCCGACCACCGCGACCCGGCGCTGATCGCCAAGCTTACGCCACTGCTGGCGCGGGTGCTGGGGGGCTGATCGGTTTTTTGCAGCGTAGAAGCGGCGCCGGCCCGCTCCCCCACCCGGCCTCCCACGGGCGTATCCTGATGGGTGGCCGGGTGGGGGAGTGGGCCGGTGCGGTAACCGTTTCAGCCAAGCTGACACCAGCCCTAACGGCCAGCGCCGATGGCCGTGCGGTGCTGCCGCCCCCAGGTTTCGCGCCCGGTCAGGAAGGCATGCCAGCCCCAGATTGCGCCGGCATGGCGCAGCAGCTGGAAACTGAACGGCTCCAGGATGGAGGCAAGCAGCGCCCAGCGCGTGCTGAGCCCGGTGCCGTGGCCGGTCCAGCGGCGATAGAGGTGCAGCGACCACAGATGGAATGAGAGATCGAGCACGACCTTTGCCAGCATCACGCCGACAATCGCGCCGGCGGTGAACAGCCGCCCCGTCGCCAGCAGCCAGATCAGGATGGCAAAGGCCGTGATGCCATAGACAGGCTGCAGCGTGTCAAGCGTCTTGACCGGCATATGCGCGGTGCCCAGCGTGCCGAAGCGCGCATTGCCGATCATGTCGCGGTTCCAATATTGCGTCTGCAGATAGCCGCCGAACCAGCGCCGCCGTTGCTTCAGGAACCCCAGGAACGACGCCGGCGCATCGGTGCGTGCGGTGGCGCCGCCCACCACCCGCACGCGCCAGTCGAGCCCGCGGTCGGCGGCATGGCGGTGGAGCCGGTGGATCAGCTCATAATCCTCGACCAGACAACCGGGGTCGAACCCGCCGACCTTCAGCAGCGCGCTCAGCCGATAGGCGCCGAACGCGCCCGAGACGAGCAACAAGCTGCGCACCTGCATCCAGGCATGGCGCGACAGGAAGTTGCGGACATATTCGTATCGCTGGAACCATTCGAAGAAGCGCCCCTTGGCACCCGGTCCGCAGATCGGCACCAGCACGCCGGTGGCGGCGACCAGTTCGGGCTCGGCGGCAAAGGCCGCGCGCATCGCCGTCAGCGCGCCCGGATCGAGCAGGGTGTCGGCATCGACCGTCAGCACCAGATCAGTCTCCGCGCACTGGATCGCGGCGTTCAGCGCGCGTGCCTTGCCGCCATGGGGCAGGCGCAGCCAGCGCAGCACCGGAAGGCCGGATGCGGGCGCGCTCAACTGGCCCATGTCCGGCGTAATCAGGCCATAGGCGCGCGCCAGCATGTCGGCCGTAGCATCGGTGGAGCCATCGTCCGCGATCAGAATCTGTTCGGGCGGCCCCTCCTGCGCCATCAGGTGCGCGATCGTGGTTTCCAGCACGCCCGCCTCGTTATGCGCGGCGATGATGACGCCCAGCGTCGGCCGCGCGACTGTGGCGTCGGCCGCTGGTGCGGGTGCG
The DNA here is from genome assembly GCF_019746015.1 of Sphingomonas sp. GTDB lineage: Bacteria > Pseudomonadota > Alphaproteobacteria > Sphingomonadales > Sphingomonadaceae > Sphingomonas. The sequence continues at coordinate 32,743 of NZ_JAIESM010000077.1, read as the reverse complement.
TTGCCCAGCCCCCGGATGTGCCATGCCGTGAACGCCAGCAGCACCGTATCGTACAGGATATAGGCCAGCCCCACCGACCAGCCCCATAGATCGGACCGCAGGGCGAGCTGCACCAGCGTCAGCGCAAACAGCAGCACGCCAGCCCCCGCAATCGCATAAGCGCGCAGCGGCACCGGGCGGGGCGTGAAGCGCGGCGATTCCGCGATGAGCGACCTGTGCATGAAAGTCATCGCGGAAAAAGGCCAATCCTGGATTGCTGCAGCGCGTCTGCTCGCTAAACTAGGGATTGCCGCGTTGCCCTGCCAGTGCACGGGGTGGATTTCGGCGGAGGAAAAGCATGGAACGCCGCTATACGACTATTGCCATCACGCTCCACTGGCTGGTGGCGGTGGCGGTGATCGCCAATGTCGCGCTTGCGCTGATCTGGCCCAATGTCGCCGATGAACAGGTGCGGCCGCTGATCAATGCGCACAAGTCGATCGGCATCACCGTGCTGGGGCTTGCCGTGCTGCGGCTGCTGTGGCGGCTGGGCAATCCGCCGCCGCCGCTTCCGGGAGGCTATCGCCCGTGGGAGCGGACGCTGTCGCACATCACCCATTGGTCGCTTTATGCGATCATTTTCGCGATGCCCATTACCGGCTGGGTGATGGACTCGGCATGGGACCGTGCGGCGCAGAACCCCAATTTCTGGTTCGGCCTGTTCGAATGGCCGCGCCTGTCGTTCATCATGGCGCTCGATCCGGCCACGAAAAAGGCCGTGCACGACGCCTTTGGCGAGGCGCATGAGCTGATCGGCTATCTGGTCTATGCGCTGACCGGGCTGCACATTGCCGGCGCGCTGAAGCACCAATGGATCGACGGCGTGCGCGAGATGCAGCGTATGTGGTGGGGCGGGCGCCCGATCTGACCGGCACCAGCGGTTGACGCCACGCCCGACCCGCTTTGACGCGATCATCCTGGGGGCGGGCGCTGCCGGGCTGATGGCCGCACGCGTTGCCAGCCAGCGCGGGCGCCGCGTGCTGGTGATCGACCATAATGCGGAGCCGGGCCGCAAGATCCTGATCTCGGGCGGCGGGCGGTGCAATTTCACCAATCTGGGCACCGCGCCCGACCGGTTTCTGTCCGCCAACCCGCATTTCGCCAAGTCGGCGCTCAGCCGCTACACGCCCGCTGATTTCCTCGCGCTGGTCAACGGCCATGGCATCGCCTGGCACGAAAAGACGCTGGGCCAGCTGTTCTGCGATGGTTCCGCCAAGCAGATCGTCGCGATGCTGATGGCGGAAGCCGCAGCGGCAAGCTTTGCGTTCGGGGCGCCGGTGCGCGCGGTCGAGCATGCCGATGGCGCCTTCCGCGTGGCGCACGGCGCGCATGTCTCGGTCGCGCCGGCGCTGGTTATCGCCACGGGCGGCCCCTCCATCCCCAAGCTAGGCGCCAGCGACTTTGCCTATGGCCTTGCCCGCCAGTTCGGCCTGAAGCTGGTGGAGCCCCGCCCGGCGCTGGTGCCGCTCACCCTGCCGCCGGCGGAGGCGCTGTTCCAGGCCCTGTCGGGCGTGGCGACCCCGGTCGTGGCGCGCGCGGGCAAGGCGGCGTTTCGGGAAGCGGCGCTGTTCACCCATCGTGGCCTGTCCGGCCCGGCGATCCTGCAGGCGTCGAGCTATTGGCGGCACCGCGAACCGCTCTGGGTCGATTTCGTGCCCGATTGCCCGCACGACTGGCTGACACAGGCCAAACGCGCCCGCCCGCGCGCGACGCTGAAGACGGTGCTGGCCGAGCAGCTGCCGTCGCGGCTGGCCGAGGCGCTGGCGGACCGGCTGGCGCTGGCGGGCGAGCTTGGCAGTCTGCCCGACCGCGCGCTGTCGCAGGCTGGCGAGCGGCTGGCGGCATGGGCATTCATGCCGAGCGGGACCGAGGGCTATGCCAAGGCCGAGGTTACCGCGGGCGGCATCGCCACCGCCGGGCTGTCGTCCCAGACCATGGCCGCGCGCCACCTGCCCGGGCTCCATGCGATTGGCGAGGCGGTGGACGTAACCGGCTGGCTGGGCGGCTACAACTTCCAATGGGCCTGGGCGAGCGGCTGGGCCGCCGGCATGGCGGTTTAGGTTATTGCCCCACCCAGGCGGCGACCTCGCCTGCCACTTGATTGGCGGCGCGGTTCAGCGCTGTGGCCGCGCTAACCGGCGCGATCGCGTCGTTGAGTGGCACGCGCGCCTCGAACCGGCGTTTTTCCCATGTCTTGACGCCGTCGCGCATCAGCGCGGCGTCATAGATGACGACCGCGCGATTGCCCGCGCTTTCCACGCCGAAGGACCGCAGCTCGCCCGACAATTTGGCACCCGGATCGCCGAAGCTTTCGGCGTTGGAGAGCACCAGCCGGCCAGTGCGTGCGGCGATGGTGTCGCTCATCAGCCGCCCAAACAGGCGCGCGGGCGCCTCCGACCAATAGGCCTGGCGGATATAGGCGATCGAGGCGGGGCCCGTCGCCACCGGCACGCGCGTGGTCGCCAGCGCCTGGGGCACCGCCGGCACCAGCACGGTGATGCTGCGCGCCTTGGCGCCCGTCACCGTGGCGCCGGCGGCGGGCGCCTGATCGGCGGTCAGCGTCAGCAGCGAGGGCGGCGCCTTGGCCGCTAGGCTGATACAGCCGCCAAGCAGCAGCGCGGTGCAGGGCACAAGGAGCAGCTTCATGGCGGGCCTCATTTCTTGCCGGGCTTGTAATCGGGCAGCGCGGGTTGGGTGAGCAGCGCGCCGGCGCCGCCCTGGTCGATCTTTTCAGCAACGCTGGTCAGCGCCGCAGACATCACGCGCAGGTCGCGCACCAGCTGGCCTAGTTCGGGCACCGTCTGCGTCGCAAAGGCGCGCACGCCCGGCCGCGCCTCAGCAAGCGTCGCGTCGAGCGTTTCCAGCGTGCGCTGCGCCGCGGCCACTGCCCCGCCCAGCTTGGCGGCAGCAGGCTTCAGATCGTCGCGCACCAGGCCGTTGGTGGTCTCTGCGAGCTTGCCGATCTGGTCGGCGGCGACCGCGACCTTGGCCAGCGCGGTGCGGGTTTCGACCAAGGTCGGCCCGATCTGGGGCGACTGGTCGGCGAGCGACTTGGTCAGCCGGTTGGTGTTTGCCAGAATGCCCTGGATCGACGCCTGGTTCTTGTCATCAAGCACTTCGTTCAGCCGCCCGGCGAGCGTCGACAGCCGTTCGAGCAGCTGCGGCGCTGATGAAAGCAGCGCGCCCAGCCCGCCGCGCCGCGTGGGGATGACCGGCACGCCGAACGGGCAATCGGCCAGCGGGTTGACCTTAGGGCATTCGAGCCGCTTCTGCCCCTTCACCCCGCCATCGAGCAGGATTTCGCTGACGCCGGTAAAGCCCACGCCCTGGATGGTGGCGGTCGTCCCTTCCAGCACCGGCACATCCTCGTTCACGCCAATGCGCACGCGCACATATTCGGGGTCTTCCTTCCACAGCGCGATTTCGCGGACCTCGCCCGAGGGAACGCCGGCATAGGCAACGTTCGACCCCTTGTTGATGCCGGTCACCGACTGTTTGAAGAAGATGTCGTACTCGCGGTCACCGCCGCCGTTCAGCCGCGCGATCCACACGAAGAACAGCGCGAGCATCAGCAGCATGATCAAGACCACCGAGCCGACGAGCACCTGGTTGGAGCGTGTTTCCATCAGTTCCCCATTTCCGGCTGGGCAAGAAGACGGGCGTGGCGTGCCCGATCGGTGGTGGCAGTGGCCGCGCGGCCACGTGGCCCATTGAAATATTGCTGGATCCAGGGATGGTCCAGTGCCAGCAGCTCGGCAATCGTGCCGACGGCGATCACGCGCTTGTCGGCAAGCACCGCCACCCGGTCGCAAATCGCATAGAGCGTATCGAGATCATGGGTGATGAGGAACACGGTCAGCCCCAGCGTCTGCTGGAGCGAGCGGGTCAGCTCGTCGAACGCGGCCGCCCCGATCGGGTCGAGCCCGGCGGTCGGCTCGTCGAGGAACAGCAGTTCGGGGTCGAGCGCAAGCGCCCGCGCCAGGCCCGCGCGCTTGCGCATCCCGCCGGAAAGCTCGGCCGGATATTTGGGCGCGGCATCGGGCGGCAAGCCGGTCATCGTCACCTTGTAGGCGGCAATTTCGTCGAGCAGCGCGGGGCCAATGCCGGGGTAGAATTCGCGCAGCGGCACCTGCACATTTTCGGCGACCGTCAGCGTGGAAAACAGTGCTCCCCCCTGGAACAACACGCCCCAGCGGCGGCGGATGGCAATGGCCTCGGTCTCGTCGCGGCCGATGGTCTGCTCGCCGAACACGCGCACATCGCCTTCCTCGGGCGTCTGCAGCCCGATGATCGAGCGCATCAGCACGCTCTTGCCGGTGCCGGAGCCGCCGACCACGCCCAGAATCTCGCCACGCTGAACGTCAAGGTTCAGCCCGTCATGCACCAACTGCTCGCCAAAGGCGTTGCGCAGGCCGCGCACGCAGATGACCGTCTCCGGCATCAGATCCACCCGATCCAGGTGAAGAACACCGCGAAGAACGCATCGAGCACGATCACCAGGAAGATCGCCTGCACCACCGCAGAGGTGGTGCGCTGGCCCACCTGTTCGGCATCGCTTTCCACCTGCATGCCCTGGAAACAGCCGGTCACCGCAATGATGAGGCCGAACACCGGCGCCTTCAGCAGCCCGACATAGACATCGGTCGTCGGCACCACTTCGCGCAGCCGCTGGATGAAGGTGACGGGCGGAATGTCGAGCGCGGCCCAGCACAGCAGCCCGCCGCCGATGATCGCGACGACCGACGAATAGAAGCCGAGCAGCGGCATCATCAGCACCGCCGCGATCACCCGGGGCAGCACCAGCGCCTCCATTGGCGAGACGCCGATCGTGCGCATCGCGTCGATTTCCTCGGTCAGCTTCATCGTGCCGATCTGCGCGGCAAAGGCCGAGCCGGAGCGGCCGGCGACCATGATCGCCGTCATCAGCACACCCAGCTCGCGCAAGGTGATGCGGCCGATCAGATTGATGGTGAAAATCTCCGCGCCGAACTGGCGCAGCTGCACCGAACCCTGCTGGGCGATCACCAGCCCGATCAGGAAGCTCATCAGCCCGATGATGCCCAGCGCCGAAATGCCGACCACTTCGAACCGGCGCACGGTTGCGTTCAGCCGGAAGCGTCGCGGATGGCGCAGCACCGTCAGGAAGGCGAGCACGGTCGCACCGAAGAAACCGAGCAGCCCGGCCAGCGTCGTCACCGCGCTGATGGATGCCTGCCCCACTTCGCCGACCAGCTTGATGAGGAAGTTGGACGGCGGCGGGCGCATCGCCATGTCGCGGTCGGCGGCGGCGACCTGCGCCATCAGATGCGCGGCCTCGGGGCTCAAGCCCTCGATGCGGGATTCGTGCTCGGCGGCGAAGCGGTGGATGAGCCAGGCACCCACCGTGTCGATCCGGTCGATCCCCGACAGATCGAGCAGATCGACCTTGCCCTCAAAACTGCGCAGCCGCTCTGGAAAGTCGCCCAGGCACGACAGCGACAGCCGCCCCGAAAAGCGCAGTGCCTCGCCGCCGTCAATCGTATCGTGTCGAAAGTCGGCCTGAGCGTTCATCGCCCGCTTCATTGCGGCAAAGCCACTGGATCGGCAAGCCGAAGCCTTGCAAAAAGGCAGGCGTGGAAAAATTCGCCATCTACGACATGGACAAGACGATTACCCGCGCGCCCACCTGGACGCGGTTTCTGGTCCATTATGCTGCCCGGCACGCACCGCACCGCCTGGCACTGCTGCCGGTGGCGGGGGTGATTGCCGCCGGGCACCCGCTGCGCCTCATCGACCGGGCACGGCTGAAGCAGGTGACGCACCGGCTGATGATCGGCCGGCGCACCGCGCCGCAGCGGATGGCGCGGGTGGCCGCAGGCTTTGCCCGGCGGCTTGATCGCAGCGGGCTGTTCGCCGATGCGCGCGCACAGATCGCGGCGGACCGGGCGGAAGGGTATCGCATCATCATCGCCACCGCCTCGCCGCGCTTCTATGCAGAGGCGATCGCGGCGCTGGTGGGCGCCGACGACGTCATCGCAACCGAGGCCGGGCACGATGCCGAGGGGCGCGTGCTGGCGCGGCTGGGCGGGGCCAATTGCTATGGCCCGGCCAAGCATGACCGGCTGGTCGCCTGGCTGGCGGGCCAAGGCGTGGCGCGCGCCGCCGCCCATATCCGCTTCTATTCGGACCATATTTCGGATGCTCCGGCGCTGGGCTGGGCGGATGAGGGGTTTGTCGTCAACCCCGACCGGCAGCTGGCACGGCTCGCCGAGGAGAAGGGCTGGGCCCGGCGCGACTGGCGTTAGAGCAGCACGTCGAGCGTGTGGAGCACCAGCCCCACCAGCCCGCCGACGATGGTGCCGTTGATGCGGATGAACTGCAGGTCGCGGCCCACCGCATTTTCCAGCCGCAGCGTGATGGTGCGCGCGTCCCAGCTGCGGATCGTTTCCGACACCAGCCGCACGATCGAATCGCCATAATTGGCGGCCGTGCCCACCGTCGCGCGGCGGGCAAGGCGGTTGAGCGTGGCCTTCAGCCGTGCGTCGCTCTGCAGCGTCTGGCCAAGCTGCTGCAGCGCTTCGCCGAGCCGGCCATTGTGGATCGCCGCCGGATCGCGCGTCAGCCGCAACAGCGAACCGCGCGCGGACTCCCACAGCCCGTCCAGCCAGCGCTGCATGGCGGGATTGCCGATCACTTCCAGCTTCCACGCCTCGACCCGCGCCTGCATCTCGGGGTCGTGCTGCATGTCATGGGCGAGGTCGGCCAGGCCCTGTTCCACCCGCATGCGCAGCGGGTGGCCGGGGTCTTCGACCATGTCCCAGAGCAGCTGGTCGAGCCCGTCGATCAGCCGGTTGGCAACCGTCTCGTCCAGCCCGGTCCAGCGCAGCAGGCTGCCCGCGCGTTCGTGCACCATCGCGCGGATGACATGCTCGTTGGAGGACAGCGCCCGTCCCGCCCAGCGCAGCAGGCTGTTCATCACCGGCACGTGCCGGTCGCGCGCAATCGCGGCGGCCAGTGCCTGGCCCAGCAGCGGCGCGGCGCGCATCGCCTGCAGCCGGCTGCCGATCGCCCCCTTCACCATGCCGCCCAGCCGTTCCTGATCGAGCGAGTCGAGCAGATCGGCGAACAGCCGTGCCGTCCCCATCCGCAGCCGCGAGTCCGCCTCTGCCGGCTGGGCCAGCCAGCGCCCAGCCGCACCCGCCACGTCGAGCGTCTGCATGCGCCGGGCGACGACGCGCGGCACCAGGAAATTGTCGCGCAGGAAAGCCGCCAGCGCCTCGCCGATGCGATCCTTGTTGCGCGGCACGATCGCGGTGTGCGGAATGGGCAGGCCGAGCGGATGGCGGAACAGCGCGGTCACCGCGAACCAGTCGGCCAGGCCGCCCACCATCGCTGCCTCGGCAAAGGCGCGTACGAAGCCCACCGCCGGGTGCACCGGGCCGATCGCGCGCGCGGCAATGAACAGCGCCGCCATCGCCACCAGCAGCGCCGCCGCCACCAGCCGCATGCGCACCAAGGCAGGCGGCGGCGGTGGGGGCGGGGGCGCACGTCGGGCCATGCCCCCTAGCATCCCCGATTGGGGCAAGGATGCAAGCGGCGCTTACTCGGCCGGCTGGGGCAGGCCGCCGCCGCCATGATAGTCAACCGGTTTTGCGGGTTCATGATCGATCGCCGGAACGCCATCGTCGCCCGTGCGATAGGTGAGCAGGCGGCGGCCAAGGCGCGGCCCGACCCAATTCTCGATCCCGACTGCGATCGAGAAGCTCGCCGGCACGATCAGCAGCGTGAGCAGGGTCGACAGCGTCAGCCCGCCGATCACCGTCACGCCCATCGGCGCGCGCCAGCTGCCATCGCCGTTCAGCGACAGGGCGACCGGCACCATGCCGGCGATCATGGCAACCGTCGTCATCACGATCGGCTGGGCGCGCTTGTGCCCGGCGTCCAGGATGGCGGTGGTGCGTTCCACGCCCTTGGCCATTTCCTCCAGCGCAAAGTCGATCAGCAGGATCGAGTTCTTGGCGACGATGCCCAGCAGCATGAGCAGGCCGATGAACACCGGCATCGAGACGGCGTCGCCCGTCAGCCGCAGCGCCATTGCCGAGCCGAGCGGCGCGAGCAGCAGCGAGGCCAGGTTCACCAGCGGCGGCATCAGCCGCTTGTAGAGCAGCACCAGCACCGCAAACACCAGCAGGATGCCCGCAATCACCGCGATCACGAAATTGATCAGCAGTTCGGCCTGCCACTTGGCTTCGCCGATGGTCAGCCGGCTGACGCCCACCGGCAGCGACTTGAGCGAGGGCAGCGCGTCGATCTTGGGCATCGCGTCACCGGTTACCTTGCCCGGCGCCAGATCGACGCCGATGCTGATCCGCCGCGTCTGGTTGGTGCGCTGGATGAGCGTCGGGCCGGCGCCAAAGCCGATATCGGCGACCACCTTCAGCGGCACCGAGCCGCCATTCGTGGTCGGCACCGGCAGATTCTCGATGGTCGACAGATTGCGGCGCGATGCCTCGCTTAGCGCGACGCGGATCGGGATCTGCCGGTCGGAGAGCGAGAATTTGGCGGCGTTCTGGTCGATATCGCCCAGCGTGGCGATGCGGATCGACTGGCTGAGCGCGGCGGTCGTCACGCCCAGATCGGCGGCCAGATCAAGCCGGGGCCGGATGGTGATTTCGGGCCGCTGCAGATCGCCCACCACACGCGGCGCGCGCAGTTCGGGGATCGTGGCCATTTCCTCGACCACCCGGTTGGCGACTTCCTTGAGCTGATCGGGGTTCGAGCCGCCCAGCGTGATGGTGATGTCGCGGCCCGACGAGCCACCGCCGCCCTGCGACTGGAAGAACACGCGCGCATCGGGAATGGCGGCGAGTTGCGGCGCATAGGCGCGCTCAAACTCGGTGCTGGTGCGGGTGCGTTCCTTCTTCAGCGTCAGGAAGATGCTGGCTGACGCTGGGCTGACATAGACGAATGCCGATTGAACATCGGGCGCGGGCTTCACCACCGCCAGCGCCTCATCGGCCACCGCGCGCGTCTGGTCGCGGGTGGTGCCCGGCGCCATGGTGATGCGGATCTGGCTGTTGTTCGAATTGATCTTCGGCTGGAAAGCAAGCGGCAGCGGCTTCAGCAAGCCCGGCACGCCCGCGAACAGCGCGATCATCAGCACGAACGACAGGCCGCCAATGCCCACGGTCCACCAGCGGTGGCGCATCGTCCAGCGCAGCGCCACCATGTACCAGTCCATCAACATGCCTTCGCCATGTTCGGCATGGCCCTGTGCCTTCAGGAAATAGGCGGCGATCATCGGGGTGATCATGCGCGCCACGCCCAGGCTGATCAGCACCGCGACCACGACGGTGAGGCCGAAATTCTTGAAGAACTGGCCCGAAATGCCGGGCATCAGGCCAACCGGCAGGAACACCGCGACGATCGACATGGTGGTGGCGAGCACGGCCAGGCCGATCTCGTCGGCGGCGTCGATGGCCGCCTGATAGGCTGATTTGCCCATGCGCATGTGGCGCACGATATTCTCGATCTCCACGATCGCATCATCGACCAGCACGCCCGCGACCAGGCTCAGCGCCAGCAGGCTGAGGAAGTTGAGCGTGAAGCCCATCAATTCCATGAAGAAGAAGGCTGGAATGGCGGACAGCGGGATCGCGATCGACGAGATCACCGTCGCGCGCCAGTCCCGCAGGAACAGGAACACGACGATCACCGCCAGCACCGCGCCCTCGATCATTGCCTCGATCGCGGAGACATATTGGCCCTTGGTGTAATCGACCGAGGTCCACAGCTGGGTGAACTTGATCTTGGGATTGGCCTTTTCCAGCTCGCGCATCGCCTTGATCGCGCCGTCATAGACGGACACGTCCGACGCGCCTTTCGCGCGCAGAATGTCGAACGCCACCACCTGGCGGCCGTCCATGACCGCATAGGAGCGCTGCTCGCCGTACAGGTCCTTCACCTCGGCGATATCGGCCAGCTTGATCCGCCGGCCGCCGGGAATCGAGATTTCGCTGTTGGCCAGCGTCAGCGCACTGCGCGCATTGCCGATCACGCGCACCGACTGTTCGGAGCCCGCGATTTCGGCCCGGCCGCCAGCGGCGTTCAGGTTCACCGAGCGCAGCTGCTGGTTCACCTGCACGGCGGTGAGGCCATAGGATTGCAGCTTCACGGGGTCGAGAATGACGCGGATTTCGCGGTTCACCCCGCCCTGGCGCGACACCTGCGCCATGCCCGGCACCGCCAGCAGCCGCTTCGACACCGTGTCATCGACATACCAGCTCAGCTCTTCGAGCGTCATGTCGGTGGCGGAAACCGAGAAATAGCCGATCTCGCCGCCGCCAATGTCGACGCGCTGCACCTGCGGCTCCAGAATGCCGTCGGGCAGGTCACCACGGATCTGCGAGATGGCGTTGCGGACGTCGTTCACCCCGCGGTCGACGGGCGTGCCGATCGCGAACTGGACGAAGGTGCTGCTCGACCCTTCATTGACGCTGGAATTGATTTCATCGACGCCGCTGATGTTGCGGACGGCCGCTTCCACCTTGCGCGTGACCTGGGTTTCAAGCTCGGTCGGCGCGGCGCCCGGCTGGCTGATGATGACCTGCGCGGCGGGGAAGTCGATGTCGGGATTGTCCGCCACGCTCATCCGCATGAAGCTGACCATGCCGGCAATCGTCAGCGCGACGAACAGCACGATCGGCGGCACCGGATTGCGGATCGACCAGGCCGAGATATTGCGGAAACCCATCACCTAACCCCTGTTACGCTTTAGCCCTGGCGCGAAGCTACGTCGGCCAGGGCGCCACGGATGCATCAGCCCTGCTTCTTCCGGCGCACCGGCACCACCTTCTGGCCCGGATTGAGGAAAGCGCCGGCCAGCATCACCACCTGCTCATTGCCCGAAAGCCCGTTGAGCACCGCAACGCCGGCGTCGGAGACCGGGCCGGTCTTGATGTCGCGCCGCTCGATCTGGTTCTTGGCGCCGACGATGTAGAGATAATTGCCCTTGTCATCGCTCTGCACCGCCGACTGCGGCACCAGCGGTGCCTCCGATGTGCCGCTGGTGATGCGCGCCGCCGCAAAGCCGCCCGGGCGCAGCGACGTGTCGTAGGAAAGCGCGATGCGCGCGACGCCCTGGCGCGTCTGCGGATCGATGACGGGCGAAATCTGCCACACGCGGCCGCTGAAGACGCGCGTGTCGCCCACCGGCGTCACCTGCGCCCGCGCGCCCGTGCGCAGCTGGAGCAGATCGGTATCCGAAAGCAGCGCGCGCATTTCCAGCTCGCCATCCTTGGCCAGGCGGAACAGCGTGCCGGAGCCGGCACTCACCACCTGACCCGGCTCGACCGAGCGGGTCAGCACCAGACCGGCGGCAGGCGCGCGCACGAACAGGCGGCCGGTGCGCGCGCGGGTTTCGCTGAGCTGCGCCTCGGCCACCTTCACGCGGGCAAGCGCTGCGTCGCGGGTGGCGGTGCGGCGGTCCAGATCGGCCTTTGAAATGAAGCCGCGATCAACCAGCTGCTGCGCGCGGTCAAGCTCGGCCTGGGCCAGGCGCGCGTCGGCGCGCGACACCGCGATCGAGGCGGCAAGCGATTCCTGCGTCTGCACCTGCACCGAGCGGTCGATCGTGGCGAGCACCTGGCCCGCGCGCACCCAGTCGCCGGGCTGGACCAGCACCTGCGTCACCTCGCCACCTTCGCCGGCCACGCCCACGGGCATGTCGACGCGCGCGGCCAGCGAGCCGGTTGCCGCAATCTCGCGGTCGATCAGGCGCTTGCCGGGGATTTCCACGGTAACGCTGGGCACCTGCTGCTTGTTGCCATTGTCGAGCGGGTCGCTCTTTGCGCTGCCATGGCTGGTGGCGTACCAAGCGCCGCCAGCCAGCGCGACCGCGGCTGCCGCCCCCACCAGCCACAATGTGCGCCGTGGCCGGGCCGTGGCACCGGCCTCACCGGTCAGCAAGCGTGCATCATTCCCCATAACACCCGTCTCGTAATTCATGTCGCATCACCCTAGCCGGGCATGTGCAACCATGCCGGACCCGTCAGCTGTATTATCGAAATATATCACCGTCCACAAGGACAATCAGCACGCGCGCCCTTGCCCGGATTTATGATTATTCGCAAGCCATGCTCTGGGCCGGCGGCAGCGCGCAGCCGTTAGGGAATCGGGCCGCCCTGAAAGCATTGAGCCGCCCGGCGGCTGGCCGGACGGCTCAAGGCGTTGGCGCGCAGGAGCGCGTTCAGTATTTCTGCTGGCGCTCGTAGAGCGAGCGGTAATGCTGGATGCGCGTCACCCGCAGGCCCGGCATGCCCGAGCGATCGATCGCCCGCTGCCAGCCGGCAAATTCCTCGACGGTCAGGTTGTAGCGTTCGCACACCTCGTCAACGGTCAGCAGACCGCCATTGACGGCAGCCACCACCTCGGCCTTGCGCCGCACCACCCAGCGCGTGGTGGACGGCGGCGGCAGCGACTCGATGGTCAGCGGTTCGCCAAGTGGCCCGATGACTTTTGCCGGGCGGATTTTCTGGTTCTCGATCATCCATCAACCTCGATTGGGCGGGGGGAGCCCATCACTGTGTGTAACGACCGATAGCAGCCGGAGTTGAATGCCGATTGAAATGGCTGGGTAAACATCGCGTTCATGCCTCTTGCCAGCCCGTAAGCGACTGTGCCGCAGCCGTATTGAAAGCGCCGCGCCGCGCCTGGAGAAGATCGCTTGCCGGCTTGGCCGATGCGCCGGCGGCAAGGCGCGCAGTAGGGCTGGAGGCGGCGCGCGCGGCGGCGGCAGCGAGCAGAATCGCCAGCCCCGGCACCGGCGTCGCTTCCGCCGAATCGAATCGCAAGGCGCTTAGGTCCATTGCCGGGATCAACCTTTTTTCGCGTTGAGACAGAGAGTTGGTCGACCGTAGCAGCCATGGTTGAAAGAGCCGTAAAGGCGGGTGCCCGGCGCTTCTTTTGCAAGCGGCGGCCAGAGCGCCTATGTGCGCGCGCAATGAGTGAAGGTGATTTTCAGCTTGGGGCGGACCTGCGCGGGCGCCGCATCGTCGTTGCCATGTCGGGCGGCGTCGACAGCTCGGTCGTGGCCGCGCTGGCCGCACGCACCGGCGCGGAGACGATCGGCATCACCCTCCAGCTTTACGATCACGGCGCCGCTGTCGGCCGGGCCGGCAGCTGCTGCGCCGGCCGCGACATCCGTGATGCGCGCGCGGTGTGCGACCGGCTGGGCATCGCGCATTATGTGTTCGACCATGAAAGCGCGTTCCGCGAGGCGGTGATCGACGATTTCGCCGACGAATATCTGGCCGGGCGCACGCCCATTCCGTGCATCAAATGCAATATGGGGCCCAAATTCACCGACCTGCTGGCACTGGCGCGCGATCTGGGCGGGGATTGCCTGGCGACGGGCCATTATGTGCGCCGCGTGCCGGGGCCGGCCGGCGCCGAGCTGCACCGCGCCGCCGACCCGGCGCGCGACCAGAGCTATTTCCTGTTCGCAACGACGCCGGCGCAGCTCGACTATCTGCGCTTTCCGCTGGGCGGCCTGCCCAAGCCGCGCGTGCGCGAGCTGGCGGCCGAGCTTGGCCTGGGCGTCGCCGCCAAGCCCGACAGTCAGGACATCTGCTTCGTGCCCGATGGCGATTATGCGTCGCTGGTCAAGAAGCTGCGCCCGCAGGCAGCGCGCGGGGGCGAAATTGTCGATGCGACCGGCCGGGTGCTGGGGCAGCACAAGGGGCTGATCCACTATACCGTCGGCCAGCGCCGGGGCCTCGAAATCGGCGGCACGCCAGAGCCGCTCTATGTGCTGCGGCTGGAGCCGGAGACGCAGCGCGTGGTGGTCGGCCCGCGCCGGGCGCTGGCGGTGCGCGCCGCCCGGCTGAGCGGCATCAACTGGATCGGCGGCGATCATGCCGGGCCGCTCAGCGCCAAGGTGCGCTCGCTCGCCCGGCCGGTGCCGGCGCGGCTCGACGGCGGGCGGCTGGTGTTCGATACGCCCGAATATGGTGTCGCGCCGGGGCAGGCGGCGGTGCTCTATGCCGGCGAGCGCGTGCTGGGCGGCGGCTGGATTGTGGAGACCGAGGCGGCCGACCTCGCCCCCGCCTGAACCGTTGCTCAGTGCACCTTGAGCGGCGTGCCCCGGAACGGCGCCGCCTGGCACCCCAGCACCGGATCGAAGGTGACCGAGCGTGACGCGACCAGCGGGACGGAGGCTGTGACCGTCTTCGTTGCCGGATCGTCGGCCAGCTGGATCACTTCCATCCCCGGCTCGAAATCCTTGTAGCACTGGCCGAGCGGGCGATTGCCGATATAGCGGCACGCGCACGCCACCCGCGCGCCATAGCCGACGCCCAGTTCAAGCTGTGCCCGGCGCTGGTCGATATAGAACCAGCCACCCGCCACTGCCATTATCAGGAGGGCCGCCACCCCCAGGCCGATCCGTCTTGCCATCATCGCTGCCCACTCTATCGTGGCGGGCATGATCCGCAAGCTCATCCCCGCTCTTGCCCTGCTTGCCGGTGCCAGCGCCGCGCCGTCGCAGCCCGCCGATCTGCTGGCGCCGCTGTTCGCCGCCGACCAGGGCGATACGCGCGCGGCGATCCTGCTGGTCGATGGCGAGGTCGTCGCCAAACGCTATGCGCCGGGCTATTCGGACGCCAACCGCTTCATCAGCTGGTCGACCGCCAAGACGATGACGGCAATGCTGGTCGGCGAACTGGTGGCCGATGGCAAGCTGCAGCTCGACGCCCCCGCCCCGATTGCCGAATGGCGCAAGCCCGGCGATCCGCGCGCGGCGATCACGCTGCGTCAGCTGCTCAACATGGCCTCGGGCCTGCAGCATACCGAAGTGGGTCAGCCGGTCGAACTATCGGACACCAATCAGGTGCTGTTCGTCTCCGGCACAGGCGACATGGCCGCGCGCGCGATCGGCGCGCCGCTGGAGGCGAAGCCCGGCGAGAAATTCGAATATAGCTCGCTCACCACCATCATCCTGGCCGAGATCGTCACCCGGACACTGACCGACAGCCGCGACCCCCAGGTGCGTGCCCGCGCCTATCGCGATTTTGCGCTGGCGCGGCTTTATGGACCGGCCGGGGTCGGCGGGGTCTTTCTGGAATTTGACGGCGGCGGCACGCAGATCGGCGGTTCGCTGATCCATCTGCCGCTGTCGGACTTTGCGCGAATGGGGCAGGTGCTGCTGACCGGGCGCAATCTGGCGGGGCAGGAAGTCATCGCGCCCGACTGGCTGGCCTTCATGAAAACGCCCTCTGCGCAGAAAAATGTCTACGGCGGCCAGACTTGGCTCAACGCATTTCCCGATGACGCCGTCGGGCAGCCGCCCATTGCCTCGATGAACGGGCATCTGGGTCAATATGTCGTCACCTTCTCGGGCGTGGGGACGGACGGCAAGCCGCATGGCTATGTGCTCGTTCGCCTGGGTAACACGCGCGAGGACCGGCTCGACCGGGTGGAACAGGCGATCGGCCGGGTTGTCAGCCAGCTGGTGCCCAAGGCCTGAACGCGGCGCGCGTTCAGAGCAGGAACACGCCCTCCAGCACGGTGACGGCCTGCCCGCCCAATATGGCGCGGTCGCCCTCCAGCCGGCAGGCGACATGGCCGCCGCGCCGCGACGCCTGATAGGCGGTGAATGAGGGCCGCCCCAGCCGCTCTGCCCAATAGGGGGTGAGCACGGAGTGGGCGGAGCCGGTGACCGGGTCTTCATCGATCCCGGCGCCGGGGGCGAAGACGCGGCTCAGCACATCGGTGTCGGTGCCTGGCGCGGTGACGATGGTCAGCACGTCGCCCTCGCGCGCAAGGGCGCGGAAATCGGGCTCCAGCGCCAGCACTTCGTCGGCCGTCGCCAGCACGACCAGCCCATAGCGATGGGGGTGCCAGCGCGTCTCGGCCGCGCCGGACAGGCCAAGCCCGGCCAGAATCGCCGGCAGCGGCTTGGGCTCGGCCCGCCAGGCGGGGAGTGCCATGCGATAGCCCGCACCGTCGCGCGACACTTCCAGAATCCCTGATTTGCGCGTGCGGAAGGTAACGGTTTCCCGCGCTTTGTCGCCGCTCAGCAGATAATGCCCGCTGGCCAGCGTCGCATGGCCGCACAGCACCACTTCCGCCGCCGGCGTGAACCAGCGCAGCTCATAATCGGCCGCGCCGCTTGCGTCCTTCACCAGAAAGGCGGTTTCGCTGAGATTATTCTCGGCCGCGATCGCCAGCAGCACGTCATCGTCCAGCCACGCGTCGAGCGGCATCACCGCCGCCGGATTGCCGCGAAACGGCCGGTCGGCAAAGGCGTCGATCTGAACGATGGGCAGGCGCATCATGGTTCCTTCAGTTGGGCGACCAGATCGGCCTCGACCAGATCGTTGCCGGGATGGTCGATCTTCCCTTCCGGGTCGATATGGATGAACACCTCGGTGCCGGGGAAAGCAATCGCCAGGTCGCGCTCGATCTGCTCGACCACATCATGCGCTGCGGCCACGCTCAGCGCCGGGTCCATCCAGATGTGGAACTGCACGAAATCATGGCTGCCGCTGGTGCGGGTGCGCAGGTCGTGCAGGCCGCGCACTTCCGGGTGGCGGCTGGCGACGGCGACGAAATCGCGCCGGCGCTCCTCGGGCCATTCCTTGTCCATCAGCTGGTCGATCGCCGTGGCCGACCCCTGCCACGCGCCCCAGAGCAGCCACAGCGCAATCGCCATGCCGGCGAGCGGATCGACCATCGCCCAGCCCAGCAGCCGCTCGATCAGCAGCGTGGCAATGACAGCGACGTTCAGCACCACATCGGCCTGATAATGCGCATGGTCGGCGCGGATCGCGACCGAGCCGGTGCGCGCGATGACGTGGCGCTGATAGGCGAGCAGGCCGGCGGTGATGACGATGGCGGCGAGTGAGGCACCGATGCCGAACCCGGTGTCCTCGGTCGCGGCGCCGCCCAGCAGCCGCTCGATCGCGCGGGCGAAAATCGCCAGGCCCGACGCCGCGATCAGCGCCACCTGGAACAGCGCGACCAGCGCCTCTGCCTTGCCATGGCCGAAGCGGTGATTGTGGTCGGGCGGCAGTGCTGCAAAGCGCACGCCGAACAGCGTCATCGCCGAGGCAACCAGGTCGAGCGCGGTGTCGGCCAGCGAGGCGAGCATCGCCACCGATCCCGTCACCCAGGCGGCATAGCCTTTGAGGCCGAGCAGCAGCAGCGCGGTGGCGACGCTGGCCATCGCCGCGTGCTGGGCAAGGCGCCCCATGGCGGCTTGGCGGGCGTGCCGCTCGTCATGGTGGTTGGCGGTGGTCAAGGGTAGAGCAGCCCTTCCTCCCACCCCTCATCGGTGCGCGTGAACAGCCGCCGCTCGTGCAGGCGGTGCTCGCGGTCCTGCCAGAATTCGATGCGGCGGGGCGCGACGCGATAGCCCGACCAGTGCGGCGGGCGCGGCACCGCGCCACCCGCGAACCGCTGCTGCACCTCGGCAAAGCGCGCCTCGAAGGTCGCGCGGGAGTCGAGCGGGCGCGACTGGTCGCTGGCCCAGGCGCCCAGCTGCGAATCGCGGCCTCGGCTCGCGAAATAGGCATCGGCTTCGGCGTCGCTGACGGTCGTCACCGGCCCTTCGATGCGGATCTGGCGGCGCAGCGACTTCCAGTGGAACAGCAGCGCGGCCTGCGCATTGGCGGCTAGGTCGCCCGCCTTGCGGCTCTGCTGGTTGGTGTAGAAGACAAAGCCGTCCGCCCCATGCCCTTTCAGCAGCACCATGCGCAGCCCCAGTCGTCCCTCTGCATCGCTGGTGGCGAGCGCCATGGCATTGGGGTCGTTGGGCTCGCTCGCCTTGGCTTCGGCGAACCAGGCGTCGAACAGCGCGATCGGATCAGTCATGCGCTGCCCTCTAGCCCCGGCAACCCATGCTTTCCAGCTTTTAGGCGCTGTTTGGAAATTGGCGAAAGGGCCAATTTTGAACGGCACCGGCCCGCTCCCCCGCCCGGCCACCCACATAATACTCTACTGGGTGGCCGGGCAGGGGAGCGGGCCGGCGCCGTGCGAAATGCATCGCAGATGCATTTCCAAACCTGCTTTTAGGCGTTTGCGCATCGCGGCCAAAATGCGCACATAGGGCGCGTGCGAAAGGCTAAGTAGACTATATGGCAGATCCCTATCACGTGCTGGGTGTGGCGCGCAGCGCCGACGAGGCGGAGATCAAGAAGGCGTATCGCAAGCTCGCCAAAGAACTGCACCCCGATCGCAACAAGGATAATCCCAAGGCATCTGAACGCTTTGCGACGGTGACGGCGGCCTATGACTTCCTGACCGACAAGGACAAGCGCGCCCGTTTCGACCGCGGCGAGATTGACGGGGACGGCAACCCGCTCAACCCCTTCAACTTTCGCAGCAGCGGCGGCAGCGGCCCGACCGGGGGCGGCTTTTCCCCCGGCGGCGCGGGCTTCGACGTCGGTGGCGATGCCGATTTCGGCGACATTTTCGAAGGGCTGTTCGGCGGGCGGCGCGGCGCGGGCGCTGGTGCTGGTGCTGGCGCCGGCGGCTTTTCCAGCGGCTTTGGCCGGCGCCCGGCGGCCAAGGGCGCCAACACCGCCTATAAGCTGGCCGTTTCCTTCGTCGAGGCAGCGACGCTCAGCCCGCAGCGGATCATGCTGCGCGACGGCAAGACGATTGATCTGAAACTGCCGGCGGGCCTGGAAAGCGGCCAGCAGATGCGCCTGAGCGGCAAGGGCGAGCCCGGCCCCGGCGGCGCGGGCGACGCGATCGTCACCATCGACATTCTGCCGCACCGCTTCTTCACGCGCGAGGGCGACGATGTCCGGCTCGACCTGCCGATCAGCCTGGCCGAGGCGGTACTGGGCGCCAGCGTGCGCGTGCCGACGGTGGAGGGCGCGGTGATGCTCACCATCCCCAAGGGCTCCAGCTCGGGCAAGGTGCTGCGGCTGAAGGGCAAGGGGTTCCACCAGAAGGGCGGCGGTCGGGGCGACCAGCTGGTCACGCTGATGGTCGATCTGCCGGTGGCCGATGATGCGCTGGTCGAATTTGTGCGGACCTGGCCCGGCCGCGACCAGGGCAATCCGCGCGGCCGGCTCGACATATAGCGGGCGATGCGCTCGGTCTCGCCGCAATCGCCCGAGGAGCGCCGTCTTCACCCGGAGCGCGGGGTCCGGCTCAACCGGCGCCTCGCGTTCATGGCGCCGGGCAGCTATCTGCATGAAATCGGCCGGCGCGTGCTGTCTGGCGTGCTGGCGGACGGGTTCATCCATGCCGGCAATCTGGCCTATCTGTCGCTGCTGACGCTGTTTCCCTTTTTCATCGTGGCCGCAGCCCTTGCCCAGCTGGTCGGCCGGACCGAGGTGGGGCTGAACGCGGTCGAAACCTTCCTGCAAAGCGTGCCGCCGGAGGTGGCAGATGTGCTGAAGGATCCGATCCGGGCGGCGCTCGGCGCGCGCTCGGGCCGGGCGCTGTGGCTGGGGGCGCTGGTCTGCCTGTGGAGCACGACCAGCTTTGTCGAAACGATCCGCGACATTCTGCGCCGCGCCTATGGCGTGCAGATGATCCGCCCCTTCTGGCATTACCGGCTGTTCTCGATCGTCTCGATCATCGGCTCGCTGCTGCTGGTGCTGCTGGCGTTCAGCCTGCAGGTGACTTTGGTCGCCGCCGAGCAGCTGCTGTCGCGGCTGTTCCCCTTTGCCACCGATGCGCGGCTGATTTTGACGCTCACCAAATTCGCGCCGCCGCTGGCCCTGTTCGGCGCGCTTTACGCGCTGTTCTACACGCTCACCCCGCCCCAATATCGCGAAAGCCGCGCGCCCAAATGGCCCGGCGCGTTGCTCACTGCGCTGTGGTGGATCGGCGTCACCACTGCGCTCCCCTTCGTGCTCAGCAACGTGGTCAGCTATGACCTTACCTATGGCGGGCTGGCCGGCGTGATGGTGGCGCTGATCTTCTTCTTTCTGGTAGGGCTGGGGCTGGTGGTCGGCGCGCAGCTCAACGCGGCCCTAGCCGAGGCCGAGGAACAAGGCGTAAGAGACGAAAACACAATGGAGATTGCGGCGTGACCGGATTGATGCACGGCAAGCGCGGCCTCATCATGGGGCTGGCCAACGACAAGTCGCTGGCCTGGGGCATTGCGAAGAAGCTGAGCGAGGCGGGGGCCGAACTTGCCTTCAGCTATCAGGGCGAGGTGATGGAAAAGCGGGTGCGCCCACTGGCCCAGTCGCTGCTGGATGAAGGGGCAGGGGGCGCCAACGGCCCGTTCCTGATCGATTGCGACGTGGCCGACATGGCCGCGCTCGACCGCTGCTTTGCCGAGCTTGCCAGCCGCTGGCCGACGATCGACTTCGTCGTCCACGCGATCGGCTTTTCGGACAAGAACGAGCTGCGCGGCCGCTATTGCGACACCAGCCTCGACAATTTCCTGCTGACGATGAACGTCAGCGTCTATTCCTTCACCGCCGTTGCCCAGCGCGCGGCGGCAATGATGCCCGATGGCGGCGCGCTCCTCACCCTCAGCTATTATGGCGCCGAAAAGGTGGTGCCGCATTACAATGTGATGGGGGTCGCCAAATCGGCGCTGGAGACAAGCGTGAAGTATCTCGCCGCCGATCTGGGCCGCGACGGCATCCGCGTGAACGCGATTTCGGCCGGGCCGATCAAGACGCTCGCCGCCTCGGGCATCGGCGATTTCCGCCTGATCCTGAAGTGGAACGAGTATAACGCTCCGCTGAAGCGCAACGTCACGATCGAGGATGTCGGCGGCGCCGGGCTCTATCTGCTCAGCGACCTGTCGAGCGGCGTGACGGGCGAGACGCACCATGTCGATGCGGGCTATCACGTCATCGGCATGAAGGCCGAAGACGCACCGGACATTGCGCTGGCGTGAGCCGGACGGTTCCCGACAAGCTGGGCTTCAAACCGGGCATGACGGCCCGTGTCTTCGCGTTGCCCGAGGGTGTTGATCTCGCCCTGCCCGAGGGGGAGGCGCCGGCGCTGATCGTTGCGTTCGTGGCAACGGCCGCCGATGTCGCGCCGCGCCTGGCCGAGGCGCTGCCGCTCTATCGGCGCGGGGGGGCGCTGTGGTTCGCTTACCCCAAGAAAACCGGCGCGATCAAAACCGACATCAGCCGCGATTCCGGCTGGGAACCGCTTGCTGCGCACGATCTGCTGCCCGTCACCCAGATTGCGATCGATGCGACATGGTCGGCGCTGCGCTTTCGCTATCGCGACGAAATCCCCACCCTCACGCGGAAATTCTGATGTCGCACAACAGTTTCGGCCATCTGTTCCGCGTGACGACCTGGGGCGAGAGCCACGGGCCGGCGATTGGCGCGGTGGTCGATGGCTGTCCGCCGGGCATCGCGCTGTCGGAGGCCGACATCCAGCCTTTTCTCGAGAAGCGCCGCCCGGGCCAGTCGCGCTATACGACGCAGCGGCAGGAGCCGGACGCGGTGCGCATCCTGTCGGGCGTGTATGAGGGGCAGACGACCGGCACGCCGATCAGCCTCGTCATCGACAATGTCGATCAGCGGTCGAAGGATTATGCCGGCGTCGCCCAGGCCTATCGCCCCGGCCATGCCGATTATGCCTATGACGCCAAATATGGCCGGCGCGACCCGCGCGGTGGCGGGCGCAGTTCGGCGCGCGAAACGGCGATGCGGGTGGCCGCCGGCGCGATAGCGCGCAAGCTGATGCCGGCGGTCAGCATCCGCGCCTGGGTGGAGGCAATCGGCGGCGACGCGATCGACCCGGCGCATTTTGACGGCGACGAGATCGATTCGAACCCGTTCTTCTGCCCCGATGCGGTGGCGGCGGTGCGCTGGGCCGGGCTGATCGACGCCGCGCGCAAGGCCGGGTCGTCGCTGGGCGCGGTGATCGCGTGCGAGGCGGTGGGCGTGCCCGCCGGCTGGGGCGCGCCGATTTATGCCAAGCTCGATGCAGAGCTCGCCGCTGCCTGCATGGGCATCAACGCGGTGAAGGGGGTGGAGATCGGCGACGGTTTTGCGGCGGCGGCTGCGCGCGGGGAAGACAATGCCGATGCGATGCGCCCCGGCGCCGGCGGCCCGGTGTTCCTGGCCAACCATGCCGGCGGGATTGCCGGCGGCATCTCCACTGGCCAGCCGATCCGCCTGCGCGTGGCGTTCAAGCCGACCAGCTCGATCCTGACCCCGGTCGAGACGATCACCCGCGCCGGCGACGCGACCGAAATCTCGACCAGCGGTCGGCACGATCCGTGCGTCGGCATTCGCGGCGCGCCGGTGGTGGAGGCGATGGTCGCTCTGGTGCTGGCTGACCATATGCTGCGCCATCGGGGGCAATGCGGTTGAAAGCCGGGATGAGCCGCGCAACCGCCTGAAAGCCTTATCGGTTATAGGCGTGCGGCTTGCGTGATGGGCCGCGTCCCCGGAGTATCCCTATGCGTTATCTCACTTTTTTCGGCGTGGCCACGCTTGGGCTGGCGAGCGCCGCGCTTGCCCAGACCGTGTCGAACGCTGCGCCCCAGAACAGCACCGACCCCGGCGCCCCGGTCGCGCAGGGCGACCCCTATGCCAACAGCAGCAGCGCCAGCATGGGCAATGCCAGCGACGCCGCCACCGACCCGTCGCGCCCGGGCAAGCACAAGGGCAAGCAGCCGAGCGGCACCACGACGCCCGATGACAGCCTGTCGCGCCCCGGCGCCGGCGCGGTGCCGCCGCCGCGCTGATGTTTTTGGGTGGGTTTCAGCTTCGCTGAAGCAGTGCCGGCCCGCTCCCCCACCCGACCTCCCACAAGATACTGCCGTTGGGAGGTCGGGTGGGGGAGCGGGCCGGTGCCGCCAGGGTTTCAACCCATCAATCCGCGAACGGATCGCGGACCAGGATGGTGTCGTCGCGCTCGGGGCTGGTGGAGACGAGCGCGACCGGGCAGCGGATCAGTTCCTCGATCCGCTTGATATATTTGATCGCCGCCGCCGGAAGATCGGCCCAGCTGCGCGCGCCCGCGGTGGTTTCGTGCCAGCCGGGCAGGGTTTCGTAGATCGGCTCCACCCCGGCCTGCTCGGCGGCGTGCGCCGGGAAATAGTCCAGCACGCGCCCGCCCAGCCGATAGCCGGTGCAGATCTTCACCTCGTCAAACCCGTCGAGCACGTCGAGCTTGGTGAGCGCGATGCCGGTGATGCCGCTGACCGCCGCCGATTGCCGCACCAGCACCGCGTCGAACCAGCCGCAGCGCCGCTTGCGCCCGGTCACCGTGCCGAATTCGCGCCCGCGCATGCCCAGCCGCTCGCCGATGTCATCCTCCAGCTCGCTGGGAAAGGGGCCGGCGCCCACCCGCGTGGTATAGGCCTTGGCGATCCCCAGCACGAAGCCGACGCCCGACGGGCCGATGCCCGATCCGCTCGACGCCGTGCCCGCGACCGTGTTGGACGAGGTGACGAACGGATAGGTGCCATGGTCGATGTCGAGCAGCACGCCCTGCGCGCCCTCGAACAGGATGCGCCGGCCGCGCGCGCGCGCCTCGGCCAGGTCGCGCCAGACCGGCCGCATGAACGGCAGCACGAAACCGGCAATGTCGGTCAGCTCGGCGATCAGCGTCGCCCGGTCGATCGGCGGCTGACCAAAGCCTGCGCGCAGCGCGTCGTGGTGCGCGGTCAGCCGGTCGAGCTGCGGCCCCAGCGCATCCAGATGCGCCAGATCGCACAGCCGGATCGCGCGCCGGCCGACCTTGTCTTCATAGGCGGGGCCAATGCCGCGCCGCGTCGTGCCGATCTTGCCCGCGCCCGACGCATCCTCGCGCAGCGCGTCCAGATCGCGGTGAAAGGGCAGGATCAGCGGGCAGGTTTCGGCGATCATCAGCGTGTCGGGGGTCACGTCCACGCCCTGGTCGCGCAGCTTGTGCACCTCGTCGCGCAGCGCCCAGGGGTCGAGCACCACGCCATTGCCGATCACGCTGGGCGTGCCGCGCACGATGCCGGAGGGGAGCAGCGACAGCTTGTAGGTCTTGTCGCCCACCACCAGCGTGTGCCCGGCATTATGGCCGCCCTGAAAGCGCACCACCATATCCGCGCGCTCGGCCAGCCAGTCGACAATCTTGCCCTTGCCCTCATCGCCCCATTGGGCGCCGATCACGGCGACGTTTGCCAATTGATGCTTCCTTATCCGTTGCAGGCGTCCTCTAGACAGGGTGGCGCCCCCGGTCCAACATTTCGCGCACCAAGGGCGGGAGAGGGCGATGCAAAAATTTGTCTTGGCGGCCGTGGCGATTGCCGTGTTGGCCGTGCCGGTGCGCGCGCAGGAAATTGTCGTCACCGGCGCGCGGCGCACCGCCGCCGTTCAGCAGATATCGGGCGTGGGTATCAAGCGGCGGGCGGATTTCGCCGTGGTCAACGTGCGCATCTATGGCGACACGCGCGACAGGGACGCACGCCGCAAGGAAATTCTGGATACCGTCCGTGCTGCGATCGAGCTGGGCGCCAGCGGGCGCATCGCGCTTGCCTATGGCGGCGAGGTCATCCAGCCGCTCACGCTGGCCAACTACCGGGACAAGCTGAAATTCGAGAAGGACGATGATCGCGATGATGCGGAGGAAGTGGCCTTCTTCGTCAAGACGCCGCTTGAGGGCGACAATGCGCTCGCCGCAATCGACCGGCTGACCGCGTTCGTGAAGGCGGTGCCGAAGATCGGCCGGGCGCTGATGGAAGAAACCGGCGAACCGGGCGTTTCGATCGTCAACCCCAGCCAATATCGTGCGCAGATCATCGCCGCGATTGCTGCCGATGCCAATGCCGCCGCGCGCGCCTTTGGCGAGGGATATGTGGCAGAGGCTGGCCAGCTGACGCAGCCGGTGCGCTGGGCGCTGCTCGGCCCGACCGAGGTGCTGCTCTATATCGAGCACGACCTGCGCGTGGTGCCGCGGCGTTAGCGCGCGCCGGGGCGCGACGTGATCAGGCTGGCAGGGCGGCGCCGGCGCGGGGTCTGGCGGGGCGTCTGCCGGCGCGCCAGCCGGCCGCGCTTGCCACCGCGCCCGCGCCAAAGCCGATCGCGACCACCAGCACGCTTGGCGTCCGGCCGATCATCGTCAGCATTTGCAGCACCGGCGGCAGATTGCCCATGAACGCCATCGCGACCATCTGTGCGGCAATGAAGCCGGCGGCGACGACGAAAGGCTGCGCGCGTGCGCCGACCCGCCAGCGGACGACAAGGCAGAACAGCAGCGCGCTGGCATCCGCCCACAGGATGGACGGCAGGATCCGGTCAAAATCCTGCGGTCCGGCGATCTGCAGCCCGGGCATGACCATGTTCAGCACCCGGCTGAACGGCGATTCCCAGAGGATGAGCGGCGTGGCCAGCATATAGCCGGCATGCACCCAGGTTTTGCGCCGGTGCCGGAGCGCCGCCTGAAACAGGAACAGATAGGCGCACACCGCCACCACCAGCCCGATCAGAAAGGCGCCGCCATATTGGGTGCGCACCGGGTCGCCGCCCGCGACATAGCTTTTGCCGGTCAGGTCGATGATCGCGGCGAGGCCGCCGATCAGGAACGGAAACAGGATGAGGCTGGCCTTGCCGATCGCGCCGTGCACGCCGAACCAGCGCTGCTGCGCGGTCCATCCCTGTGCGGCGACCATCAATATCCACAGCCCGGCGGCAATGCCGTGCGCATGAAACTGCCACGGTCCCTGGCCCAGCACGGAGAAATAGGTCGGCCAGAACCCCAGCACCGTCACCGCGATGACGACCATCACATAAAGATGCGCCCTTGGATATGGCATGCCCCCGCCCCCCCCGGACTGGCTGCCCGTTGCGGCAGCGGATGATAGCGGGACTGTAGCCGATTTCGTTCCGGCCCTCAAACGATCATGCCCGTGGTCAGGCCGGGCGCGCGGCCTCTCCCTCCAGTACATGGGTGCACAGCTGGGCGCCGGGCGTGTCGGCAGGGTCGAGCTGTGCGACCGTCACCCAGCCTTCGACGCGCATCCGTGCGGCCAGCGCTGCGTCGGTGCCCAGCGGGACGAACAGCCGCCGCCGCTCGGGCGCGCTCAGGCCGCCATCGACAATGGCGTCGGGATAGAGCGAAAAGCCGATCGCCGGTTCCTCGCGGCCATCGTCGTGCATTACCGCATAGCTGCCGCCACGCCCGATCTCGCCGCGCACGCCATCGGCGAAGATCGAAAAGCCGATCCAGCTTTGATATTCGAAGCCGTGTCGCTCGGTGGGGTCGAGCGTCATCGCGATCCGGCCGTCGAGCGACTGGGCAATCTGCCACAGCCCGTCGAGCCGCGAGCGCAACGCACCGCCCACATCGAACGCGCACAGCCGGTCATGCGCGGCAGCGAACGGCCCTGCCGCTTCAATGAGCGGCAGATAGCGCGCGTCGATGGCGGCGACGCCGCCGGCATCCTTGGCATCGAGCCGGTCCTTCAGCGCCTCCAGCCGGTCCGCCGGGCAGGCCAGCGGCCCGGCCGCCAGCACATCGACCAGATCGGGCAGGGTGAAGTCGATCGACAGGCCGGCAACGCCGGCGGCCTGCAACGCCTCCACCGCCACGCCGACGATCTCGCGGGCCGCCGCGACACTGTCCAGCCCGATCAGCTCGCAGCCGATCTGGCGCGCCTCGCGCTCGGGCGTCAGCTCGCGGCCGCGCAGCTTCACCACCTGGCCGGCATAGGACAGGCGCACCGGGCGCGGATGGTGCGCCATCCGCGTCGCTGCGATCCGCCCGACCTGCGCGGTGATGTCGGGCCGGATGGCGAGCGTGCGCTGCGACACCGGATCGACGAAGCGCACCGCATCCAGCGAGCGCACCGCCTTCAGCCGCGCCGCCAGCCCCTCGAAATATTCCACCAGCGGCGCGTCGATCCGTTCATAGCCATGGGCAAAGGCGGTATCGAGCACGCCCGCTTCCACCCGCGCCGCGGCATCGGCAAAGGGGGGCAGCCGGTCGTGAAATCCTTCGGGGAGCAGGGCAGTCATGCGCGCTTCCTAGCTCAACTGAAGCTGAGCGCCATGGCCGTTTTCACGCCGGGCAGATGGCGCACCGTGTCGATCAGCCCGGTCGTTACCGGATCGTCGACCGACAGCAGCAGCACCGCCTCGCCACCCGCTGCGCGCCGGCCGAGATGGAAGGTGCCGATATTCACGTTCGCAGCGCCTAGGGCGGTGCCGATCCGGCCGATGAAACCCGGTGCGTCCTCGTTCACGACATAGAGCATCGGCCCGACCAGATCGGCCTCCACCTTGATGCCGAACAGTTCAACCAGGCGCGGCGCCTGATCGCCGAACAGCGTGCCCGCCACCGAGCGCTCGCCGGCATCGGTCTTCACCGTCACCCGCACCAGCGTGTGATAATCGCCTTCGCGGTCGTGCCGTACCTCGCGCACGTCGAGCCCGCGCTCCTTGGCCAGGAACGGCGCGTTGACCATGTTCACCGTGTCCGAATGGACGCGCAGCATGCCCGCCAGCACCGCGCTGGTGATGGGCTTCTGGTTCAGGCTGGCGGCCGCGCCTTCCACCTCGATCGCCACGCCGCCCAGCGCGCCATGCGCCAGCTGGCCGATCAGGCTGCCCAGCTTCTCGGCCAGCGCCATATAGGGCTTCAGCTTGGGGGCTTCCTCGGCCGACAGGCTGGGCACGTTCAGCGCATTGGTGATGCCGCCCGACACCAGATAATCGGCCATCTGCTCGGCAACCTGGATGGCGACATTCACCTGCGCCTCGGTGGTGGAGGCGCCCAGATGCGGGGTGGAAATGAAGCCCGGCGTGCCGAACAGCGGCGATTCGGTTGCCGGTTCGGTGGCGAACACGTCGAGCGCGGCGCCGCCGATATGGCCCGAATCGAGCCCCGCCTTCAGCGCCGCCTCGTCGATCAGCCCGCCGCGCGCGCAGTTGATGATGCGCACGCCCTTCTTCGTCTTGGCCAGTGCCTCGGCCGACAGGATGCCGCGCGTCTGGTCCGTCAGCGGCGTGTGCAGCGTGATGAAGTCGGCCCGCGCCAGCAGCTCGTCCAGCGTCACCTTCTCCACGCCCAGTTCGATGGCGCGTTCGGGCGTCAGGAAGGGGTCATAGGCAATGACCTTCATCTTCAGCCCCAGCGCGCGGTCGGCAACGATCGAGCCGATATTGCCCGCGCCGATCAGCCCCAAAGTCTTGGCGTAGAGTTCCACGCCCATGAAGCGGTTCTTCTCCCACTTGCCGGCCTGGGTGCTGGCGTCCGCTTCGGGAAGCTGGCGCGCGAGCGCGAACATCAGCGCAATGGCATGTTCGGCGGTGGTGATCGAATTGCCGAACGGGGTGTTCATCACCACCACGCCCTTCGCGCTGGCGGCGGGGATGTCGACATTGTCGACGCCAA
Source organism: Sphingomonas sp. (assembly GCF_019746015.1). Taxonomy (GTDB): domain Bacteria; phylum Pseudomonadota; class Alphaproteobacteria; order Sphingomonadales; family Sphingomonadaceae; genus Sphingomonas. The sequence goes on along the minus strand of NZ_JAIESM010000077.1, from coordinate 4,408 downwards.
TGCCGGCGCGGCCGACCACTTTCAGCCGGGCCGCATGCGCCAGAATGTCCTTGGTCACCTTGGTCGAGGAGCGGATGGCGAGCCCGTCATACTCGCCGATGATCGCCTTGAGCTCGTCGGGCGTCTTGCCGGTGATTTCGTCCACCTCCACCCCGCGGGCCCGGAAGATGGCGGCGGCTTGCGGGTCCATTTTGTCGGAAATCAGCACTTTGGGCATCGGAAAGATTCCTTGAGAAAAATGTGTGTCCCCGCGAAGGCGGGGACCCAGACTGGGCTCCCGCCTTCGCGGGAGCACATCATTGAGGTGGGTTCAGCCGGCCTTGGCGGTGGCGTAGGCCCAGTCGAGCCACGGCCCGAGCGCCACGATATCGGCGGTATCGACCGTCGCGCCGCACCAGATGCGCAGGCCCGGCGGCGCGTCGCGATAGCCGGCGACGTCATAGGCGGCGCCTTCCTTTTCCAGCGCGCCGGCCATCTTCTTGATGAAAGCCTCGTCGGCGCCCTCCACGGTCAGGCACACGCTGGTCTTCGAGCGCGTCGCCGGATCGGGGGCGAGATGGCCCAGCCAGTCACGCGCGGCGACGATGCGGTCGAGCGCGGCGGCGTTGGCATCGCTCCGGGCGATCAGCGCGTCGAGCCCGCCCAGCCCCTCGGCCCATTCCAGCGCGAAGATCACGTCCTCCACCGCCAGCATGGAGGGGGTGTTGATCGTCTCCCCCTTGAACACGCCTTCGGTCAGCGCGCCCTTGGAGACGAGGCGGAAGATCTTGGGCAGCGGCCAGGCTGGGGTGTGGCTGAGCAGCCGGTCGACTGCGCACGGGCCGAGGATGATGACGCCGTGCGCGCCCTCGCCGCCCAGCACCTTCTGCCATGAAAAGGTCGTCACATCGAGCTTGGCCCAGGGCATGTCATAGGCAAAGACGGCGCTGGTCGCGTCGTTGAAGCTCAGCCCCTGCCGGTCGTCGGCGATCCAGTCGCCATTCGGCACGCGCACGCCGGAAGTGGTGCCGTTCCAGGTGAACAGCACGTCATGCGACCAGCCGACGGCGGTAAGATCGGGCAGCGCGCCATAATCGGCGCGCAGGACGGTGGGGTCGAGCTTCAGCTGCTTGGCCGCGTCGGTAATCCAGCCCTCGCCAAAGCTTTCCCAGGCCAGCGCCGTTACCGGCCGCGCGCCCAGCATCGTCCACATCGCCATTTCAAAGGCGCCGGTGTCGGAGGCGGGCACGATGCCGATGCGGTGCGTTTCCGGCACGCGCAGCACGCGGCGGATGAGGTCGATCGCATGCTGGAGCCGCGCCTTGCCGATTTTCGAGCGGTGCGAGCGGCCGAGCGAGTCGGTGGCAAGCTTGGCCGCGTCCCAGCCAGGCGGCTTGGCGCACGGCCCCGACGAGAAATAGGGGCGAGCCGGAATATTGGCGGGTTTTTGAATGGCGGACGCAAGGGTTGCGTCGAGCGCGGCAGGTGCAGTCATGTAAGTCTCTCCTTGCAGAGAGCACGCGCGGCGTTGGGACCGCGTGGCCCGTCAACCGCGGTAAAGATGTTTCACATGCTGTCAATGGCGGTTTCTGAAATCATGGGATATGCCGCCTGAACAAGGGGGGCGGATGACACAAGGCGATGGCGCGGGCTTCACGCCGCCGTGGCTCTTCATGCTGTGCTCGACAAAGGGGTTGCAGCTGGGGGTGGTGACGGTCGCCTTTCCCTATGTCGCGGCGCGGCAGGGCCTCTCCATCGCGGCGATCGGCTCGGTGATCGGGCTTGCCGCCTTTGCCGCGACGGTAAAGATCATCGCCACGCCGCTGGTGGATCTGGCCGGCTCGATGCGTGGCTGGGTCGCCGGCGGCGCGCTGGCGACGGCAATCCTTACCGCCGCTCTGCTGCTGGTGCCGGTCCGCCCCGAAAGCACCGTGCTGATCGCCGCCATCGCCTTTGCCGGCGCGCTGGCGGCGGAGATCGGCACGATTGCGATTTACGGGCTGATTGCGCTGACGGTCGACCCGAGACGGCTGGGCGCTGCGGCCAGCTATTTGCAGGGCGGGTTTCTGGTCTGCCAGGGGCTGGGCGGCGGCTTTGCGTTATGGTCGCTCACCCATTGGGGCGCCGGGGTGACGGCGGCGATCATCGGCCTGATCGAATTGCTGCCGGCGGTGGCGATGCTGGGCATGGCCGAACCGCACCGCCAGCACCTCAGCCAGTCGCTCGGCGGGCGCCTGGCCGCCATCGGGGGCGATCTGATCGACCTCGCTCGCCATGTCCGCAGCCGCTATGTGCTGATTATGTTCGCCACGCCGATCGGCGCCGGTGGCGCGTCCTATCTGTGGAGCGGCGTTGCCTCCGAATGGGGCGCAAGCGCCGATCTGGTCTCGTTGGTGACGGGCACCGGGGCCGCGATCAGCTCGGCGGTGGCGGCCCTGCTCTATGGCGCGGTGGCTGATCGGTTCGACCGGATCGATTCCTACCTAGTTGCCGGGGCGCTGCTGGTTGGCGGCGCGCTGTTCGTGCTGCTGATGCCGCGCACCCCCTGGGCCTTTGCCGTGACGACGACGACCTATGCCTTTCTGATCGGCTTTGCCTATACCGCCTTCGCCGCGCTGCAGTGCGAGGCGATCGGCACCGGCACGGCGGCCAGCAAGGGCGCGGTGCTCAGCGCGATCGGCAATCTTTCCGTCGCCTATATGCCCGCGCTGCTCGGGCTGCTGCATGATCGCGGTTCGACGACCATCATGCTGTGGGGCGAGATTGTGCTGACAAGTGCCTTCATCATCGGCTTTGCCCTGTTCCGGCCAAGGCGGCGCGCGCCCACGCTGCCGGCCGAGCGTGGAACGCAGACCGAAGCAACGGGTTGAGGGTGCGTTTACCAAGGCCTGTTAAGTGCTGTTCCATGCGCGTGCTTGCCCTTGCCCTGTTGCTTGCCGGGTGTTTCGGCGGGGACCGGCCGCAGGCGCCGGTGCCGAGCGCGCGGCCATCGGTGGCCGTGCCGGCAAGTGCGGAGACGCGCCAGTGCCTGGCCGATCTTTCGCGCCTCAATATTTCCTATACGCCGGTGCCGGACCAGAATTTCGGCGGCGGCTGCGCGCTCGCGGGCACGGTAATGCTGAACGACATCGGCGTTGCCGTCACCAATCTGAAGCCGATGCGCTGTGGCCTGGCGCGCACCTTTGTCGGCTGGGCGCGCGGCGGCGTCACCCCGGCCGCGCGCGAGATACTGGGCGGGCGGCTGGTGCGGATCGAGACGTTCGGCAGCTATGCGTGCCGCAACGTCATCGGCAATGCCTATAGCGCCGGGCGCCGTTCGGGCCATGCGATTGCCAACGCAGTCGATGTCGCTGCCTTCGTCATGGCCGACGGACGGCGCATCGCGGTGAAGCAGGGCTGGTGGAGCGGGGACGAGCGCGAGCGCGAATTTCTGCGCGTCATCCGGGCCTCTGCCTGCAAGCGCTTCGGCACCGTGCTCAGCCCCGATTACAATGCCGCCCATGCCGACCATCTCCACCTGGAAGACGACCGCGCCGGGTTTTGTCGTTAGATTTGGTTTCGGTTGAACCGAAACGCTTACCGCACCGGCCCGCTCCCCCACCCGACCACCCACAAGATACTGCCGTTGGGTGGTCGGGTGGGGGAGCGGGCCGGTGCCGCCTCAGTCACACCGAAAACCCATGCCCCGGGCATCCAGCGCTTTCCCTTGGCCGCCGCTTTGGGCTAGGGCCCAGCCAATGACTGACCGCAAGATACCGGCGCGCGTGTTCGCCCGTGCGCGCGAAGATGCCGCCACCGCCAAGGCGATGCCGCTCACCCCGCAAACGCTGGACCCGGCCTATCGGCTGGCGTTTCAGGACATGGACTTCCTGCTGCGCGAGGATTTGCGGCCGGTGCGCTTCCAGCTGGAGCTGCTGAAGCCCGACCTGATCCTGGAGGAGGCGAACATCGCCTCGACCTTCGTCTTTTACGGCTCGGCGCGGATCCCCGAGCCGGAGGCGGCCGCCCAGATGCTGGCGGCGGCACCCGAAGGCCCGGCGCGGCGGATCGCCGAAAGCCTAGCCGCCAAGGCGCGCTATTATGATGAAGCGCGCAAGCTCGCCCGGCTGGTCAGCCAGATTCCGCCCGACGCGCAGGGCAAGCGCCACTTCGTCGTCTGTTCGGGCGGTGGCCCCTCGATCATGGAAGCGGCCAATCGCGGGGCCACCGATGTGGGCGCCGAATCGATCGGCCTCAACATCGTGCTGCCACACGAACAGGCGCCCAATTCCTATGTCACGCCGCGCCTCAGCCTGCAGTTCCATTATTTCGCGCTGCGCAAGATGCACTTCCTGCTGCACGCACGCGCGCTGGCGGCGTTTCCCGGCGGCTTTGGCACGTTCGACGAGCTGTTCGAGCTGCTGACGCTCATTCAGACCGGCAAGATCGA
>NZ_JAIESM010000001.1 GCF_019746015.1 Sphingomonas sp. | reverse complement strand
CGCGGGCGCGCTCTGCACGGGCTGAGCGGGTTGCGCCGCAGGAACCGCCGCCCCCGCCAGCACCGGCGGCGGCGGAATCGGTGGCGGCGGGGGCGGCGCCGGCGTGGCGGCAACGGCCACCTCCCGCCCGCGCCGCTTGCGATCCTTCTTCGCGTCGCGCGCCGGGGGTTCGGCCTTGGCAACGGCCACCGGCGGCGGCGCCGGCACCGCCTCTGGCGGCAGCGGGGTAAGCGGCGGGGCGAGCCGGGCATCGGCGACCCGCGCGGGATTGCCGGTCAGCTCGCCGAAATGCACCGCAAAGGCGCGGTCGACCGCGCCCAGCTGCGCCAGCCGCGCGAAAAATGGGGACAGTCCCCGCGCCAGCGCCGGCGGCAGCATCGACTGGGCAATCGCCTCCGCCCCCGCCACGTCGCCGGTCATCGCCAGCACGAAGGTGCGCACGCGCCACGCGCCGCGATCCTGCTTGCGCACCAGCGCGTCGATCTCCGCCAGTGCCGCCTCACGCCGCCCCGAAATCGCCAGCGACAGCGCATAGCGGCGATGCGCCTCATCAGTGTCGCGCGCCTTCAGCACCGCGCGATAGTCGCGCTGCGCCCGCTCCTGCTCGCCGATCAGGTCATAGGCCAGCGCCCGGTCGAGCAGGAAGCGCGCCGGGTCATAGCCCAGCGCCTCGGCCTGCTGGAACAGCAGCAGCGCCTCGCCCGGGCGGCGCATCTGGATGAGCAGCGCCGCGCGCCCCGCCACCAGCCGGCCCGAGCGTGGATCAACCCGTTCGGCGCGCGCGAAAAACCCGGCCGCCGCCGCCGGATCGCCCAGCTTCAGCGCCAGTTCGCCGGCGTTGAGCAGGGCGACCATGTCGTTGGGGCTGGTCGCCAGCACACGCATTTCGGCGGCCAGCGCGTCAGCATCGGGCGCCGGCGGCGCCACCACTTCGCCCGGGACCGGGGTGACCGCACCCTGTTGCGCAGCGGCCCCCGCCGGGGCGAGCAAAGCCGCCAGCGCCATTGTGCCGGAAAGCGAAACGAACCGCATCTTCCCCGCGCTACCGGCTTTCGCGGCGGATTGAAACCACCGCGCGGCCGGTTTTGTCGCCGTTACTGGTTGTTCTGGCGATTGAGGAAGCGGGGGATTTCCGGCGGCGGATTGCCATCGTCATCGTCGCTCTTGCCACGCGTGATCGACGACATCCGCTCGAACAGCGTGCCGCCCAGCTTGGTGCGGACCAGCGGCTCCTCGGGCGGGGCAGGCTCGGCACTGCCCCCCGCGGCCAGCCAGCGCCGGCGGATCGAGGGCTCGGGCTCGCTGGTACCGAACACCGGCTCGATCGGCACGGCTTCCTCGCTGCCCAGCACCAGCTCGTCCTGCGCGGGCGGCTGCTGGCCGAGATGCGCGGGCGGCGGCGGCAGGTCGTCCTCGCCGAACACCTGCGGCGCGGCCTCCGGCTCAGGCTCGGGCTCATAGGCTGCCGGTACCGGGGGCGCTGCATCATCGGCGGTGGTGGTGAAGCTGTGGCTGTTGTCCAGTTCCAGCGGCTCGGGTTCGGGTGCCGGTGCCGGTGCGGCAAAGGCGGGCTCCGGCGCCGGATCGGCCAGGCGTGGCGGCGCGGTGAACGAGAAGCCGTGCGACGCGGTCGACCGGGCCGGAGTGGCCGTGGCGGACTGGGCCTGCGCTTCAATGCCGGTGGCGACCACGGAGACGCGGATCTTGCCCTCCAGATGCGGGTTGAAGGCCGAACCCCAGATGATGTTCGCATCCGGATCAACCAGTTCGCGGATATGGTTCGCCGCTTCGTCCAGTTCGAGCAGGCGCAGATCCTCGCCACCGGTGATCGAGATGATCACGCCCTTGGCGCCCTTCATGCTGACGCCGTCGAGCAGCGGGTTGTTGATCGCCTGCTGCGCGGCCACGATGGCGCGGTCGTCGCCCGCTGCCTCGCCGGTGCCCATCATCGCCTTGCCCATTTCCTGCATCACAGAGCGGATGTCGGCAAAGTCCAGGTTCACGAGGCCCGGCATCACCATCAGGTCGGTAATGCCGCGCACGCCCTGCTGCAGCACTTCGTCCGCCATTTCGAACGCCTGCTTGAAGGTGGTGTTGGCGTTCGCGATCAGGAACAGATTCTGGTTCGGAATGACGATCAGCGTATCGACGAACTTCTGCAGTTCCTCGATCCCCGCCTCGGCCGCCTTGGCGCGGCGATTGCCCTCGAACGAGAAGGGCTTGGTGACGACGCCCACGGTCAGGATGCCCAGGTCACGCGCGGCCTTGGCAATCACCGGTGCCGCGCCCGTGCCGGTGCCGCCGCCCATGCCGGCCGCGATGAAGCACATATGCGCGCCTTCCAGCAGCGCGGAGATGGACTCGATGGTTTCTTCCGCCGCCGCGCGGCCGATTTCGGGGCGCGATCCGGCGCCCAGCCCCTGCGTCACCTTGGTGCCCAGCTGGATGCGCTGCGGCGCGGCGGACTGTTTCAGCGCCTGCGCGTCGGTATTGGCAACCAGGAAGTCCACCCCCTGCACGCCGGCGCGCATCATGTTGGCGATCGCATTGCCGCCGGCGCCGCCGACGCCGACCACCACGATGCGCGGGGTCAGTTCGTCCACTTCGGTGGGAAGAAATTCGATACTCATCGCCCTTGTCTCCACGCTTGCCCCCCAACAACGCCCCGGGGCATTAACTGTTGTTCTGCACAAAGTTGTTGAGCGACTCTAGCCAAAATCGTCGTCGCTGTCGCATTTCCTTAATAATTCGTCCGCATCGCGCGGATCAGCCGCGCCATCATGCCGCCGCGCGCGCGCGTCACCGTCTGCTCGGCGCGCGCCATCCAGCGCAGATCAACCGGATTGGTCGCCGCATGGTGGGCAAGGCCGGCCAGCGTCGCAAAGGCAGGCCCCGAATGCGCCTCGGGCAGCGCGGTCAGCCCGCGCGGGCGGCCGATCCGCACCGAACGGCCCAGCGCCGCCTGCGCATAATCGGCAATGCCTTTCAGCTCGGCGCCGCCCCCGGTCAGCACCACCTGGCGGCCGACCGGCCCGTCAAAGCCCAGCTCCTTCAGCGCCCGGCCCACCTCGCCCATCAGATGGTCGAGCCGCTGGCGGATCACCGCGATCAGCTGTGCCTTGGTGATGCGGGTCGCCTCGCCGCCATCTTCCTCGGCGGCGATCGGCGTCACCTCGATCATGTCGTGATTGTCGCGCGGGCTGGTATTGGCCGAGCCATAGAAGCACTTCATCCGTTCCGCCTGCGCGCGGCGGGTGCCGAAGGCGCTGGCGATGTCGTCGGTAATGTCGGCCGCGCCCATCGCGATCGAGGTGAGCCCGACCAGCATGCCGCCGGCAAACAGCGACACATTGGTGACGCCCGCACCCATTTCGACCAGCGCGACGCCCAGTTCGCGCTCCTCGTCGGACAGGCACGCCATGCCGGTGGCGAGCGGCGTGGCGATGATCGACTTCACCTCCAGATGTGCCGAGCGGACGCACAAATCCAGGTTGCGCAGCGGCGATCCTTCCGCCGCGATCACATGGATGTGCACCCCCAGCCGGTCGGCATGCAGGCCAAGCGGGTTCTTGACGCCCGTCACATGATCAAGCGTGTAGAGCGCGGGCTGGGCGTGGAGCACCATGCGCCCGGCCGGATCGATCGAATCCCGCCCGGCCTGGAGCAGATCGTCGATATCGCCCTGCTCCACCCGGTGGCCGCCCAGATCGACCTCGACCGAGGCAACGTCGGACACCAGCCCCAGCGCGGAAAAGCCGACCCACACATTCTCGATGTTCATGCCGGCAATGCGTTCGGCCTGTTCCACCGCCTCGCGCACGGCGGTTTCGGTGGCGGCGATATCGGCGATATGGCCGCGCTTCACCCCCCGGCTTTCGCGCTGGCCGGTGCCCAGCACGATCAGCTCGCCGCCATCGGCGCGCTGCGCGATCATCGCGGAGACTTTCGACGATCCGATGTCGAGCGCGGTAATCAGCCCTTCGGGTGCCACCTTGGCCATGTCAGCCCTCCTCCCCTGCTGCCGGCGTGATGATTGCGGATGTGTCGGTAATCGGGCGCACGGCCTCGCCCTTGCGCACCACCAGCTTGGCGGGGTCGCGCATGTCGAACTTGGCCCAGCCGCGCCCCAGCAGCGTCTGCTTGCCGTCGATCTCTGCAAATTTCACCAGCGCGCGCGCCGGGTTCTCCTCGGGCAGCGCCAAAATCTCGCCGCTGGCAAACATCAGGTCCCAGCGCCGGTTGCCCACCCAGGTCGCGGCCTTCACCTCGTCCTTCAGCGCGGGCACCACGCTCAGCAGCTGCTGATAATCGCGCGCCTGCCGGTTGGCGCCGGGGCCGATCAGCAGCGGCAGGTTGGGCGCCTTTTCGGGCGCCACTGCTTCCAGCGGGGTGCCGCCGGCGTCGATCAGCATCAGCCTGCCATCCTGCTGCCAGAGTGCCGCTTCCTTGCGCTCCACCAAAGTGACGACCAGCTTGTCGGGCAGGCGCCGCGCCACCTGCGCGTCGGCGATCCAGCCATATTTCAGCAGCCGCGCGCGCACCGCGCCCAGATTGACGAGCGGCATCGCGCGCGATTCCTGGTCGAGCACGGCAGCATAGACGGTGTTGGCGTCCATCCGCTCGGCGCCCTTCACCTCGATCGCGCGGACGCGGAATCCGAAATCGCCGGCCGCTTCGGCCAGCGCCAGCCCGGCCGCCTGCGGCACGCCCAGGATCGACGCAATCGCCAGCAGCACCGCCAGCACCGCGCCAGTTAGGGCAAGCGTGATCAGCCGGCGCACAAACTGGGGCGAGACGGGGAGCTTCTGCGCCACCCGCTCGACCATCGTCTGGCGCCGGATCGCGGGCACGCGCCGCGAAGTACCGGCGGCGGCGCGCTGTGGCGTGGTGCCCCGGCGCAGCGTCTTGCTCATGCCGCCAGCTCCGCATGGGCTGCGTCGGCCGTCATCGCTTCGTCGACGATGCGCTGGCACAGCTGGGCATAGCCGATGCCCCGGTGGCGCGCCTGTTCGGGCACCAGGCTCAGGGGCGTCATCCCCGGCTGGGTGTTGATTTCCAGCAGGAACAGCCCGTCCACCCCCTGGCTGTCATCCCAGCGGAAATCGGCGCGGGTGGCACCGCGACAGCCCAGAATCCGGTGCGCGTCGAGCGCGATCCGCTCGCATGCCGCTGCCACCTCATCGGGAATGGGCGCGGGATAGAGATGGTCGGTCATCCCGTCGGTATATTTGGCGTCGTAATCGTAAAAGCCGGATTTGGGCCGCAATTCGGTGACGCCCAGCGCCTGATGGCCAAGCACGGCGGCGGTCAGCTCGCGCCCGCGGATAAAGGGTTCGGCCAGCAGCTCGTCAAACTGGTTCCACGGGCCGGCCGTGTCGCGGCCGATGGGGTGGCCGTAATTGCCGCCCTCGGTCACGATGGCGACCCCGACCGAGGAGCCTTCGTTGATCGGCTTCACCACATAGGGGCGCGGCAGCGGATCGGCGCGGAACAGCTCTTCGGACCGCACCACCCGCCCGCCGGGCATGGGGATGCCGTGCGGCACCAGCATCGCCTTGGTCAGCTGCTTGTCGATGGCGATGACCGAGGCGACCCGCCCCGAATGGGTGTAGCGCAGCCCCATCAGGTCGAGCATGCCCTGGATCGTGCCGTCTTCGCCGGGCGAACCATGGAGCGCGTTGAACACCAGATCGGGCCTGGCCTCCGCCAGCCGCTGGGCAACGTCACGGCCCATGTCGATGCGGGTCACGCGGTGGCCAAGGCTCTCCAGCGCCTCCGCGACGCCCTTGCCGGACGCCAGCGACACCTCACGCTCCGCCGACCAGCCGCCCATCAGCACGACGATGTGGAGGGCGGCGGTCACAAATCCTCCCCGTTCACGGGGAGGGGGACCGTCGACGCGAAGCGGCGATGGTGGAGGGGGTAGGCGCCGAGCGCGCCGCTGGTGGCAGCCCCCCTCCGTCGCGCTTCGCGCGCCACCTCCCCGTGAACGGGGAGGATTGGTTCGTTGCCGCTCACTTCACTTCCCCCACGCGCTTGATTTCCCATTCCAGCTCGATGCCCGTTGCCGCCTTCACCCGGGCGCGCACCTCCTCGCCCAGCGCCTCGATATCGACGCTAGTCGCGCTGCCCAGGTTGATCAGGAAGTTGCAATGCTTGGGCGAGACCTGCGCGTCGCCGCGTTGCAGGCCCCGGCAGCCGGCCGCGTCGATCAGCGCCCAGGCCTTTTCGCCCGGCGGGTTCTTGAAAGTGGAGCCGCCCGTCTTGCTGCGCAGCGGCTGTGATGCCTCGCGCGCGGCGGCAATGCGGTCCATCTCGGCGCCGATCACGGCCGGGTCGCCCGGCACCCCTTCGAACAGTGCGGAGACGACGACGGCCCCCTCGGGCAGCGCGGAATGGCGATAGCGATAGTCGAGCGCCGCGCGCGACAGGGTGCGGCGCGTGCCATCCTTCAGCACCACGTCACATTCGACAAGAATATCAGAGACTTCGCGGCCATAGGCGCCGCCGTTCATGCGCACGAAGCCGCCCACCGTGCCCGGAATGCCGCGCAGGAATTCCAGCCCGGCAATGCCCAGATCGCGCGCCCGCGACGCGAGTAGAATGCCCGATGCACCGCCGCCGGCGCGGATTTGAGTATCCACGACATGCTCTACGTGCGCGAAGGCCTTGCCCAGCCGCACCACCACGCCCGCCACGCCGCCATCGCGCACGATCAGGTTGGAGCCAAGGCCGAGCGCCATCACCGGCGTCTCCGCCGGCAGGCTGGCGAGGAAGGCCTGCAGATCGTCCACATCGGCCGGCTCGAACAGCCATTCGGCCGCGCCGCCCGATTTGAACCAGACGAGCGGTGCCAGCGGCGCGGCCGCCGTTAGCGCGCCACGCACCACCGGCAGGGCGAGCGCGGCGCTCATGCCGCCGCCTCGATCGCGGCAGCAAGCCCCGCGGCCCATTTGGTGATGTCGCCCGCGCCCAGGCACACCACCTGATCGCCCGGCTGGACGATGCCGGCCAGCGCCTGTGCCAGGCTCGCCGCGTCCGCCACCGTCTGCGCCGAGCGGTGGCCCCGGTTCTTGATCCCCGTCACCAGCGCATCGGCCGACACGCCCTCGACCGGCGCTTCGCCAGCGGCAAAGACCGGCGTCACGAAGACCATGTCGGCATCGTTGAACGCCTGCTGAAATTCGTCCATCAGCCCGCCGAGGCGCGAATAGCGGTGCGGCTGCATCACCGCGATCACCCGGCCCTGCGCCCCTTCGCGCGCCGCCGCCAGCACCGCGCGGATTTCCACCGGATGATGGCCATAATCGTCGATGATCGCCGCGCCCTTCACCTCGCCCACCTTGGTGAAGCGACGCTTCACCCCGCCGAACTTGGCAAAGCCCTGCTGGATGGTTTCGTCGGGAATGCCCAGCTCCAGCGCCACGCCGATTGCGGCCAGCGCGTTCTGCACATTGTGCCGGCCGGGCATGGGCAGCTCGATCCCCTCGATCGAGCGGGTGGTGCCGTCGCGCTGGCGCACGATCGCCTCGAACCGGTTGCCGCCGGCAATCGGCGTCACGTTCACGCCGCGCACATCGGCCTGGGTGGAAAAGCCATAGGTCACCACGCGCCGGTCGCGCACGCGCGGCAAAATGCCCTGCACCTCGGGATGATCGAGGCACAGAAGCGCCGCGCCGTAAAAGGGCACATTCTCGATGAACTGGACGAACGCGTCCTTCACCCGGTCGAACGAGCCATAATGGTCCAGATGCTCGGGGTCGATATTGGTCACCACCGCAATCGTGCCGTCCAGACGCAGGAAGCTGCCGTCGCTTTCGTCGGCCTCCACCACCATCCAGTCGCTGGCGCCCAGCCGCGCGTTCGAGCCGTAGCTGTTGATGATGCCGCCGTTGATGACGGTCGGGTCCACCCCGCCCGCATCGAGCAGCGCGGCGACCATCGAGGTGGTGGTGGTCTTGCCGTGCGTGCCGGCCACCGCGACCGTGGATTTCAGCCGCATCAGTTCCGCCAGCATCTCGGCGCGGCGCACCACGGGGATGCGGCGCTCATAGGCGGCCTCCACCTCCGGATTGTCACGGCGGATGGCGGTGGAGGTGACGATGACCGCCGCCTCGCCCAGATTTTCCGCCTTCTGGCCGATGAACACCTCGATCCCCTTGGCGCGCAGCCCGGCGACGACATAGCTTTCGGCCACGTCCGACCCCTGCACGCGATAGCCAAGATTGTGCATCACCTCGGCAATGCCCGACATGCCGATGCCGCCGATGCCGACGAAATGGATCGTGCCGATGTCGGTCGCGACGCCGCGCATCACCCGCTTATGCATAGGCGGCCTGCGGCTTTGGCCGGGCGGCGCGCGGGGCGCCCACCGGATTGGGGCGCAGCGGCCCGTCCAGACTTTCGACCAGATCGGCCAGGTCGCCCGTCGCCTCCGGCCGGCCGATCGACCAGGCACGGTGCGCCGCGTTCTGCAGCGCCTGCGGGTCCAGCCCCAGCTTCTGCATCTGCTTGGCCAGTTCCACCGGGTTGAAATGCCGCTGGGCAATGGTGCGCGCACCGCCCGCGTCGGTCATTTCGCGGGCATTGGCGGTCTGGTGATCGTCGGTCGCGCTGGGCAGCGGCACCAGGATCGCCGGGCGCCCGGCACAGGTCAGCTCGGCGAGCGTCGAGGCGCCGGCGCGCGCGATCACCAGATGCGCCCAGCCCAGCTGCTCGGGCAGGTCAGGCAGATAGGTGGCCAGTTCCGCCGGGATCGAATGCTCGGCATATTTGGCGCGCACCGCCTCGATATCTTCGGCGCGCGCCTGATGCGTCACCTGCAGGCGGCGGCGCAGACTGACCGGCAACAGGGCAAGCCCGTCGGGCACCACCTGGCTGAGCACGCTTGCGCCCTGGCTGCCACCCGTCACCAGCACGCGGAAGATCGAATCCTCCTCGATCAGCGGATAGGGCCGCTCGCGCAGCATCCGCACCGACTCGCGCACCGGATTGCCGACCAGCCGGGTCTTGCCCCAATGGCCCGGCGCCAGCCGCGCGACATCGGGGTAGGAGGTGGCAATCGCGCTCACCCGCCCCGCCACCAGCCGGTTGACGCGGCCGAGCACCGCATTCTGCTCATGGATCGCGGTCGGGATGCGGCAGGCAAAGGCCGCCATCAGCGCGGGGAAAGCGGGATAGCCGCCAAAACCGATCACCGCCGCCGGCCGGTGCGCCTTGAACAGCTTGATCGCCATCGCCCGGCCCTTCAGCATCGCGCGGCCCGCGCGCAGCCAGCCGACCGGCCCGCCCGCCAGCCGCCCGGCCGGCATGATGTGCGTTTCTATCCCTTCGAACAGGCCGGGAAAGCGCACGCCGCGCGCGTCGCTGACCAGGGCCACCGAATGGCCCCGGCGGATCAGCTCGGCGGCAAGTGCTGCGGCCGGCACCATGTGCCCGCCCGTGCCGCCGGCGGCGAGAACGAAATGACGCGGTTCACTCATTGGCTGTTCCATCGCACGATATAGGGAGAGCGTACCAGGAACGGATTGCGCCGGGTAAACGCCAGCAGCAAGCCCATTCCGCCCGAAAGCGCCAGCATCGACGAGCCGCCATAGGAAATAAATGGCAATGTCATGCCTTTCGACGGGGCCAGCCCGGTGTTGACCGCCATGCTGATCAACGCCTGCACGCCGAACTGGGTTGCAAGCCCGGCCGCGGCCAGCAGGCGGAAGGAATCGGTTTCGTCCAGCAGCTTCACGAACACCCGCACGACCAGGGTGACGAAGATCAGCGCGATCACCCCGCAGGCGATCAGCCCGAACTCCTCCCCCACGACCGAGAAGATATAGTCGGTATGCGCCTCCGGCAGGCCGAACTTCATCGTGCCGCCGCCGGGGCCGGTGCCGAACCAGCCGCCACCAGTAATGGTGGCGTGCGCGGCGTCGGTCTGGAAGGTGTCGATCGGCTCGCGATCCTCACTCACGCAGTGCGGCAGCTTGGCAATGCCGCAGATGAAGGCGTCGATGCGCACCCGCGCCGTCTGATAGAAGATATAGGCCGCCGCCAGCCCCACCGGCGCCGCCGCGCCCAGAAAGGCCAGCAGCCGGAACGACATGCCCGACACCATCACCAGCGCCAGCCAGATCGACACGAACACCACCGTCTGCCCGAAATCGGGCTGGCGCATCAGCAGGAAGCCGACCAGCGCCAGCAGCGCCATGCTGATCGGCACCACCGGCAGGCCGGGGTCCTTGTCCTTCAGGCTCAGCAGCCAGGCAATCGCGACGACGAAACAGGGCTTCAGGAATTCGGACGGCTGGAACTGGGCAATCCCCACCCCCAGCCAGCGCCGCGCGCCGTTCACCGTCACCCCCAGATAGGGCACCAGCACCAGGCACGCGAAGAAGAAGGCGGCACCCAGCAGCGCCAGCCGCCGCGCGGTATCGACCGGCAGCATGGAAACGATGATCATCGCCGGCACGCCCACCGCCACCCACATCAGCTGGCGCCAGAAATAATAAAGCGGGGCGTAATGCACCTTCTCGCTCGAATAGCGCACGGCCGAGGCGGGCGAGGCCGCTGCCACCGCCAGCAGCCCGATCGCGATCAGCAGCAGCGCCAGCAGCAGCAGCACCCGGTCGATATCGAAAAACCACATGCCCAGCGCCGAGCGGTCGCCGCGCCCGCCGCGCGGCCGCACCCGCGCCCACAGCCCGCTGCGCGCGCGCCCGTTCATGGCAGCGCCTCCACCAGCGCGCGGAACTGGTCGCCGCGATCCTCGAAATCGCGGAACTGGTCGAACGAGGCGCAGGCCGGCGACAGCAGCACCGTGTCGCCCTCGCCCGCGCGCGCCGCCGCTGCCGCCACCGCCGCCGCCAGCGTGCCCGACTGCTCGACCGACACCACATCCGTCAGCAGCGCGGCAAAGCGCGCCGCCGCCTCGCCAATCGCATAAGCGCGGACAACATGGCCAAAGCCCGGCGCGCACGCATCCAGCGTGTCGGTCTTTGCCTGCCCGCCGACAATCCAGTGGATACGACCAAAGGCGGCAAGCGCCGGCGCGGTGCTTTCCGGGTTGGTCGCCTTGCTGTCGTTCACGAAGCGCACGCCGCGCTTCACCGCCACCGTTTCCATCCGGTGCGGCAAGCCGGTGAAGCTTTCCAGCGCCCGGTCGATGGCAGCGGCGGGCACGCCCAGCGCCTCTGCCGCGCGGATCGCGGCGAGCGCGTTCACGGCATTGTGCGGGCCCTGCAGCGCAGGCCAGCGCGACTGATCCATGCAGAAGCCCGGCGCGATCTTGATCAGCCCCTCGCCCCGCGCGCTCAGCGACCGGGCAATCGCCGCACTCGCCGCGTCGCCGATGGCGATGATCGCGGTGCCGGTGCCGCGCTGCATCGTGAACAGCCGCGCCTTGGCAGCGGCATAGCCAGCAAAGCCGTCATAACGGTCCAGATGGTCGGGCGTGATGTTCAGCAGCACCGCCACCTCGCACTCGAGCGAGGTGGTCAGGTCGATCTGATAGCTGGACAGTTCGAGCACATAGACGCCGCCCGCCGGCAGCGGATCGCGCGACAGCACCGGCAGGCCGATATTGCCGCCCATCAGCGTCGGCACCCCGGCGGTGGCCAGGATGTGGTGGAGCAGTGCGGTCGTCGTCGATTTGCCATTGGTGCCGGTGATCGCGGCGACGCGGTGCGGCGGCAGCTCGGCACGCGCCTGTGCGAACAGCTCGACATCGCCGATGATCGGCACGCCCGCCGCGCGAGCCTTGGCCGCTAGCGGGTGCCGGTTGATCGGCACGCCGGGCGAGACGACCAGCGCGTCGAACCCGGCAAGGTCCAGCGTGTCGAGATCGGCGAGCGTCAAAAGCCCCTCCCCTTCAGGGGAGGGGTTGGGGTGGGGCCTATCCAGAGGTTGTTCGCCGGCAGCCGCGCCCCACCCCCTGCCCCTCCCCTGAAGGGGAGGGGTTTGAAGCAGGGCCGCACGCCGCCCCTCGTCGCTGTCCCACGCCACCACCTGCGCGCCGCTTGCCAGCAGCGCCTGCACCGTCGCCGCGCCCGAGCGCGCGAGCCCCAGCACCGCATAGCGTTTGCCGCGCCAGGCGGTGCAGCTGATCATCGCAGCTTCAGCGTGGACAGCCCCGCCAGCGCGAGCACCAGCGCGACGATCCAGAAGCGGATCACCACGGTCGACTCGGCCCAGCCAAGCTGCTCGAAATGATGATGGATGGGCGCCATGCGGAAAATGCGCCGCCCGGTGCGCTTGTAGAAGAACACCTGGATGATGACCGACAGCGCCTCCACCACGAACAGCCCGCCGATGATGCCCAGCACGATTTCATGGTGCGCAACCACCGAAATCGCGCCCAGCGCGCCGCCCAGCGCCAGGCTGCCGGTATCGCCCATGAACACCGCCGCCGGCGGCGCATTGAACCACAGGAACGCCAGCCCCGCCCCCACCATCGCGCCGCAGAAAATCGCCAGGTCGCCCGCGCGCGGCACATGCGGAATGCCCAGATACGCCGCGAACTTCGCATTGCCGCACAGATAGACGATCAGCATGAAGGCGACGGCGGCAATGATCACCGGCATCGTCGCCAGCCCGTCCAGCCCGTCGGTCAGGTTCACCGCATTGCCGAACGCGACAATCGTGAAGGCGGCGAACAGGATGTAGAAATAGCCCAGGTCAATCGACACGTCGCTCAGGAACGGCAGATAGAGATGGGTGCCGTTATGCTGGGTGATGATCCAGCTGGCGACGCCCGCGATCAGGAATTCGCCGGCCAGCCGCATCCGGCCGGAAATGCCCGCCGTCTTCTGCTTGCGGACCTTGTCATAATCATCAAGGAAACCGATCAGGCCGAAGCCCAGCGTGACGAACAGGCACGCCCAGACGAACGGATTGGTCAGGTCCATCCACAACAGGATCGACACGCTGAGCGCGGTCAGGATCATCAGCCCGCCCATGGTCGGCGTGCCGCGCTTGGCGAGGTGGCTTTGCGGGCCGTCGGTGCGGATCGGCTGGCCCTTGCCCTGGCGCACGCGCAGCCAGCCGATGAAGCGCGGGCCGATGACCAGGCCGATCAGCAGCGCGGTCGCCACCGCCCCGCCCGAGCGGAAGCTGAGATAGCGCACCAGGTTGAGGACGCCGGGGAAGCCGAGCTGCTGGGCAATCAGGTAAAGCATTATGCGGTTCCGCCTTTGAGCGCCGCGACCACTGCCGCCAGCCCCACGCCGTTAGATCCCTTGATGAGCACCGCGTCGCCATCGGACAGCATCGAGGAAAGCTGGGCGCGGGCGGCGGCGGCATCGGCCACATGGACGAAATCGAGCCGTCCCTCAAGCGCCTTTGCCAGCGCCGCCATGCCGCCGCCCACCAGCACCGCGCCCGCCACCCCCGCCGCCAGCACCGGCTCGGCCAGCCCGGCATGATATGCGTCGCTCTCGCGCCCCAGTTCGCGCATTTCGCCCAGCACCGCCAGCCGGCGCGTGGCGGGCTCGGCGGCGAGCACGGCGAGCGTCGCCCGCATCGAGCTGGGGTTGGCGTTATAGCTTTCGTCGATCACCAGCGCCTGGCCACCATCCGCCAGCGGCACGGAAAAGCGCGCGCCGCGCCCGGCAAGGCCATCCAGATCGGCAAGCGCGAGGCCCGCGGCGGCAACATCGCCGCCCACCGCTTCCACCGCCGCCAGCACCGCCAGCGCGTTCGACACCCAGTGGCGCCCCGGCTGGTTGATGGTGAAGCCCAGCTCGCACGTCATCAGCCGCGCGGTGACGAAGGTGCCGCCGCCGGCGCTCCTCATCGTCTCCAGCGCGCAGACATCGGCGCCGGGGTTCAGGCCAAAGCTGATCACCTGGCCGGCATGGGGCCGCGCCGCCGCCGCCAGCCGCGCGCCATGCGGGCTGTCAAACGGCACGATAGCAGTGCCGCCGGGTTCCAGCCCCTGAAAAATCTCCGCCTTGGCATCGGCAATCGCGGCTTCGCCCGAGAAGAATTCGGTATGCGCCGGCGCAATCGCGGTGATGATGGCGACATGCGGGCGCACCAGCCGGGTGAGCGCGGCCAGCTCGCCCGCATGGTTCATGCCCATTTCGAACACGCCATAGCGGCTGCAGGCATCCATCCGCGCCAGGCTGAGCGGCACGCCGGTATGGTTGTTGTAGCTCTTTACCGAACGGTGGACCCGCCCGGGCACCCCCCGGTCGAGCGCGGCGAACAGCGCTTCCTTGGTTCCGGTCTTGCCGACCGATCCGGTGACGCCGATCACCTTGCCGTGCATTCGCCGGCGCGCGGCGATGGCAAGCGCGTTGAGCGCGGCCATGGTATCGCCGACCAGCACATGCGGCTGTTCAATCGGCTGCGACACGATGGCGCCCGCCGCGCCACGCTCGAACACCTGCGGCAGGAAGCGGTGGCCGTCGGTCTCCGCCCCTTTCAGCGCGACGAACAGATGCCCCGGCGCCACCTCACGCGAGTCGAAGGTGACACCGGTCGCGGCAAAGCCGGCCGAGGCGGTGCCGCCAGTGGCGGCGGCGATTTCGGTTGCGGTCCACAGCATCAGGCCGCCACCTCGCGCGCAACGGCAACATCGTCGAACGGCAGGACGAGATCGCCGATGATCTGCCCCTGCTCATGCCCCTTGCCGGCAATCAGCACGATGTCCTTGGCGCCGGCCATCGCCACCGCCTCGGCAATCGCCTCGCGCCGGCCGGCAATCTCGATCGCGCCGGGCGCGCCCGCCATCACGGCGGCGCGGATCAGCGCGGGGTCTTCGCTGCGGGGATTGTCGTCAGTCACGATCACGACATCGGCATGGGCGGCGGCCACCGCGCCCATCGGCGCGCGCTTGCCGGCGTCGCGGTCGCCGCCCGCGCCGATCAGCACGATCAGCCGCCCGGCGACATGCGGCTTCAGCGCGGCAATCGCCGCCTCGATCGCGTCGGGCGTATGCGCATAATCGACATAGACCGGCGCGCCCGCCCGGTTGATCACCGCGCGTTCCAGCCGGCCGCGCACCCCCTGCAGCCGCGCCAGATGCGCCATCGTCTGCGCCGCGTCGCCGCCGGTTGCGATCACCAGCGCCGCCGCGGTCAGCGCATTGGCCGCCTGATAGGCACCGATCAGCGGCAGCGTGACCTTGTGCGCCTTGCCGCCATGCTCCACCACCAGCCCCTGCCCCAGCAGCGTGGGGCTGCGCGAGACCAGCCGGATCGCCTCACCGGCGGTGCCCACCGTCATCACCTTCAGCCCGCGCGCCCAGGCCACCTCGGCCGCGCGCGCCGACCAGTCGTCATCGGCCCAGATCACGGCGGTGCCCGCCCCGTCCACCACATCGGCGAACAGGCGCATCTTGGCGGCGAAATAATCGTCCATGTCGCGGTGATAATCGAGGTGATCGCGGCTGAGATTGGTGAAGGCGGCGGCCGCCACCCGCACCCCTTCGGTGCGATATTGCGACAGGCCGTGGCTCGACGCCTCGAACGCCAGATGCGTCACCCCCTCGCGCGCCAGCCCCGCGACGTTCGACAGGAAGGTGACGATGTCGGGCGTGGTCAGCCCCGTCGACACGCGATCATCCGCCGTCGTCACCCCCAAAGTGCCGATCGAGGCGGCATGGTGCCCGGCCATCCGCCACAGCTGGCGTGTCATTTCGACGGTGGAGGTCTTGCCGTTGGTGCCGGTCACGGCAACCGCTGTCGGCGGGAAAGGCGCGAAGAATTTCGCCGCCAGTCGGGCAAAGGCGGCGCGCGGGTTGGCGTCGGCGATGTGTACCGCGCCCGCAACCTGCGCCTCCGGCCGGGCGACCACCGCCACCGCGCCGCTGGCAATGGCCTGCGCGATGAAATCCTCGCCATTCGCGCTCAGCCCCTGAAAGGCGCCGAAAACGGTGCCCGGCGCAACCTTGCGATGATCGATCGCGAACCCGGTGACCAGTGCCTGTTCCAGGCCCCCCGTCAGCGCGCCCAGCCTCATTCGTCCGCATCCCCGGGCGCGGACCAGAGCAGCGGCATCAGCTCGGCGACATCGACGTCGCGGTTGCGGTCCGGCGTCACGCCCAGCATGCTGCCGGTGCGCATGATCACCCGGCTGACCACGGGCGCGGCGGTCCAGCCTGCGGTGGTCTGGCCGGCGGAAGCGGCGGAGGCGATAGGAGAATCGATCATCACCACCACCACATAGCGCGGCGCGTCCATCGGGAAAGCCGCCGCGAAGGTGGAAACGTTGCGATTTTTTGCATAGCCGGCCTTGGTGGCCACCTCGGCCGTGCCGGTCTTGCCGCCGACGCGGTAACCGGGCGCCTCCGCCTTCTTGCCGGTGCCCTTCAGCACCACCAGCCGCAGCAGCTGGCGCATCCGCGCGCTGGTCGCCGGGCTGATCACCCGGCGCCCGGCGGGCACCTGGCCGGGGGCGAGCCGCAGCAGCGTTGCCGGCCGCCAGATGCCGCCATTCACCAGCGCGGCATAGGCGCTGGCCAGCTGCAGCGGGGTGATCGCGATGCCATGGCCGTAGGCGGTCGTCATCGTCGCGACGCGGCCCCAGCTGACCGGCCAGATCGGGCGGCCGCGCTCCTTCAGCGTGATGTCAGGCCGCGTGTCGAAGCCCAGCTTGCGGAACATCGCCTGCATCCGCTCCGCGCCCAGTTCATCGGCAATGCGCGCGGTGGCGATGTTGGAGGAATGCACCAGCGTTTCGGGGATGTTGAGATAGCGGCGCTGGGGGTGGTCGTCCTTGATCTTGAACCCGCCGATCGCCAGCGGCTCGGTCGCGTCGAAGCGCCGCGCCATCGAGCCGACCACGCCCGAATCGATCGCCGCTGCCATCGTGATCGGCTTGAAGGTGGAGCCCAGCTCATAGACCGACTGCACCACATTGTTGCGCAGCATCAGCGCGGCCGGATCGAACGGGTCCTTGGGGTTGGCAATGGCGGGCGGGCGGTTGGGGTCGAAATTGGGGAGCGACGCCATCGCCACCACTTCGCCGGTGGCCACGTCCAGCACCAGCCCGGCCGCGCCCTTGGCCTGAAAGCTGGTCATCGCATTGCCCAGCTCCGCCTCGACCGCGGCCTGCACGCGCGCGTCGAGCGAGAGCATCGCCGGCCGGGCGCGGGCGATGGGGTTGGTCAGCTGGTCGTCCAGCGCGCGTTCGACGCCGCTCACGCCGTGGCCAGACGCATCGATCGGCCCCAGCGCGTGCGCGGCGAGCACCGTCTGCGGATAAAGCCGTTCCGGCACCCGGGCAAAGCGGATGCCGGGCTCGCCCAGCGCGTTCACCGCATTCACCGTCTCCGGCAGCGCGCGCTGCGCCAGATAATTGTAGCGCGGCCCGCTGGTCAGCTGGCGATAATACCAGGCGCGGTCATGCTCCGGCATGATCTGGGCCAGCTTGCCGGCCAGGTCGGCGGGATCATTGGCCAGTTCGTGCCGCGCGACCTGAATCGCCCAGATGTCGATGGTGCGGGCAAGCGGCGCGCCGTTGCGATCGACAATGTCACCGCGCAGCGGCACCAGCGCCAGCGCGTCGCGCCCTTCCGGCCCCTGCGCCATCAGCCCCAGCCAGATCAGCCGCGACAGCACCAGCGCCACACCCGCCGCAATGACCAGCATCAGCATCACCAGCCGCTCTGGCGCGACCTGCAAGATGTCGGCCCGCGCCGGCGTCAACCGGCGCGAGGATGCCTGGATCCGGGCGACCAGAACGCTCAATGCCGGCCCCGGCGGGGCGCATCGAGGAAGTCGGCAAAGGCGGGGTCGGACAGCAGCTGCCGGTCGATCATCGCCAGGTTGCGCGGGGCAGAAGAGGCGCGGGGCGACACGGCGGCCACGCTCGCCATTGCCAGCACCGGCCGGGCGGGCGCTTCGGCAGTCTCGGCGCGGCGGATGCGCGGGGCGGGCGCCACCTGCGCCAGCGCCACCGGCGCCGGGGCGGCGGCCGGGGTGGCGGTGACGGCAGCCGGCGCGGTGATCAGCTGCGTATCGACACCGCCCAGCGTTGCTGGGTCGAGCGCGGCCAGCACCTGCTCATCGGGCACGAACTGTTCGGCGCGCGGCGCATCGAGCATGATGTCCTCGGCGTTCCAGCGCTCCAGCTGGGCCAGGTTGGCGCGGGTGCCGAATTCGGTTTCCAGCTGGCGGATGGCGCCCATCGCCCGGGCGATGGCGCGGTCGGTATCGGCCACCTGCTTGCGCACCGCCGCCACCTGCAGCGACACCATGTAACAGCCAAGCGCCACAATCACACAGGTGACCAGCCACCCCAGTCCACGCAACCGATATGCCGCCGTCATTGCCATGCTCCCCGTTGCCAGGCGGTCGCCGCCGTGCGGCGGGCCACCCTGAGTGTGGCCGAGCGCGCCCGCGGATTGCGGGCGACCTCGGCGTCGCCAGGCCGCTGCCCGCGGCCCAAAGTTTCAAAGGTCGGCGCCGGCCCCGGCGCCGCTTCCGGCAGATGCCGCGATCCGCCCGGCCGGGCGCCCGAACGGCTGCGCAGAAACTGCTTCACCAGCCGGTCTTCCAGGCTGTGAAAGCTCACCACTGCCAGCCGCCCGCCCGGCTTCAGCACCCGCTCGGCCGCGATCAGCCCGTCGCGCAGCTCGTCCAGCTCGCGGTTCAGGTGGATGCGGATCGCCTGGAAGGTGCGGGTGGCGGGGTCCTTCTTCTCGTGCGGCTTGTGGCCCAGCGCGCGGCGGACGACCTCGGCCAGCTCCACCGTGCGGGTCAGCGGGCGCGCGGCGACAATCGCCCGCGCCACGCGCCGCGCGCGCGGCTCCTCGCCCAGATGATAGAGGACATCGGCAATCTCGGCCTCGTCGGCCTCGTTCAGCCACTCGGCCGCCGTCATCCCGGCCTGCGCCATGCGCATGTCGAGCGGGCCGTCGGCCTGGAACGAAAAGCCGCGCGCCGCCTGGTCGAGCTGCATGGACGACACGCCGATGTCCATCACCACGCCATCAACGGGCGCCAGCGAGCGCGCGGCCAGTTCACCCTCCAGCCCGGAAAATGCGGCGTGGATCAGCGTCAGCCGACCGCCCTGCGCCGCCACCAGCGCCGCCCCGCCCTCGATCGCGGCCGGATCGCGGTCGAACGCGATCACCTCGGCGCCCGCCGCCAGCATCGCGCGGGTATAGCCGCCGGCGCCGAAGGTCGCGTCGACATGCCGTTCGGCCGGCGCAATGGCGAGAGCAGCGATCACTTCGTCGAGCAGCACGGGAACGTGCGGCGCGCTCACAGCACTTCCCCGCGCTCTTCCATGAAATAACGCACGGCATCCTTCATCACGCCGGCGGCGGTGTCGCACGCGACCAGCGTGGCCGGGTCCCAGATTTCGAAATGGTCGCCCATGCCATAGAAGAAGGCGTATTTGCCGATCTTCACGCGCTTGCGCGGAAAGCCCGGCATGATGAACCGGCCCGACGCATCGAACGCCAGCGCCTCTGCCGCCATGCCGCTGCGCAGGATTTGGGCGCGCGGCGCGCCGTCTGCCCCGGCATGGGCGCGGGCGCGCTCGGCAAGGTCGGTATGCAGCCGCTCGGCAAAGCCGGCGTCATAGCCGATCAGGCAGGGATCGCTTTCGTGCATGCCGATGACGACGGTCGAAGCATCCTTGGGATCGATGCCGGCGGGGTTACGCGCAACCAGCGTCGCCCGGAGCGACGAGGGGATCGCAACGCGACCCTTGTCGTCAACCAGCTGCAAAGCATAGCCCTGGTAGATGCCTTTGATCGACACGCCCCTGGTCCCCTCCAGAGGCAAGGCTCCGCCAACGCCGAAAACGGTCTGCCAACCGCCCTCAGCACTGTTCAAACGCGAACAAGGAGCCCGCCCCTGTTAACCATAGGCATATCAAGGGACCTGTGGGGTGACAACGGGATTTTCGGGGAATTTGCGGTAAAGCGAGTAGATATAAGGGATACTACGGATGGCCAGACCAGCGGCATCCTCGAAATTTCCCCATATGATCATTTAATGTTCCATACAGAAAGGTTAACGCGCGGGCGCAGATCGGGGAAAATACGGGTCAGACGGGATTCGGCCCGGTTGGCGGACCGCATCGCTGGCGGCGGATCAGCGGCGCGGGCCGCTGGCCGGCGCGCTGCTGTTCATCGTGCTGGCGCTGGGCGCCACGCCCAGTTCGGCGAGCGGTTCCTTGTTGGTGGGCACCATCATCTGGCTGTTGGCGCTGTCGGCGGCGCGGGCGGCTATTTCCGCCTTGGGTGCGGGAGTCGTCGCCACCGGCCGCTCGCGGCTGGCCGAGCTGAAGATCGCGCTCGCCAGGCCGATCAGCAGCAGGACGAAGGCGAGCCCGGTCAACGCCACGCGGATACGCTGCATCGATTGCGATGGCTCATTTACGTTAGGTACATCTCGCACAAGGGCATGGTAGCAGCTTCACGCGCGGCTGTCGAACCCGGCGCCTAGCCCCCGCGCAGCTGGGTGGGCACGGGCAGCCCCTTCGCGGTCAGCCAGGCCGGGTTGTACAGCGTCGAGAGGTAGCGCAGGCCGCTGTCGCACAGGATGGTCACCACCCGACTGCCCGGCCCCAGCCGGCGAGCGAGCGCCACCGCACCCGCCACATTGATGCCGGAGGACAGCCCCAGGCACAGCCCCTCCTCATTCAGCAGCCGGTCGACCCAGTACATCCCTTCGGCATCGGCGATGCGGAACTGCGCGTCGATCGGCGCGCCTTCCAGATTGGCGGTGATCCGCCCCTGCCCGATCCCTTCGGCGACCGAGGAGCCTTCGCCGCGCAGCTCGCCATGCGCGTAGTAATTATAGAGCGCGGCGCCATGCGGATCGCTGAGCGCGACCTGCACCCGCTCGTCGCGTTCCTTCAGCCCCAGCCCGACCCCGGCCAGCGTGCCGCCGGTGCCCACGGCACAGGTAAAGCCGTCCAGCCGCCCCTCCATCTGATCCCAGATTTCGCCCGCCGTGTGGTTGATATGGGCACGGCGGTTGGCGACATTGTCAAACTGGTTCGCCCAGATGGCGTTGGGCGTTTCCTCCGCCAGCCGGCGCGACTGGTGCACGAAATGGCAGGGCGAGGAATAGGGCGCCGCCGGCACCAGCACCAGCTCCGCCCCCAGCGCGCGCAGCGTGTCCATCTTCTCGCGGCTCTGCGTCTCGGGCATCACGATGATGGTGCGATAGCCCTTGGCATTGGCCACCAGGGCGAGACCGATGCCGGTGTTGCCCGCGGTCCCCTCCACAATCGTGCCGCCGGTGCGGATCAGCCCGCGCTCCTCGGCATCCTCGACGATGGAGAGCGCCGCGCGGTCCTTCACCGATCCGCCGGGATTGACGAATTCGCACTTGCCGAAGATTTCGCCGCCGCTGTCGGCGCTGGGGCCGCGCAGGCGGATGAGCGGGGTGTTGCCGATCAGCGACAGGATGTTGGGAGCGGTTGCCATCGCCCCGAAATAGCCCGATCGCGCGGCCGAGCAAGCGAGCTAATCTGCAGGGGCGCCAATCCGCGCTATGGCGCCACCCCGGCCCGCGCCAGATGCGGCCCCAGCCGCCCGCTGATCCACAGGAAGAACATGCGGTAATCGCTGATGAGCGACCAGAGCGGATAGGTGAAGGTGGCCGGCCGGTTGCGCTCCACCGCGAAATGCGCGGGCCAGGCAAAGCCATAACCGGCCAGCGGCACCGCCAGCCACCACCAGCCGCCCGCCATGAGGGCAAGGGCGGCGAAGACGAAGGTCAGCGTCGTGCCGGCGTAATGCAGCGCGCGGGTTTCGGCGCGGGCATGTTCGCGCAGATAATGCGGCCAGAACGCGGCATAGCTGGTGATGGCGCGCGCGGTCATTTGGGCCGCCCGGCAAAGCCCGCCGCCTTGCGCAGCTCGTCAGCATTCATCAGCGCGCCGTCGGACATCACCCACAGCGTGCGCCGCATCGCGCCGATATCCTTTTCGGCATCACCGTCCACCAGCACCAGATCGGCCTCTTTGCCCATGGTGACGGAGCCGGTCGCCTTGTCCGCGCCGACCAGCCGGGCGGGCACCAGCGTCGCGCTCTGCAACGCCTGCGCGGTGGTGAAGCCGGCCTTCACATAGAGTTCCAGCTCGCGCACGATTTCCAGCCCGCTGCCATCGGTGCCGGCGACAATCGGCACGCCGGCATCGTGCAGCGCCTTCACCAGCGCCAGCAGCTTGGCATAGCTGGCCCGCCAGTCGGCGCGGGTTACGCCCTCTGGCGGCTGGAACCCGCCGGCGCGAAAGCCCCGCTCCACCGCCGGCGGCAGCGTGCCGAGATAGGGGGCATAGGCCGGCGACAGATCGCCATTTTCGGGCACATACAGCCCCTCGAACACCGAAATGGTGGGGTCGACGACAATCTTCTTCGCCGCCATCAGCTTGATCAGCGACTTCATCGGCTCCGCGTTCAGATCGACATCCTTGGCATATTTGCCGGGGCCGAAGAAACGCTGGATGCCATTGTCGACATTCACCACTTCATCGGGCAGCGCCTGCATCATCACGAAGTTGATATGGGTGATCTCGTCATAGCCGCCGGCAATCACGTCGGTGGGGCGCAGCGTGGCGGGGATATGGCCATGCACGTGCAGCCCCAGCCGGTGCGCTTCCTTGACCGCGGGCCACAGCCATTCGGGCTTCATCGAGGTGTAGAATTTGACCGCGCTGAAGCCATTGTCCTTGGCCCGCCGCACCGCCGCCACCGCCTCTTCCGCCGAGCTCACGCTGATGCCGCCCTGCGCCTGGAGCGGCCCCTTGCCGTCGATCAGCACCGATGAATAGACGGTGGGGAACAGCAGCTTGCCGGCGGCGATCTGCTGGTTGCGCAGCACCGTCGGCTGAATGTCCGCGCCCGGATTGCGCGCGCTGGTCTCCCCTTGCGACAGCAATTGCAGGCCCTGCAGGTCGCTGCCGACATGCATGTGCGCGTCCCAGATTCCGGGCGACAGCGTCTTGCCGCGCCCGTTGATGACGCGCGCGCCCGCGGGCACCTTCACCGTGGCGGCCGGCCCGACGGCCACGATCCTGCCCTTGTTTGCAACCACTGTCTGATCGGCCACGAAGCGCGCCTTCACCGCGTCGAACAGCTTCACATGGGTGAAGGCGACTGGCACCGGCGACACCTTGCCGAAGCGCGCCTTGTAGCCCGGGTTGCGCGCGGCGAGCGCGTCGATCTGGGCCTTCTGGATCTTCAGCATGTCGCCAGTATAGCCTTCCGGCAGCAGCGCGATGCCGCTGACAAAGCCGAAGAAGCTGCAATCGGCGTTCATCACCACCGGCAGCGGCTCGTTGCTGATCCCCTCGATCGTCCACACGGTGACGGTCTTGGCGGTGGCACCGCTGCCCACCGCCACATCGACCAGCTTTTCCAGCCGGGCAGTGCCGCCGGGCAGCAACGCCATCTGGCGCCCGGGCGCGGCGAACAGCTTCTCGGCGAAATAGGCATTGCCGGCAAACGGGCCGCCAAAGCTCGCATATTGCGCCTTGCCGTCATAGGGCGCGCTGCCCTTGTCGATGGGCGATTGCCAGCGCGCGGTGCCGCCGGTGACGGTGAAGCTTTCCGCCGCGTCGCCATTGGGGGTGAAGCCGCGAATGACGATGCTGTCCGGCTGGCCGTTCGCGGCCATGTGGATCACCTCATCCTGCTCGAACACCTGGCCGCGCAGGTTCATGCTTTCGCGCACGGCAAAGCTGCCATCGGCCAGCCGCCAGACCGCGGCGCTGCCATGTTCGCCGGCGGCGGAGACGATCTTGAACTTCTGCGCGCCGTCGGGCGGAGAAAGCAGCTGCTCCTTGGGCACCTGTGCCGCCACCGCTCCCGCCGCCAGCGCCGCCCAGCCCACAATGCCCAGAATCCCTGCCTTGCCGGTCATCGACTCGCCCTTTCCGACTGTGTCTTGCCCGGGCAATACTCTGCCTCTTTTTCCAACCCCGCAAGCTGTCTGCGAAGGGACTTTCGCTTTCCCACGTATCTGCGATACGTTCTACTTATGTTCGACAACGCTGCCGAGTCGTATCCCGCTGCGGCCGGTGCGGAAATGCCGGCCGGCCCGCTGCCGCCGCGCCCGCTGCGCTGGCTGTTTCTCGACCTGAACAGCTATTTTGCCAGCGTCGAGCAGCAGGTTCAGCCCGAATTGCGCGGCCGGCCGGTGCTGGTCGCCCCCGTCGACAGCGACACCACCGTCGCCATCGCCGCCTCGGTGGAGGCCAAGCGCTTCGGCATTTCCACCGGCACGCCGGTGTGGGAAGCGCGCCGCCGCTGCCCGGAGATCGTCGTCACGCTGGCGCGGCACGACCGCTATGTGGAGTTTCACGAAGCGATCGTGGCGGAGGTCTGGCGCCACATTCCGGTGACCCACATCTGCTCGATCGACGAAGTGGCGTGCCGGTTGCTCGACAATGAAAACAGCGTCGCCACCGCCACCGCCCTTGCCCGGCGGATCAAGGCCGGCATCCGCGCCCATGTCGGTGAGTGCCTGACCAGCTCGGTCGGCATCGCGCCCAACCGGCTGCTGGCCAAGCTCGCCAGCGACATGATGAAGCCCGACGGCCTGGTCGTGCTGACCGGCGACCAGCTGCCCCACGCGCTGTTCCACCTGCCGCTGACCGACATTGCCGGGGTCGGCCCGCGCATGGGGCGGCGGCTGGCGCGCGCCGGCGTGAACGACATCCGCCAGCTCTGCGCGCTCTCCCCGCGCGCCGCTGGTGCTGCCTGGGGCGGCACGCATGGCGACCGGCTGTGGTATCAGCTCCACGGCTTCGACCTGCCCGACATTGCCAGCCAGACGCGCACCATCGGCCACAGCCAGATCCTGTCGCCGTCGCGGCGCGGCTTTGCCGGCGCGCGGCTCACCGCACGGCGGCTGGCGGTCAAGGCGGCCAGCCGGCTGCGGCGCAAGGGCTATAGTACCGGGCTGGTGACGCTGGGCGCCCGGTTCGAGCAGGACAAGGCACGCTGGGCGGCCGAGGTGAAGCTGGCGGCGACGCAGGACAATTTCGTCATCCTCGCCGCGCTCGAACCCCTGCTCGACGCATTGCACGCAGATGGCGCCCGGCGCCCCGGCGGCTGCATGCTGCGCCAGATCGGCATCACCCTGTCCGACCTGCGCCCGCTGGACGGCGCCCAGCCCGGCCTGTTCGACGCCCCCGCCGGCACGCAGGCGCGCGGCCTGGCGCTCAGCCGCGCGATGGACCGGATCAACGCCCGCTTCGGCCGCAACGCGGTGTCGGTCGGCCCGCTCCATGGCGAGCGGCTCGACGCGGTGGGCGCCAAGATCGCCTTCGGGCGGATTCCCGAGCTTAGCGAGTTTCACGAATAAGCGCCCCAGCCCTTGCGCGCCCGCGCCATTGCCGCCACGATGAGCCGCCAACCACGAAGGAGGCAGCACCCCGTTGGCAACGATCGCGATCTACAGCCTGAAGGGCGGCGTCGGCAAAACCACGCTGGCGGTGAACCTTGCCTGGTGCGCCGCAACGCTTTCCGCCCGCCGCACCCTGCTGTGGGACCTCGACCCGCAGGCGGCCAGCACCTTCCTGCTCGGCGAGCGCAAGACAAAGGAGCCGGCACAGGCGGTGTTCACCAAGGATGCCGACCCCGCCAAGCTGATCCGCAAGACGGCGGTGGCGCAGCTCGACCTGCTGGGCGCGGACAGTTCTCTGCGCGGGCTCGACATCCTGTTCCACGAGCTCGACAAGAAAAAGCTGCTGACCAAATTGCTCGCCCAGGCCGGCAAGAATTACGACCGGGTGCTGCTCGACTGCCCGCCCGGCATCACCGAGACGAGCGACCAGGTGATGCGCGCCGCCGACCTGATCGTGGTGCCGGTGATCCCCTCACCGCTCTCGGCGCGCGCCTTTGCCGAGGTTGAGGAGCGGCTGGGCAAGCGCGCCGCGCTGCTCCCCGTTCACGCCATGGTCGACAAGCGGCGCAAGCTTCATGCCGAGGCGCTGGCCCGGCACCCGGACTGGCCGGTGATCCCGATGGCAAGCCTGATCGAGCAGATGGCGGCCAAGCGCGCGCCGATCGGCCAGTTCGCGCCAAGGTCGGCGGCGGCGCAGGCCTTTGCCGCCTTGTGGGTGGCAATCGAAAAGAGGCTGGCGACAAGCAAGGGGGCGTAACGGGGGACCATATGGAGCGGCTGGACCCCCGGATGGTGCTGGGCGCCTATGCCGTGGGTGTGTTCCCGATGGCCGACCACCGCGCCGCCGACTCGGTCTATTGGGTGGAGCCGAAGCGCCGCTCGATCATGCCGCTCAACGGCTTTCACCTGTCGCGCTCGCTGCGCAAGACCATCGCCGGCGACCGCTACCGTGTGACTGCCGACACCGCCTTCGACCAGATCATCCGGCTGTGCGCCGAAAGCGCGGTGGACCGGCCCGAAACCTGGATCAGCGGGCCAATCGAGACGGTATTCGTCGAACTGCACCGGCTGGGCTTTGCCCATTCGATCGAATGCTGGGAGGGGGACCGGCTGGCCGGCGGCCTCTATGGCCTGGCGCTGGGCCGCGCCTTTTTCGGTGAATCGATGGTCAGCCGCGCGCGCGATGCGTCAAAGGTGGCGCTCGCCTGGCTGGTGGCGCGGCTGAAGCAGGGCGGGTTCAGCCTGCTCGATTGCCAGTTCCAGACCGATCACCTCGCCTCGCTCGGCGCGGTCGAGATCAGCCGAACCACCTATCTGGGATTGCTGGCGTCAGCGGTGTCGGGGGTGGTGGCGGGCGGTGTGCCGGCGGGGCCGGCATCATCGGCCACCGGCTCATCGGGCTCGGCCGCCGGCGATTTTGCCGCGCTCGATGCGTTGCTCGCCGCGCCATTGCCGGGTGGGGCGGCCTCTGGCGCCGGGCCGGGGAAGCGCATCGCACAGCTCTTGACAGAGATATCATAGAGCGGATCGATGATGACGTTCAGGCTGGGCCGTTCGCGAAACAGCCAGCCCGAAAACACCCGCCGCCACTTCTTGTTGGGCATCTCACGGTCCAGCTGCACGAACGCGCCGGTATAATGGTCGGTCTCCCACGGTGCGGTTTCCTCGCAGGCGCGCAGGCGGACGACCGCGTCGCCCACACGGATCGCCTCGCCGGGCTTCAGCGTCAGGTCGCGCGACTGGCCATTGCGCTTGTTGAGGAAACCCAGCGTCGCAACGCGCTGGTTCATCGGCGTCACGCCGCTCGTCTGCGCCGCGTCGGGCGTCACGTCCACGGTGGTGATGTCCGACGGCCCCTCGCCCTCGTCGAGCGCGGTGGTGCCGCTGGTCTTTACCGGCTGGTCCTGCGCCTGCTGCTCGGCCACCCACCATGAATAGCCGCCCCAGCCGGCCAGGCCGAACAGCGCCGCCGCACCCGCGCCGAACGCCCAGAACCGCAGGCCGCGGCGGTCACTCACCCGGGGTCCACGCCTCATAATCGCCGGTTGCGGCCGCGCGGCGCCCGCCCTTTTCCAGCGCGCCCGGCGGGCGATAGGCAAGGCCGGTGCCGGTCAGGTTGGGCACGGCCTCCTTCTGCCACGCGCGCACCGGCGGCAGTGCCTGATCGGGCAGATCGGCGACCTGATGATGCAGCCAGCCGAACCATTCGGGCGGCACCCGGCTGGCGTCGTTGGCGCCATTGTAGATCACCCAGCGGCGGGTAAGGCCATTGGGGTCGGTGCCGCCCTCATAATAGACATTGCCCAGCGAGTCGCTGCCGACGCGGCGCTTGCGGCGCAGCTGCCATGCGGTGCCGATGGTGGCGCCGTTCCACCAGGTGAAGATTTTGCCCAACATTCCCATGGCCTGCCGCTTAGCCGGTGGCGCGGCGCGCTTCAACCGGCGTTTATGGTTGGCCAGCCTTTCCCCAGGCGACCCGGTCACCCTCGGCAATGCCAAGCTCGGCCGTCCGCCCGCCGCGCAGTTCCAGCACCGCGGCCACCGGCTCGCCCGAGGGGATCGGATCCTGCGAAAAGGGCGTCGTATTCTCCGCAATGCGCGCGATGGTGCGGTCAGCGCGAATGAAGATGATGTCGAGCGGGCTGGGCGTGTCCTTCATCCAGAAGGTCGCCTCACGCGGCGGGCCACCATCGGCGGGATAGGGGTGAAACAGCATCCCCCCGTCGGGCGCGATATTGGTGCGGAACATCAGGCCACGCGCCTGTTCCGGCGTGGTGCGTGCCAGCTCCACCTTGAAGCGGTGTGCCCCGCCTGCGGCCGATGTGATGGTCAGGTCAGCGGTTGCCGGTGCCTGCTGCGTCGCCCCGCCCGAACCCGCCGCCGAACAGCCGGACAGGCACAGCACCGCCAGCCCGGCAAGAAACACCCCACGCATAACGCCAAACCCTATTCAACCAGAACCGCCAACGGCCCCTTTTGCCCGTCCACGATGCGGGCGCGCAATGGTTGATCGGGGGAAACTTCGCCAATGCCGGCGCGGCGCAGCGTTTCCATATGGACGAACACATCGGCACCGGTTGCCGCGCGGACCAGAAAGCCGTAGCCCTTCAGCCGGTTGAACCATTTCACCGTCACCGGCTCCAGCGGCCCGGCCTGGTCGATCAGCTGACGCGGATCAACCCGATCGACCGGCTTTGCGCGCGGCGCCGGATCGATCGCATGGCTCATGTCGATCGACAGGATCTCCCGCGCCTGGAAACCGCGCTCGCGCTTCACCGCGATGCAATCAACCCGCGCCCCTTCCGGCAAGCTGCGCCGTCCATGGGGCTGCAGCACGGAAAAATGAATAAGGATGTCGCCGATGCTCGGCTGTTCGGTAACCGCAAAGCCGAAGCCGCGTGTCACGTCGAACCATTTGACCACGCCGCTCAGCCGGCATTCGGAAGGCGCATCATCAATTTCGGGTAGCGAGAGCCCCGGCGGCATGGCCAATCCAGAGCTGGGCGATTGTGTTTCTAGTCGCATCGGCCGCGTCTTCCCCGATTATCCGCAAACGTTAGCACAGAATCGCGGCAGCGCCAAAATCTGACAGAAAAAAGTTACGTCAAATTTTTGTGACAGTTTTCGCGCGGCAGGTCAACAATTTCCCGGGCCAAATCATAATCATGACCGGCACGCACCAGTGCAACGATGTGCCGTCTGCGGTCATCCGGGCCAACCCGTTCTGGGGCATAGGGGCCCAATCGGCGACGCCTGGCAAAGACCAGCGCCGCCTGGCGCGCCGCCGCATCGTCCGCCCGGGCGATGTCGGCAAGCCCATCCCGGTCGATACCGGCGGCAATCAGCGCGCCCGCGATCCGGCGGGTGCCAAGGCCGCGCTGCCGCATCGCATTGGCACGCGCGCGCCCAAAGGCGATGTCGTCGATATAGCCCAGCGCCACGAAACGATCGGCAATCGCCTGCGGGTCCGCCGGCGGCCCCTGCCAGTCGCGCGCGCGAACCTTGTCGTTCAGATAGCGGATCAGCCTGGCCCGGCTGGTGGCGTAGCGGGCGACATAGTGCAGCGCGAGTTGTTCCAGCGCTGCTGCGTCCAGCGGGCGCCTGCGCCGTCGATCACCATGCTCGTCAACCATGCCATGATTGTGCCACAGTCAAACCCGATTTTGAACGCTTAGGGTGGGCAATGGGCGGTTTTCGCATCGGCCAGCTGGCCGGACACCGTCTTCAAGGGCATTTGAATGGGGATCGATTTGGGGCACATCGAGGTCGCGCCAGAAACCGCACTGGTGGCGACACCCACCACCAGCACGCTGCCACGCCGCATTGCTGACTTTGCCACGCTGGGCGAAGCGCTGGATTATGCCGCCGATGGCGGGTGCGGGTTCAACTTCCATGATGCGCGCGGCACGCTGATCCGCACCTATGATTATGCCGCACTGCGCGCCGATGCGCTGGCGATGGCGCGCCGGCTGATCGCCCTGGGGGTGACGCCGGAAGCACGCATCGCACTGATCGCAGAGACGGGCGCCGATTTCGCCGCGCTGTTCTTTGGCGCTGTCTATGCCGGCGCCTGGCCGGTGCCGCTGCCGCTGCCCACCTCCTTTGGTGGCCGCGAAAGCTATGTCGAGCAAATCCGCGTCCAGCTGGCCAGCAGCGACCCGATGATGCTGATCTATCCGCCCGAACTGGCGGAAATGGCGAGCGAAGCGGCGCGCCTGGTGGGCGTGAAGGGCCTGGACTGGGCAACGCTTGCCGATATGCCGGCGCCGGAGGCCGCGCTGCCGGCCGCGTCGCCGGACGATATCTGCTATCTGCAATATTCGAGCGGCTCGACCCGCTTTCCGCATGGCGTGGCGATCACCCACCGTGCACTGCTGAACAATCTTGCCGCGCACGGCCATGCAATGGCGCTGCAGCCCAGCGATCGCTGCATTTCGTGGCTGCCCTGGTATCATGATATGGGGCTGGTCGGCTGCATGTTGTCGCCGATGGCCAACCAGCTGTCGGTCGATTATCTGAAGACCGAGGATTTCGCTCGCCGCCCGCTTGCCTGGCTTGATCTTATCACCCGCAATCAGGGAACCACGGTCAGCTATTCGCCGACCTTCGGCTACGACATTTGCGCGCGCCGCATGTCCAGCCAGACCAAGGCGGCGGACCGGTTCGACCTGTCGCGCTGGCGGCTGGCAGGCAACGGCGCCGACATGATCCGGCCCGATGTGATGCAAAGCTTCGTCGATGCCTTTGCCGGTGCCGGGTTCAAGGCCAGCGCGTTCCTGCCCAGCTATGGCCTGGCGGAGGCGACGCTTGCGGTGTCGATCATGCCGCCGGGCGAGGGCATCCGCGTCGAGCTGGTCGAGGAGACGCAGCTGTCGGGCGGCGCCGCGCGCCAGGACCGGCCGCAGCGTTACCGCGCCATCGTCAATTGCGGCAAGCCGGTGCGCGACATGGAAGTGCAGGTCCGCGACGAAGACGGTGGCGCGCTTCCCGAGCGCGCGATCGGCAAGATCTGGTGTCGTGGCCCGTCGATCATGACCGGCTATTTCCGCGATGCCGAGGCCACCTCGGCTTGCATGGCCGATGGCTGGCTCGACACCGGCGATATGGGCTACATGTCCGACGGCTACGTGTTCATCGTTGGCCGTGCCAAGGACATGATCATCATCAACGGCAAGAACCACTGGCCGCAGGACATTGAATGGGCGGTGGAGCAGCTGCCCGGCTTCAAGGCGGGCGACATCGCCGCTTTTGCCATCACGACGCCGGGTGGCGAGGAAACGCCGGCGGTGCTGGTGCAGTGCCGCACCTCCGACGATCATGAACGCAGCCGGCTGCGCGACGAAATCCGCGAGCGGGTGCGCTCGGTCACCGGCATGAACTGCGTGATCGAACTGGTGCCGCCGCGCACGCTGCCGCGCACCAGCTCGGGCAAGCTAAGCCGGGCCAAGGCGCGCAACCTGTATCTGACCGGCGAGATCAAGCCCTACGCCATCGCCGCCTGAGGTGATTGGGGGACGGGGCGGCGCAACGCTTCCCTAACCTCGATCGGCTATGAACGGGGTTTGTGAACAGCAAACCCGCCTCGCACTTTGCCAAGCCCCGGATCGACGCGGCCGCGTTGCTCGGCCTGCGCGACCCGGCGGATTCGACCGATTGGGGGCCGATCCGCGCCGCCCAGGTGAATGCCGGCCGCGACCTCGCGCTGTTCCTGTTCGCGCTCAACCTGATCAGTGCGGTGGTGGCGATGGTCGCCTGTTCCGACCGCGCGCCATTCTGGGCCGTTCTCGCCTGGGGCGCCGCCGTGACGGGCGTCTCGCTGTGGGTGACGACGCGGCGCCTGTCCTCGCAGTATCGCGGCGCCTATAGCGCGCCGGTTGCGGCGGTGCGCGACACGCTGCTGGAAGGCGTGGCTTTGGGCGTGGTCTGGGCGGTGCCGCCGCTCGCCCTTATCACGCGG
Source organism: Sphingomonas sp. (assembly GCF_019746015.1). Classification (GTDB taxonomy): domain Bacteria; phylum Pseudomonadota; class Alphaproteobacteria; order Sphingomonadales; family Sphingomonadaceae; genus Sphingomonas. The sequence goes on along the minus strand of NZ_JAIESM010000001.1, from coordinate 13,578 downwards.
GTGGGCACCGAGGAGATATTGGGCCTCGTCATCGTCATCACCGCGTTGATGACAGCGCTGGCCGTGGCCATGCCGGCCCTGCCGCTCGCAGTGATCGCCTTTCTGCTCCTGGTCGGCAGCGCGACTGTGACCATGGTCGCCTTGATCAGCGGCCCGGTGCTGGCGGCCACCATGGCGCTGTTCACGCTGTTGCTGATGATTGGCTGCGTCACCCGCGCGCACAGCCTGGTGACACTGCGCGCCAATGAAATGGCACTGGCCGAGCGCGATGAAACGCTGAGCCTGCTGCTGAACGAAGAGGAAGACCAGAGCGCCGACTGGCTGTGGGAGATCGACGCGCAGCGGCGGATCGTGCGCGCCAGCGCCCGCTTCGCTTATGCGCTGGATCGCGACCCGGCCACCATCAACAAGCAGCCGCTGCTGCAGCTGCTGGCCGGGCCGAGCTGGGACAGCGGCACCTTCGCGCCCGGCCTGCGCCTGCTGGCGGAAAAGCTGAAGAAGCGCGAGTCCTTCCGCGACCTGTTGCTGCCGGTGAATGTGAAGGGCGCCGATCGCTGGTGGCAGATCAGCGCTTCACCGCGCCTCGACGAGGAGGGCAAGTTCGTCGGCTTTCGCGGCGTGGGTTCGGACGTGACCGAGGCGCGCGCCTCCGCCGATCAGATCAACCGCCTTGCCCGGTACGACATGCTGACCGGGCTGCCCAACCGGCTGATGATCAGCGAAACCCTGACCAAGGCAATGGCAGATGCCGAGAAATGGAACCGGCGCTGCGCCTTCATGATGATCGACCTGGACCGGTTCAAGGCGGTGAATGACACGCTTGGTCATCCGATCGGCGACCAGCTGCTGGAGCGCGTGGCCGAGCGGCTGGCGGCGCTCATGGGGCCGGAAGAAATGGTCGGCCGGCTGGGCGGCGACGAATTTGCCGTCGTCGTGCGCGACGCAAGCGACGCCCGCCGGGTGGAAACGCTGGCCGCCGAGGTGATCGCCGCGCTGACCAACCCCTATGACATCGACCATCACACGCTGCACGTGGGGGCGAGCATCGGCATTGCCTTCGGCCCGCGCGACGGCAAGACCGCCGAAACGCTGATCCGCTCGGCCGACCTTGCGCTCTACCGATCCAAAGATGCAGGCGGCGGCGTGTACCACCTCTATGAGCGCCAGTTGCATGTCGAGGCGGAGGAACGGCGCACGCTGGAAATGGCGCTGCGCCGCGCGCTCGCCAATGGCGAGCTGAGCCTGTTCTATCAGCCGGTGGTGCGTGCGGGCTGCGGCACCCTGCTGGGTTTTGAGGCGCTGGTGCGCTGGCAGCACCCGGACCTCGGCATGATCCCGCCATCGAAGTTCATTCCGATTGCCGAGGAAAGCCGCCTGATCGGGCCGATCGGCGACTGGGTACTGCGCACCGCCTGTGCAGAGGTCGCGCGGTGGCGGACGAGTTTGCGCGTCGCGGTCAACGTCTCGCCGCAACAGCTGCACAATCAGGGCTTCGCCACCACCGTGGCGCAGGCGCTGGCGACCAGCGGCATCGGCGCCGAACAGCTGGAACTGGAAGTCACCGAAAGCGTGTTCATGGAACAGGGCACCGTCGCCACCCAGGTGCTGGAGCGGGTGCTAGACCTGGGCGTGAAGCTGAGCCTCGACGATTTCGGCACCGGCTATTCCTCGCTCGGCTATCTCAGCCGGACCCGTTTCTCCTCGATCAAGATCGACCGCAGCTTCGTGCAGGCGGCCGCCAAGGGTGAGCGCGAGGCGATTGCAATCATCCGCGCCGTGGTGGCGCTGGCGCAGAGCCTGGGCATGGCGACCACCGCCGAAGGGGTGGAGACCGATGCCGAACACCGGCTGATCCAGTCGCTGGGCTGCACCAAGGTGCAGGGCTATTTCTTCGGCCGACCGCTGCCGGTGGAGGAAGCCAGGGCGCTGGCCGCGCCCGTAATCGACGACAGCGCTGCTGCCTGATCGCCGCTTGCCGCCGGCAAACACCGGCGCTAAGGACGGCGCCGTACAGGAGTGTAGCTCAGCTGGTTAGAGCATCGGTCTCCAAAACCGAGGGCCGGGGGTTCGAATCCCTCCACTCCTGCCAGCATCACCGCAGACAGCAAACCGGGAAGGGAGCGATTGCCCCCTCCCCGGCGCTAACTAGACTATCTCGTGGATACTAGAATTCGGCCCAGTCCTCGTCGGACGGGGCGACCGCAAGGGCGGCGCCACCGCTGCGGCGGACGGGACGCGCCGCCGGGCGGGCAACCGCCACCGGGCGGCTGACGGGCACCGATGGGCGACCACCCTGCCCGCCTTCGAACCGTTCCATCATGTTGGAAAGCGCATCCGCCTCGGTTGCCAGGCTGCGCGCGGCGGCGGTCGACTGTTCCACCATTGCCGCGTTCTGCTGCGTCATCACGTCCATCTGGCCGACCGCGCCGTTGATCTGCTCCAGCCGTGCCGCCTGCTGCTCGGCGCTGTCGGAGATCGCGCGCACCGCCTCGGTCACGCTGCCCAGCCGCCCCAGCATCTCGGTGAGGATGGTGCCGGTGTCGCCCACCAGCCGTACGCCGCCCGCCACCTGCTGGTTGCTCGCCTCGATCAGCTTCTTGATGTCGCGCGCGGAATCGGCACAGCGCTGGGCAAGCGCGCGCACTTCATTGGCGACGACGGCAAAGCCGCGTCCGGCATCACCGGCGCGCGCCGCTTCCACGCCGGCGTTCAGCGCCAGCAAATTGGTCTGGAAGGCAATGCCGTCGATCACGTTGATGATCTGGCCGATCTCGCCCGCCGACTTTTCGATCGCGGCCATCGCCGCCACCGCATCCTGCACCACGCGGCCGCCGGCGACCGCCTGTTCATGCACGGTGCCGATCGACTGGCTGGCGCCGTGCGCCCCCTGGGCGGATTCGTTCAGCGCGCGAGTGGCGGCGGCCATGGCGCCGGCGGTTTCGGCCAGCGAGGCGGCCTGACGCTCGGTGCGCTGGGCGAGATCGTGCGAGGCCGAATTGATTTCGGACGCGCCGACCCGCACGCTGCCGGCGGACTCGATCACGCGCGCCATCAGCGCTTCCAGATCGCCGATCGCATGGTTGAAATTGGCCTTCAACACGTCATAGCCGGCGGGGAATTCGGCGGTCACCCGGTGGTGCAGCTGCCCTGCCGCCAGCGCTTCCAGCGCCTGGCTAAGATAGCCGACCACCACGTCCAGCGCCTTGCCGCTGTCTTCCTGAAGCGTTTTCGCATTGGCGCGGAACACGTCCATCGCCCGCGTCATCCGGCCCACGCAATCGGTGAAGTCGGTATAGGCAATGGGGGTGTCCACGTCGCCCCGGGCCAGTGCCTCCATCCGCACCACCGTGTTGACATAGGGCGTGCAGATCAGCTGCTTGGCACCCCAGACGATGACGCCGGTCACTGCCGTCGCGCCCAGCGCGACATAGGTCGGCATGCTCCACCCTTGCGCCGAGTAGATCGTCGCCGCGACGCCCCCGGTCAGCGCCAGATGCGTGCCGAGCATCACGTCGAACTTGCGGCGGATCGGTGCGTGCTTCTGAAACCAGACGATCATCGCCCAACTACTCCCGTTACGCTAAACAGGCGCAATCGTTGTCACGCGACCGGTTAGCCGGTTCCTAAGGCTGGCAATCCGTAGACTTACGATATACCCATTTCGGGTGTATTTGTCGGGCTGGCGACGGGCGCTTGCCAGCCGCGCGCAGGATCGTTATGCGACGCACTAATCCGAAATCGGGATTAAACGTCGTCGGCACCTTGCGCAGGGCCGGACGGCGGCCCCATGTCCCGATGCACCGGAGCTGATAGGACGACAGAACAGTGGCAAAGACGACCCCGATCGATTTCATCCGCCAGGTGCGCGCGGAAACCGCCAAGGTAGTGTGGCCGACGCGGCGCGAAACCTGGATGACCGGCGTGATGGTGGTGATCATGACGACGATGCTGGGCACCTTCTTCTTTGCAATCGACTCGGTGTTCGACGCGGCCGTCGCGCTGCTGCTGTCCCTGGCCAAGTAAGAGAGAAGACATGGCGCGCTGGTACATCATTCACGCTTATTCGGGTTTCGAGGGCAAGGTTCGCGACGCGATCATGTCGGAGGCCACCCGCATGGGGCTGGAGCAACTGGTCGAGGCGGTGGAAGTGCCCACCGAAACCGTGACCGAGGCCCGGCGCGGCAAGAAGGTGCAGGTCGAACGCAAGTTCATGCCCGGCTATGTGCTGGCCAAGCTCAGCATGAACGACGATGTCTATCACCTGGTGAAGAACACGCCCAAGGTGACCGGCTTTCTGGGCGCGATGGGCAAGCCCCAGCCGATCAGCGACGCCGAGGCCGCCCGGATGCTGTCGACCAAGGACGATCCGGTCGCCGCGCCCAAGGCCAAGATGAAGGTCGATTTCGAGATCGGCGACGCGGTGAAGGTGCTGGAAGGCCCGTTCGCCAGCTTCAACGGCACGGTCGAGGGGCTGGATTTCGACAAGTCCAAGGTCAAGGTGTCGGTCTCCATCTTCGGCCGCGCCACCCCGGTCGAGCTGGATTTCGAGCAGGTCGAACGGATGAAGTGATTGCGCGCGCGGCGGCGTGCCGCTATCGCGCGTGGCCTTGCGCCGCCCGATTCGCGGGCAGCGCATGCTTGCGGGAGGCTTTCGGGCCGTTTGCACCGCTAGACTTGAACCGGGCGGGCCCGAAAGCCCGCTCTACTAGAGAGTGACACATGGCAAAGAAGATAACCGGCTATATCAAGCTGCAGGTGCCAGCCGGCGCCGCCAACCCCAGCCCGCCGATCGGCCCCGCGCTCGGTCAGCGCGGCGTCAACATCATGGAATTCTGCAAGGCGTTCAACGCGGCGACGACCGAGCTTGAAAAGGGCTCGCCGATCCCGACCGTGATCACCGTCTATGCCGACCGCAGCTTCTCGTTCGAGACCAAGACGCCGCCGGCGACCTATCTCATCAAGAAGGCGATCAACCTGAAGTCGGGCTCGAAGGAGCCGGGCAAGACGTCTGCCGGCAAGATCAAGCGCTCGCAGCTGAGCGAAATCGCGCAGGTGAAGATGAAGGACCTGAACGCCAACGACATCGAAGCGGCGACCCGCATCATCGAAGGCTCCGCCCGCGCGATGGGCCTCGAAGTGGTGGAGGGCTGAGACGATGGCAACCATGACCAAGAAGGCAAAGGCCCTCACCGCCGCGGTTGACCGCGAGAAGCTTTATTCGGTCGACGATGCGATTGCGCTGGCCAAGGCCAATGCCACCGCCAAGTTCGACGAGACGATCGAAGTCGCGCTGAACCTGGGCGTCGATCCGCGTCACGCCGACCAGATGGTGCGCGGCGTCGTCACCCTGCCCAAGGGCACCGGCAAGACCGTGCGCGTCGGCGTGTTCGCCAAGGGCGCGAAGGCCGATGAAGCCAAGGCCGCCGGCGCCGATGTGGTGGGCGCCGAAGACCTGATGGAGCTGGTGCAGGGCGGCACGATCGAGTTCGATCGCTGCATCGCGACGCCCGACATGATGGGCGTGGTCGGCCGGCTGGGCAAGATTCTGGGCCCCAAGGGCCTGATGCCCAACCCCAAGCTCGGCACCGTGACGATGAACGTCGCCGAAGCGGTGAAGGCGGCCAAGGGCGGCCAGGTGGAATACCGCGTCGAAAAGGCCGGCATCATCCATTCCGGCATCGGCAAGGCGAGCTTCCCGGCCGAAGATCTGCGCGCCAATTTCGACGCGCTGGTCGACGCGGTGGTGAAGGCCAAGCCGTCGGGCGCCAAGGGCAAGTACGTCAAGAAGATCGCCGTCAGCTCGACCATGGGCGCCGGCATCAAGGTTGACGTGGCCGACGTGGCGGGCGCGTAACCCAAAAGATCTTCCCCGTTTACGGGGAGGTGGCAGCCGCTTTGGCGGCGGACGGAGGGGGTGCTGACCGGCAGCGCTGTGGCGCCCAGCCGCGAAACCCCCTCCACCACCCGCGATGCGGGCGGTCCCCCTCCCCATGAATGGGGAGGATTGGCGCGGCGCCGCAACGCCGGCCCTTTTGTTTTCCGGCCGGCCTGCGTAAGACTGGCGCATGGCGGACCTCAACGACTTCATCACCGGCCTGCCCAAGGCCGAGCTTCACCTGCATATCGAGGGCAGTCTTGAGCCCGAACTGATGTTTGCGCTGGCGCGGCGCAACCGGGTGACGATCCCGTTCGACTCGGTGGAGGCGGTGCGCGCGGCCTATGCCTTCACCCGGCTGCAGGACTTTCTCGACATCTATTATGCGGGCGCCGCCGTGCTGCAGACGGCACAGGATTTCCGCGACCTGGCCAGCGCCTATTTCGACCGCGCGGCGGCCGATGGCGTCGTCCACGCCGAAATCTTCTTCGATCCGCAGACCCACACCGATCGCGGCATTCCGATGCGCGAGGTGATCGACGGGCTGTTCGCCGGCATGGCCGAGGCCGAGGCGCGCCACGGGCTGACCAGCAAGCTGATCCTGTGCTTCCTGCGCCATCTGGACGAGGAGGCCGCGTTCGACACGCTCGCCGCCGCCGAGCCCTGGCTCGACCGCATTGCCGGGGTCGGCCTCGATTCGTCGGAACTGGGCCACCCGCCGGCCAAATTCGCGCGCGTGTTCGACCGTGCCGGCGCGATGGGGTTGAAGCGCGTCGCCCATGCCGGCGAAGAAGGCCCGGCCGATTATGTGCGTGAAGCGCTCGATGTGCTGAAGATCGACCGGCTGGACCATGGCAACCGCTCGCTGGACGACGGGGCGCTGGTCGCGCGGCTCGCGGCCGAGCAGATGGTGCTCACCGTCTGCCCGCTGTCGAACGTGAAGCTGTGCGTGGTCGATGCGATCGAGAACCACCCCATCGACCGGATGCTGGCGGCCGGGCTGAAGGCCACCATCAATTCGGACGATCCCGCCTATTTCGGCGGCTATGTCGCCGACAATTATCGCGCGGTGGCGGCCGGGCGCGGGCTGGGCCGGGCCGCGCTGGTGCAGCTGGCGCGCAACAGCATCACCGGCAGCTTCCTGAGCGCCGCTGAACAGGCGCCGCTCCTCGCCCGGCTCGACGCCTATGCCGGGGCGCAGGCCGATGCCTGAGCTGACCCCCATCGCACACGACGAGTTCGTGGCCGGTGTGCGCGTGCTCGCCGCACAGCTGGCCGACAGCGGCTGGACGCCCGACTTCCTGATCGGCATCGGCCGGGGCGGGCTGACCCCGGCGGTGTTCCTGTCGCACGCGGCAGGACTGAAGATGCTGTCAGTCGATTACTCCTCGCCCGTCGCCGATTTTTCGGGCGAACCGCTGGTGAAGCTGGCGGCGCGTACCCGGGCCGGCGAAAAGCTGCTGTTCGTCGATGACATCAACGACACCGGCGGCACCATCACCCGGCTGCGCCAGGAACTGGCGGCGGCAGGCGCGGTGGAAGGCGCGGTGCGCTTTGCCACGCTGATCGACAATTGCCGCTCGATCGCGCGGGTGGACTATGCCGCCCGCGTCATCGACCGGGCGGTGGTGAAGGACTGGTTCGTCTTTCCCTGGGAAGCCGTCGCCCCCACTGCCACCGTGCTGGAAGACGCCGCCGCCGTGCCCGAACGCACCGCTTGACTTTGCGCGGATTTCCGCTAACGCCCGCGCCCTGACGTTCGCGCTCGCGCGGACGCCGCCGTCCGAGACCGCAGGCGCGGGGCAACCCGCTTAATCTCCTGCCTAGACGGGGACTGGAACCGATTGCGGCGACGCTGCCGTCGGTCTGCCGTGGTTTGCGCCACGATCCACCCCCTTTGACGGACTGTTGCCGGGCCTGGCGCGGGGACTCCCTGCCCATGCCCGGTTCACCCGGCCCCCGCGCCATTTGGCAACGGGGCCATGTTACGTGGAGAATGGCATGGATCGTGCTGAAAAGGCCGAGCTGGTTGCCGAGCTGAACCGCACTTTTTCCGAGGTCAACGTGGTGGTCGTCACCCGTAACCTGGGCATGACCGTCGCGCAGTCGACGGCGCTTCGGAACAAGATGCGCGACGCCGGCGCAAGCTACAAGGTCTCGAAGAACAAGCTTGCCAAGATCGCGCTGGGTGGCACCGACTATCTCTCGCTGGGCGATCTGCTCACCGGGCCGGTCGGGCTGGCCACTTCGGTTGACCCCGTGGCCGCGGCGAAGGTCGCGGTCGATTTCGCCAAGACGAACGACAAGTTCGAAATCGTCGGCGGCGCGATGGGGGCGACCGTTCTTGATGTCGATGGCGTGAAGGCGCTGGCGACGATGCCGTCACTCGACGAGCTTCGCGCCAAGCTGATCGGGCTGATCCAGGCACCGGCACAGAAGCTGGCCTCGATCACCCAGGCCCCGGCCGCGCAGCTTGCGCGCGTGTTCGCGGCCTATGCCGACAAGGACAAGGAAGCGGCCTGATCTTCAAGGCAGCGAATTTGCAAACTGAACCCAATTTTTCGGAGATTGAACATGGCAGACCTGAACGCGCTGGTTGACCAGCTGAGCGAACTGACCGTCCTCGAGGCGGCTGAACTTTCGAAGCTTCTCGAAGAGAAGTGGGGCGTCTCGGCCGCGGCAGCGGTTGCGGTTGCGGCCCCGGCCGGCGGTGGCGCTGCCGCCCCGGTGGTTGAAGAAAAGACCGAATTCGACGTCATCCTGACCGGCGACGGCGGCAAGAAGATCAACGTCATCAAGGAAGTCCGCGCGATCACCTCGCTCGGCCTGACCGAAGCCAAGGCGCTGGTCGAAGGCGCGCCGAAGGCCGTGAAGGAAGGCGTGTCGAAGGACGAAGCCGAAAAGATCAAGAAGCAGCTGGAAGAAGCCGGCGCGACTGTCGAGATCAAGTAAGCCGTCTCACCGACGCTTATCGAAAGGGCCGTCCCCAGCCGGGGGCGGCCCTTTTCTTGTGTGCGCCCAACCGAAAAGCCCCTCCCGCCTGCGGGAGGGGTTTGGGGTGGGCATGTCCCCGGGCACGACATTGCCGGCTCACCCCCGGCCCCTCCCGCAAGCGGGAGGGGAGAATGTGTTACTTCACCACCGGCAGCCACACCGCGCTGGCCTGTGCGCCGCCGCGCATCAGGGTGATTGTCGCCTTCTGATAATCCTCGCGCTTGGCGAGGAAGATGTTGGGCACATATTTCTGCGGGTTGCGGTCATAGAGCGGGAACAGGCTGGACTGCACCTGCACCATCACCCGGTGGCCGGGCCGGAAGACATGGTTCACCACCGGCAGGCGGAAGCGGTAGCGCTGCACCTTGCCCGCCGGGATCGGGCTGGGCTGTTCGAAGCTGTCGCGGTAGCGGCCCCGGAAGATGTCCAGGCTGACGGCCAGCTGATAGCCGCCCATCTTGGCGTCGCCGGCGACCTCGTCGGGATAGACGTCGATCAGCTTGACGACGAAGTCGCCATCGGTGCCGGTCGTCTTGGCGAACACCTCGGCCACCGGCACGCCGGAGACGCTGAGTGGCGTGGCAAGCACCGGGCTGACATAGGTCATCACGTCGGGGCGCCCGTCGACATGGCGCTGGTCGCTCACCAGCCAGTCGCCCCAGCGGCCATCGTCGAAATTCACCGGGCGCGGCAGGTGCGGCACGGGCTTGGCGGGATCGCTGACATAGCTGTCCTCGCCGGCCGCGTCGCTGGCGGTGCCAAGGCCGCCTTCGCTGCGCAGATAATAGGGCGTGAGCGGCGCCGCACAGCCTCGCTCGCATGCCTGCGGCCAGTCGCTGAACGTCTGCCAGCGGTTGAGCCCGGGATTGTAGAGCGTGACCGGCGCCAGCCGGGGGGCCGGGCCGTCGTTCAGATAATGGTCGAACAGCGGGAACACCATGTCCTCGCGGAACTGGGCGGCGGTGTCGGCGCTCCACTGGAACGGCCCCAGCGTGCGGCCGTCGCGATTGACCTGGCTGTGCCGCCACGGCCCCATCACCAGATAGTTGTTGCCGGCCTTGCCCGCCGCCTTCAGCGCTTCCCAGGCGTGGATCGCGCCATAGATATCCTCCTGGTCCCACAGCCCCTGTTCCCAGATGGTCGGAATGTTGCCGGGGTTCGCGGCCAGCATCCGGTCGAGCGCCTGCCCCTGCCAGAACGCATCATAGGCCGGGTGGGCCAGCATCCGCTGCCAGGCGGGCAGCTGGTCGAAGCCCGACGTCTTTGCCCATTCGGCCGCGCCGCCGATACGGCGGAACTCGTCATAATTGTCATAGATGCCCGTTGCCGGGTCGCGCCCCCTGCCCTTGTAGCCGGTCTGCGAGGCGATCCAGCCGATATTGGCCAGGCGAAAGGCGCCGTAGTGAAACCAGTCATCGCCCATCCAGCCGTCGATCATCGGGCTTTCGGGTGCGGCCACTTTCAGCGCGGGGTGCGGCTTCAGCAACGCCATCACCACGGTGAAGCCCTCATAGGAGGAGCCGATCATCCCTACCCGCCCGTTCGACTGGGGCAGATTGGCCTTGTTCACCAGCCAGTCGATCGTGTCCCACGCATCGGTGCCATGGTCGGTGGTGGTGGGGTTGAGCGGGCCGATCGGCGGGCGGGTAACGACATAGTCCCCTTCCGACCCATATTTGCCGCGCACATCCTGAAAGACGCGGATATAGCCCGCGCGCGCAAAGGCCTCGTCCGCCATCGGCAGCACCGACAGCAGGTTGGGGCTGTCCATCCGGCTGGCGCGGGCGGCCGCGTTATAGGGCGTGCGGGTCAGCACGATCGGCGCGTTGGCGGCCCCCTTGGGCATGACGATGACGGTGTACAGCTTCACCCCGTCGCGCATCGGGATCATCACCTCGCGCTTCACATAGTCATTGGCGCTGTTGGGCGGGGTGAATTTGGCGGGAACGTCGCCGCGCGGTGCGGCCTGCTGGGCGAGTGCCGGCGGCACCAGCATCAGGGTCGCGGCAAGCAGCAGTTTCTTCATTCATCATCCCCCCGGGGCGTGGCGCACAAGCATTCGATTGTGCCGATTGCCGGCATCCGCGCAAGCGGCCCCGGCCGACCTGCGGCCGATTTAGCAGTTTGACATTTGCGGTTTGACAGGCACGGCGCCAAATCCTACATGGCGCGTTCGCCATCGCTTTTCCGGGACAGGGTCCGCCGTCGCGCAGCGGGTTCACAGTATGGAACGATCGGTGTCCAGACGCTGAAGCTGCGATCCCCCGGCGGGAGACGCGGCTTTTTGCGTTTTCTTGCGTGCCCGGCCGGAAGGTTTTTCCGGCATAAATTTTTGCGGTAACGAGGCAAGCTCAACCCTATGGCAACCAAGGCAATCGACAGCGGCGCCACCAACAAGCGCCGCATTCGCAAGGTTTTCGGCAATATTCACGAAGTGGTGCAGATGCCGAACCTGATCGAGGTTCAGCGCGAAAGCTATGAGCAGTTCCTGCGCTCCGACCCGTCGATCGGCTATGTCTCCGGCCTGGAAAAGACGCTGCGCAGCGTGTTCCCGATCCGCGATTTCGCCGGCACCGCCGAGCTTGATTTCGTGAACTACGAGCTGGAGCCGCCCAAGTTCGACACCGACGAGTGCCGCCAGCGCGGCATCACCTATGCCGCACCGATGCGCGTTACGCTGCGCCTGATCGTGTTCGAGGTGGACCCCGATACCGAGGCCCGCTCGGTGCTCGATATCAAGGAGCAGGACGTGTACATGGGCGACATGCCGCTCATGACCGCGAACGGCACCTTCATCATCAATGGCACCGAACGTGTCATCGTGTCGCAGATGCACCGCTCGCCGGGCGTGCTGTTCGACCATGACCGCGGCAAGACGCACGCCTCGGGCAAATATCTGTTCGCAGCCCGCGTCATTCCCTATCGCGGCAGCTGGCTCGATTTCGAGTTCGACGCGAAGGACATCGTCAACGTCCGCATCGACCGCAAGCGCAAGCTGCCGGTCACCGCGCTCCTCTATGCGCTGGGGCTGAACAGCGAGGAAATCCTCAACCATTTCTACAACCGCGTCACCTTCGTGCGCGGCCAGGGTGGCTGGCAGATCCCGTTCCAGGCGGAAAACTGGCGCGGCCAGAAGCCGATGTTCGACATCATCGACGCCAAGACCGGCGAAGTGGTGTTCGCATCGGGCCAGAAGATCAGCCCGCGCGCCGCCAACAAGGCAGCCAAGGACGGCCTGACTGACCTGCTCATTCCGACCGAGGAAATCTTCGGCCGCTATTCCGCCTATGACCTGATCAACGAGGCGACGGGCGAAATCTATATCGAGGCGGGCGACGAAGTGTCGGCCGACAATCTCGAAAAGCTCGACAAGGCCGGCATCGACCGGATCGAGCTGCTCGACATCGACCATGTCGCCACCGGCCCCTGGATCCGCAACACGCTGAAGGCCGACAAGGCCGAGGAGCGCGAGCAGGCGCTGTCGGACATCTACCGCGTGATGCGCCCTGGCGAACCGCCGACGCTGGAAACGGCGGAATCGCTGTTCGCCGGCCTGTTCTTCGATCCCGACCGGTATGACCTGTCGGCGGTGGGCCGCGTGAAGCTTAACATGCGCCTCGACCTCGACTGCCCGGACACGGTGACGACGCTGCGCACCGAAGACATTCTGGCGGTCGTCAAGACGCTCGTCGACCTGAAGGACGGCAAGGGCGAAATCGACGATATCGACAATCTCGGCAACCGCCGCGTGCGCTCGGTCGGCGAGCTGCTGGAGAACCAGTACCGCGTCGGCCTGCTCCGGATGGAGCGCGCAGTGAAGGAGCGGATGTCGTCGGTCGACGTGTCGACCGTGATGCCGAACGACCTGATCAACGCCAAGCCCGCGGTGGCGGCGGTGCGCGAATTCTTCGGCTCGTCGCAGCTGTCGCAGTTCATGGACCAGACCAACCCGCTGTCGGAAGTGACGCACAAGCGCCGCGTCTCGGCACTTGGGCCGGGCGGCCTCACCCGCGAGCGCGCGGGCTTCGAAGTGCGCGACGTGCACCCGACGCATTATGGCCGCATCTGCCCGATTGAAACGCCCGAAGGCCCGAATATCGGCCTGATCAACTCGCTGGCGAGCTTCAGCCGGGTCAACAAATACGGCTTCATCGAAACGCCCTATCGCAAGATCGTCGATGGCCGCGTCACCAACGAGGTGGTCTATCTCTCCGCCATGGAAGAGGCCAAGCACACCATCGCGCAGGCCAATGCCGAGCTGGATGCCGAGGGCCGCTTCGTCGAAGACCTCGTCTCGGCACGCCAGGCGGGTGAATTCCTGATGGCGATCCCCGACACGATCACGCTGATGGACGTCAGCCCCAAGCAGCTGGTGTCGGTTGCCGCCTCGCTCATTCCCTTCTTGGAAAATGACGACGCCAACCGCGCGCTGATGGGCTCGAACATGCAGCGCCAGGCCGTGCCGCTGGTGCGGGCCGAGGCGCCGTTCGTCGGCACCGGCATGGAAGCAACCGTTGCGCGCGATTCGGGCGCGGCGATCGCGGCCAAGCGTTCGGGCATCGTCGATCAGGTCGACGCCACCCGCATCGTGGTGCGCGCGACCGGCGATGTCGAAGCCGGCAAGTCGGGCGTGGACATCTACACGCTGATGAAGTTCCAGCGTTCCAACCAGAACACCTGCATCAACCAGCGCCCGCTGGTGAAGGTGG
>NZ_JAIESM010000081.1 GCF_019746015.1 Sphingomonas sp. | reverse complement strand
GCGCACGGGCCAGCGGGCGGCGCATTTCGGCCGCAACCGGCGCCGGCACGGGTGCGGCGGCCACCGGCACCACCGGCGCCGGGCCGGCAACGGCGACGGGTGCTGCAAGCTCGCGCGTGATCGCGCCCTCGACCGGTGCCGGCGCCACAGGCGGCGCAACGCTTTGCACCGCCGGCGCGGCAGCGGCTGTCGGCGGCGATATACGGGGGGCCGGCCGCGACACGACCGGCGCAGGATCGGGCGCGGCGGCAACCAGCTGGGTCAGCCCCGGCAGGCGGCGCGCCAGCTCCTGGAAGAAGCCGGTCGCCGCTGCCGTGCCGGTCAGCCCGATCACCGCGACCCCGATCAGCGCGCGGCGCACCCATGGCCCGCGCCGCCCGCCATCGGCGCGGCGCCGTACAAAAGCCCAGCGCGCCGCCGGCGCCCCCGCGCCCTGCGGCAGGTGCGACAGCCGCGCGAGAAAGTCGGGCGAGGGCGGCGGCACGTCGAACCGGTCGAGCGCGGCGCCCCAGCGGGCGTTGAAATCGTCAGGGTGCGGCGTCATCTATTGGCCCCTCCAGCCGGATGTTCGGCAATGCCGGCCTGCACCAGCGCCGCCTTCAGCGTCTGCCGCGCGCGGTGCAGCAGCGATTCAAAGGCTTTCAGGTTCAGATCGAGCGCATCGGCGGCCATAGCGTTGGACAAACCCTCATAATAAGTCAGCACGATCGCCGCGCGCTGGCGGTCGGAAAGCTGCGCGATTGCGGCCACCACCGCCGCCTTTTGCTGATCGGCTTCGATCAGCGCGTCGGCGCTTGGCCCGTCACAGGCGCGCTCGGGCACCTGCTCGGTCACCACGAAGCGCGTCCGGCGCAGCCGGTCCAGGCACAGATTGACCGTCACCCGGTTGAGCCAGGCGGCCGGCCCCGCGCGTTCCGGCCGCCAGCGCGCGGCGTCGCGCCACAGGCGCAGCAACGCCTCCTGCGCGACATCCTCCGCCTCCCCCACATCGCCCAGCATGCGATAGGCGATGCGGCGCAGCCGGACGGCATGGCCGTTGACCAGCGGCTGAAACGCGCCGCCATCGCCCGCCGCCACCCGGGCCATCAACGCCGTCTCGTCAGCCGCCTCCCTTTCGATGCCGGCTGATGAAACAGGTGGTGGATCGCGATCAGCGAGCAATGACAGGTCCTCTCCCCTCCCCACGTCACCACCCAAGATAGCCAACGCGCGGCCGCGAAAAAACCTTCGCTCGCTGCGAAGGTTTTTCAATCGCCGTCCGTTGGACGATCGTAACGCCATAATGGGGGAAGATGTGTTCCATAAATTTGCGATTGCCGCCTTGCTGTGCGGCCTGCCCGGGGTCGCGCTGGCCGCTGACGAAAAGCAGGAGCGCAAGCCCGACTGGGCGGTCGCGGTCGATGGCGGCACCACCTTTGGCGGCGGCCTGGGCAACCAGCCCTTTGTCTCGCTCAGCCTGACGCGCAATCTTGACGATAATTATGTGCGCGTGTCGGTGTCGCAGATCAGCGCCGATACCAATGCGCGCACCGCGATTTTCGTGCCGGCAACGACGCGGCTGGTGCGCCTGTCGGGCGGGCTGGCGCTGGGCGATTTCACGCTGGAGGGGTATGGCACGTTCGGCGACCGCGCGTTCGACGCCCGCAATGTGCGCCGCGCCAACAATACCACAATCAATATCAGCTCGTCGGGCAGCATTGCCGGCGGTGGTGCGTCGCTGACCTATGACCTGGCGCTCAGCGAACGCCTGTTCCTGTCGCCCTATGTCGCGATCGATTACAGCCGCATCACAACCGCGCGCGTGGTGACCGGCACGGGGCTTGCCAACCCGCTGCTGCTCAACGAGTCGCAAAGCGGCGTGACGGGCAGCGGCGGCGCCACGCTGCAATATGTGTTCGGGCCGAAGGACCGGCATCTGCTGGCCTTTACCGGATCGGCGCTGACCACGTCGAACGACGCCTCGGTCAACCGCAGCAACGCAACCGGGGCCACCGGGAATGCGCTGGGCGTGCTCAACGGCAATGGCGTTTCCGACACCTGGGGCGAAATCGCGCTGACCGGGTCGTTCGGCCTCAATGACCGGCTGAGCTTCACCGTCAACGCGGTGCGCACGCTGGGCTTCGCTATTGGCGACACCACGTCGATCTCGGGCGGGCTGCGGCTGGCTTTCTGAGAACGGCTCTCAGCCGGCTTCAGCCCGGGCACCGGCGCGGCTCAATTATGGGCCAGCCGGCGCCCGCCACCCCCGGCCAGCAGCCGCAATGCCTCGTCCACCACACTGGCGCCGGTGGCCGGCAGGATCATGTCGAAATCGAACTGGGTGCCGGCCTGCTGATCGGCAAAGGGCACGAAGGCGGTGCAGCGCGCCAGCTCCGCCATGTCGCAACTGGCGACGATCGCGCCGCCGCCATCGGCGGCAACCTGTTCGATCGCGCGCCAGATCAGGTCATTTGTCTCGCGGTCAAAACCCGCGCCCGGCTCGTCGAGCAGCAGCAATTGCGGGGCGTTCATCAGGATGCCGGCGAAATGCAGGCGACGCGCCGGGCCGTTCGCCAGCGTACCGGCCAGGTCGTCGGCAAAGCCGGTCAGCGCCATCGCCTTGAGCACCGCCTCCAGCCGGGGATAGGGCGCATCGGCATCGCGCGCAGGGTTGTTGCACAACAGGTTGTCGATCACCGACAGCTCAGGATAGAGCGCCAGCCGCTGGCCCATATAGCCAATGCGCCCCCGGCGGCGCGACAGCGGCACCACCACATCCTCGCCCAGAACCGTGCCATGGCCAAGGTCGGGCCGGACCAGCCCGGCCAGCATCCTGAGCGCGGTGGTCTTGCCGCCGCCCACCGGCCCGGTCAGCCCCAATATCTCACCCCGGCCCAGCCGCAACGTCACGCCATCGACCAGCCGGGTGCCGTCGATCAGCTTGCCAAGCCCGTGAATGTCGACCAGCAGCTCAGCCACGCCGGCGGTCCATGCGCGCGCGCAGCGCGGCCGCGCGCATCACATCCCAGCAAAGGCAAACCCGGCCAGCCTGCATGAACGGACATCCTCGAAACGGGCACCAGTGGTGCCGATTTCACCGATACGGAAGACGCAAACCCGAAGTTACAACAGGATTACATCCCTGCAAGGTCAAAATGACGACGTTTGCATTAATAAGCAAAGTTTTGACAATAACGCCGATCTGTTGCGCGCAGGCAGAGCACGGATTTCCATTTCGATAATGTAACAATACCGCCCACCCGCCGTTTTTGTAGCGGGTGGCGGCATCGCTCGGCCGCGGAACGGGCCTTAGGATCAGCGCATCTGCGGCTCGCGGTCGGTGAGCGAGGCAAACAGCAGCACAGCCGAGAAGCTGGCCATCGCAACCATGACCATATCGACATAGTGGGCGGCGATGAACTGGAACATGGCAAATCTCCTGCGGCGCGAGGATCGCGCCATTCGCTCACGTTGCCGCCCGCCCGGCGATGCGTCCTTGATCCAGATCAAACCGGCTTACGTATCAATCCGCATCGCCGCGCCCCGCCGCCGGGGCCTATCCTCCATGGCATCGGGCGGGCGGATGGAGGCCGACGATGAAAAACATCCTTGTACTGATTCATGATGATGCGGGCCAGGAGGCCCGGCTGCAGGTCGCGCTGGACATTGCCCGCGCGATGGACGGGCATCTGAACTGCGTCGACATCACCATGGTGCCGATGCTGGTCAGCGACTATGTCTCGATGGGCGGCGGCGCAATGCTGCTGGGCGACGAGCAGGCCGCCGAAAGCGCAAACGGCGCGCGCATCCGCGCCCGGCTGGAGCGGGAGGACGTGCCCTTCACCTGGCAGGACATGACCGGCGACGCCGCGACCTGCCTGAAGGAAGCGGCACGGCTCGTCGATCTGGTGGTGCTCAACCGCGTGTTCGACAAGGCGCTTTACCCCAACATGGCCGATCTGGTCGGCGCGATGCTGACCGAGGGCGACGTGCCGGTGCTGGCGGTGCCCGAAAACGCGCGCGGGCTGAACGTGGGCGGCCGGGCGCTGATCGCCTGGGATGGCTCCAAAGATGCGGAGGCCGCGCTGAAAACGGCGCTGCCGCTGCTCGCACATGCCAGCGAGGTGACGTTGCTCTATGCCGATGACGGGTCGATCACCATACCCGCCGAGCAGGGCGCGATCTATCTTGGCCGGCATGGCATTCCGGCGACCGTGCGGCGCGAGGAAACCGGCACCGACCGGCCCGGCACGGTGATCCTGGTCGAGGCGGCAACCAATGCCGACTATCTGGTGATGGGCGGCTATGGCCATGCCCGCTGGCTGGAGGCGATCTTCGGCGGCACCACCGAAAAGCTGCTGGCGCGCAGCCCGGTGCCGGTGTTCCTCGCCCATCATCGCTGAACGCAATAGGGGCTGGCCCCGCGCGCCCTTGTCGCGCTAGGCTGGCCCCTGTGGTGGGTAGCGTAATCGATCCGGAATGGTCGCCGGCGGACTTGGCGGCCGAAATGGCAGGCTTTGTCGGCGGCATGCACGATCGTGCCGTGCTGTTGCTTGCGCCTGACGGCCGCATCGCCAGCTGGAACAAGGGCGCCCGGGTGCTGACCGGGTGGACCGCCGCCGAAGCGATCGGCAGGCCCGTCGACATTCTCTACACCCCCGGCGACCGCGTGCAGGGCTGGCCGGCGGAGGACCGCGAGACCGCGCTCACCAGCCCCTTGCGGCTGGAGGCGTGGCGGCAGCGCAAGGACGGCTCGGAATTCTTTGCCGACATCATGCTGGTGGCGCTGGGCCATGGGCGCGATCACATTCGCGGCTTTGGCCTGTCGTTCCACGACATCACCCCGCGCAAGGCCGCGCAGCAGGCACTTGTGCAGAGCGAGCTTCACTATCGCTCGATCCTGGCGACCGTGCCCGACGCGATGATCGTGATCGACGAGCGCGGCAAGATATTGTCGTTCAGCGCGGCGGCCGAACGGCTGTTCGGCTATGGCGAGGCCGAACTGCTCGGCCGCAATGTCAGCCAGTTGATGCCCGACCATGACCGGCGCCGGCACGACAATTATATCCGCCATTATCTGGACACCGGCGAGCGGCGGATCATCGGCATCGGGCGCGTGGTGAGCGGGCTGCGCCGCGACGGCAGCACCTTCCCTATGGAGCTGTCGGTGGGGGAAGCACGCAGCGACGGGCACCGCGTGTTCACCGGCTTCATCCGCGACCTGACCGCGCGCGAGGCTGCGGCGAGCCAGCTGAAGGAGCTGCAGTCGGAGCTGATCCACGTCTCGCGCCTCAGCGCTATGGGCACCATGGCCTCCACCCTCGCGCATGAGCTGAACCAGCCGCTGACCGCCGTTGCCAATTATCTGGAAGCCGCGCGCGACCTGCTCGACCACGAGACGGCCAACCGCGACGCCATCATACGCGAGGCAATGGACGAGGCCGCGAAAGAGGCGCTGCGCGCGGGGCATATCGTGCGGCGGCTGCGCGGCTTTGTGGCGCGCGGCGAGCTGGAGCAAAAGACCGAGCCGCTGCCCGCGCTGGTCGATGAGGCAAGCCGGCTCGCGCTGATGGGCGCGCATGAGCGCGGCGTGCGCAGCTTCCTGATGCTAGACCCGGCCGCGACCCATATCATTGCCGACCGGGTGCAGATTCAGCAGGTGTTCGTGAACCTGCTGCGCAACGCCGTCGACGCGATGGAGCACAGCCCCCGCCGCGACATCACCATCGCCAGCAAGGCCGAAGGCGATCTGGTGCGCCTGTCCGTCACCGACACCGGCGGTGGCATCGCGCCCGAGGTGGCGCCGCGCCTGTTCGAGGCATTCACCACCAGCAAGGAAAGCGGGATGGGCCTGGGCCTGTCGATCTGCCGCACGATCGTGGAGGCGCATGGCGGGCGCATCTGGGCAGAGCCCGCCCCCGATGGCGGCACGGCCTTCCACTTCACCGTTCCCAATGCCAGTATCGAGGACGCAGATGTCTGAACGCCTGATCCATGTCGTGGACGATGAAGAAGCGGTGCGCCGCTCGGTCAGTTTCCTGCTGCGCACTTCCGGCTATCGGGTCGCGCTGTACGAATCGGGCGTTGATTTTCTGGCCGAAAAACAGGTCGAGCCGGGCTGCATCCTGCTCGATGTGCGCATGCCGGTGATGGACGGGCTGGCGGTGCAGCGCGAGCTGGCCGCGCGCGGCGTGACGCTGCCGGTCGTCGTGCTGACCGGCCATGGCGATGTGACGACGGCGGTGCAGGCAATGAAGGCCGGCGCGGTCGATTTTCTTGAAAAGCCGTTCGAAAAGTCGGCGCTGATCGCCGCCATCGATATCGGCTTTGCGCGGCTGGACCAGCATGACAGCTCCGACCTGGCCGCCAAGGACGCGCAGGTGCGGCTGGCGGTGCTGACCCCGCGCGAGCATGACGTGCTGGAAGGGCTGGCGCGCGGGCTGCCCAACAAGACGATCGCCTTTGACCTGGGCATCTCGCCGCGCACGGTGGAAGTGCACCGCGCCAATCTGATGACCAAGCTCGACGTGCGCAGCCTGTCCGACGCGCTGCGCATCGCCTTTGCCGCCGGGCTTGGCAAATAGCCCCAGCCTGGCACGCGCCCAGCTTATTTTTCGGAACTCTACGTAACGACCCGGCCGGCGGCTTTTGCCACAAAGAATTCTCAAAAGACGAGAGAATTCATGGTCAAGCGCCTGCCCGCCAGCGAGTCGCCCCGCCCCCATCTGCTGCTGATCGAAGATGATGAAGGGGTGCGCCGTTCGCTCCAGTTGCTGCTCCATGCGCGCGGTTTTGACGTGCGCGCTTATGCCGCCGCCACCCCGGCAGTGAACGCCGCCGACCAGGTCGATTACGCCGCGCTGGTCAGCGACTATCGCCTGCCCGATGGCGACGGCATCGGCGTGCTGCGCGCCATGAAGCGCAACGGCTGGTCGGGCAAGGCGGTGCTGATCACCGGCTTCCCCTCGCCCCATCTGTTCGATTCGGCGCGCGCCTGCGGGTTCGATGCGGTGCTGGAAAAGCCGCTGCGCACCCATGACCTGGTCGATGCACTGAATGGCTGATCAAGAGGAACTGACGCTGGCCATGTACAAGTCCACCGCTTCCTTCGAACTGGCGCCGGAGACCGCGGTGCCGCAGCGCTGCGCCGAATGCACCGGCCGCGCGGCAGCACTCTGTGCCAACCTCGCACCGGCCGCGCTGCAGAGCTTTGCCGCGCTCGGCCGGGTGCGCCATCTGGAACCCGGCGCCACATTGCTGTGGGAGGGGGAGCCGGCCGAGTTCGTCGGCACCGTGCGCTCCGGCATGTTCAAGCTCAGCGCCTCGCTCGACGATGGGCGCGAACAGATTCTGGGGGTCGCCGGCCCCGGCGATTTCGTGGGCCAGCCGCTTGACCAGCCCGCCACCCACAGCCTGACCGCGCTTGGCCCCGCCAGCCTGTGCGTGATGCCGCGCCAGCAGTTCCACAATTTCGCGCTGGCACACCCGGCGATGACGCAGGCGCTGGTCGTGCGGCTGTTCGGCGAGCTGGAACGGGCGCGCGCGTGGATGCTGCTGCTGGGCCGCAAGAACGCCGAAGAGCGCGTCGCCAGCCTGCTCCACGATCTGGCCGAGCGCAGCGGCGCGGACGCAGGCGCGCCGGTCGACCTGCCGCTGTCGCGCCAGCAAATGGCCGGCCTGCTGGGGCTGACCATCGAGACGGTCAGCCGGCGGCTCAGCCGCCTCGCCGCCGACGGGGTGATCACCCTGCCCGATCTGCGCCATTTCACGGTGGAAGACCCGGCCGCGCTGAAGGCGCTGGCCGGCTAATGACCGCCCTGATCTGACCAACCACCGTTCGTGTCGAGCCAAGTCGAGACACGCGGACCGGGCACGGCTCCCGGCTGCACGTCCCTCGACTTCGCTCGGGACGAACGGGGCGAGGTTGAAATGCCCACCGCAATACGCGCACGACCGGCTTGACCTGGATCAAGGACGCGCCGCCGCCGCCACGCCATCATGGCATCATGTGGCGCTATCACCCCCAGCTGCTCGCGGTTGCCGTGCCGCGATACACCAGCTTCCCCACCGCCGCCGAATTTGGCGACACGGTCGGCCCCGACGACATGCACGCAGCGCTTGACGCGC
Organism: Sphingomonas sp.; assembly: GCF_019746015.1. Classification (GTDB taxonomy): domain Bacteria; phylum Pseudomonadota; class Alphaproteobacteria; order Sphingomonadales; family Sphingomonadaceae; genus Sphingomonas. The sequence continues at coordinate 36,376 of NZ_JAIESM010000081.1, read as the reverse complement.
TGGCGCCCGACGATGCGGTGTCGCTCTATCTCCACGTGCCCTATTGCGAGCAGCTCTGCTGGTATTGCGGGTGCAACACCGGGGTTGCCAACCGCACGCTGCGGGTGGCGGCCTATATGAAGCGGCTGGGCGAGGAGATCGACCTGCTCGCCACCCGCATCGGCGGCCGGCGGATCAGCCGCATCGCCTGGGGCGGCGGCAGCCCCAATGCCATCAGCCCGGCCCAGTTCGACGCCGCCATGGCGCAGCTGCGCGCCCGCTTCGACACCAGCGACGCGCAGATTTCGGTCGAGCTCGACCCGCGCGGCTTTGACTGGCGCTGGGCGGCGGCCATCGAACGCAACCGCGTGACGCGGGTCAGCCTGGGCGTGCAGACGCTCAGCAACCATGTGCAGGCCGCCATCGGCCGGGTGCAGCCGATCGCCCGCATTGCCTGTGTGATGGCGCAGCTGCGCACGGCTGGTGTCGGCTCGGTCAATTTCGACCTGATGTACGGCCTGCCCGGCCAGTCGCGCGCTGATCTCGCGGAAACGCTCGAACAGGCCATCGCCATGGCGCCAGACCGGCTGGCGGTGTTCGGCTATGCCCATGTGCCGCACCTCATCCCCCGCCAGCGCCAGATCGACGACAGCGCGCTGCCCGATGCAGAGGCGCGCTTCCGCCAGGCGGAACTGGCGCATTTCATGCTGACCGGTGTCGGCTATCGCGCGATTGGCTTTGACCATTTCGCGCTGCCCGGCGATGCCATGGCGAAGGCCGCGCGGGCGGGCACGCTGAAGCGCAATTTCCAGGGCTTTACCGAAGATCCGGCCGATGCGCTGGTCGGCCTTGGCGCGTCCGCGATCAGCGCCTTTCCCGGCTGGCTGCTGCAGAATGAGAAGAATAGCGGTCGCTATCACCTGCGCATCGGCCAGGGCCAGTTCGCAATTGCACGGGGGCTGCGCCGCTCGGCCGCTGACCGCGCGCATGGCCGCGCGATCGAGCAGCTGCTGTGCCAGGGGCAGACGGACCTGGCCGGCCTGCCCGAGCTGGGCGACATCCTCGCGCGGCTTGCCCCGTTCGAGAAAGCCGGCGTCGCGGCGCGGGCGGGCAGCACCCTGCGCATCGCCCCGGGCGGGGTGCCCTATGCCCGCGCAATTGCCGCGACGATCGACCCGTATCGCGCACACAGCACCACAAGGTTCAGCAGCGCGGTGTGAACGCCGCCAATAGATTGCGCCAAAGCGGCGTTTTACAGAAAAATTATATTTGATTCCGTGAAGTCGCAGTGAAATGGTGCCCCCAATGCATTTGGGGGGGGCAGCGTTAATGTCACGCATTGTGTCTATTTTTCTGGGGCTGTCACTGTTCGGGGCGACATCGGCGCATGCCGAGTGCAAGCTGGAAAAGATCGTCGAGTTTCCGGTGACGATGATCGACAACAAGGCGGTTGCCGATGCTGAAATAAACGGCACCAAGGTGCGTTTCATTCTGGATAGCGGGGCCTTCTTCAGCACCATTTCGCGCGCCTTGGCCAAGGACCTGAAGCTGGTGACGACGGACGCGCCGCCCGAGTTCCGCATCACCGGCGTCGGCGGCGAAGTGCGCGCGCAGGTGACGCGCGTCAGCCAGTTCAAGCTGGCCGGCGTCAAGATTCCCCAGGCCGCCTTTCTGGTGACCGATGCCGATTTCGGCCATGCCGGGCTGATCGGGCAGGACGTGCTGGGCTTTGCCGATGTCGAATATGACCTGCCGCACGGCATGGTCCGGCTGATGCGGTCGCGCGACTGCGCCGACGTCAATCTGGCCTATTGGGCGGCCGAGCGCCCGGTGACGATCATGCCGATCGACCGGGTGAATACCGACCAGCCGCACACGGTCGGCACGGTGGTGCTGAACACCGCCAAGCTGCGCGCGATGTTCGACACCGGCGCCTATTCGACGGTGGTCACGCTCGACGGCGCGCGCCGCGCCGGCGTGACGCCGAGCAGCCCGGGCGTGGTGGAGGCCGGCGCCAGCACCGGGCTGGGCAGCAAGGTGCTGCAGAGCTGGCTTGCCCCGTTCGACCTGATCGACATTGGCGGCGAACAGATCAAGCGCGTGAAGCTGCGCATGTCTTCGCTGGAGTTGAGCGATGCCGACATGCTGATCGGCGCCGACTTTTTCCTGTCGCACCGCGTCTATGTCGCCAACGGCTTGCGCCGGCTCTATTTCACCTATGAAGGCGGGCCGGTGTTCAACATCAAGCCCAGCGGCGCGATGCGACCCGACGGCACCCGCGTGGCGGTGGCCGACAGCGGCAGCGAACCCAAGACCGCGGACGAATTTGCCCGCCGCGGCGCCGCGCTGATCGCCAAGGGCGACATGGCCAAGGCAATGGCCGACCTGAACCGCGCGGTGGAAATGGCGCCGGGCGAGGCGCGCTATGTGCTCCAGCGCGGCGAACTGCACCAGCGCATGGACAAGGACGAGCTGGCGCTGGCCGATTTCAACCAGGCGGTGAAGCTGGCCCCCGGCGACGGCGAGGCGCGCGTCACACGGGCCGCCGCCCTGCTCAACGCGGGCGAGGATGCGCAGGCGCTGGCCGATCTGAAGGCTGCCGACGCCGCGCTGCCGGCCAATGCCGATCTGCGCCTGTCGCTGGGCTGGCTCTATACTCGCGCCGGTGACCCGGTGACCGCGATCACCAACTACGACCAGTGGTTCCGCACGCATGGCGACGACCCGTCGCGGGGCAGCGCGTTTAACGGCCGCTGCTGGGCGCGCGCGGTGCTGGGCCGCGACCTCGACAAGGCGCTGAAGGACTGCAACGCCGCGCTGAAGGTGGAGCCGGGCAGCCCCGACATTCTCGACAGCCGCGCGCTGGTGCTGCTGAAAAGCGGCGATCTGCAAGGCGCGGTTGCCGATTATTCCGCCGTCATCGCCAAGCAGCCGCGCAACGCCTGGGCGCTTTATGCGCGCGGGATCGCCCACCAGCGGCTGGGCGACACGGCACGCGCCGAGGCAGACCACAAGGCGGCACTCGCCATTGCGCCCAAGATCACGCGCTATGCCGCGCGGCTTGGGCTGGTGGAGAGCGGCGCGCCAGCCGCAGCGGCGACACCATAAGCCGCCGCTTGGGCCTGGCGGGCGTCGGGGCTGCGGGTTCGGCAAGCGGCAGGGTCCATGTCTCACCCGGCTGCACCAGCCGGCACTGCGGCGCTGCATCCCCCTGTACCGTGATTGCCACGCACAGGCCGGGCCGGGGCCACAGCACCGCCGCCTGCCAGCCGGCCACGCCCGCCTGATAGGGGGCGCCGGGGCCGTCCGCCACGATGAACGCATCGAGCGGGAAGGACAGGCCATGGCCCAGCGCCTTCACCATCGCTTCCTTGCGCGCCCAGACTTCCAGAAAAGCGGCCGGTGCTTCCTCGGGCGCCAGCGCATCCAGCGCCTTGCGCTCGACGGCAGCGAAGAAGGCGCGAGCCACCTCCCGCCACGCAAAGCCGGGGTCGAGCCGGGCGAGGTCGCAGCCGAGCGGCACATCGGCCACCGCCAGCACCCAGTCGTCACCCGCGTGCGAGGTGCTGAACTGCAGCTCGTGGCCCAGCAGCACCGGCTTGCCATAGGCGCCCTCGCCAAAGCGCAAGCCCTCGGGCGCGACGCCCAGATGCGCCGCCAGCAGGCGCCGCCGCCCGCCCCGCCGCGCAACGAAGCGCGCCCGGTCGACCGGCTGATGATAGCGCGCCGCCTGCGCGCGTTCGGCATCGTCGAGCAGCGCCCAGTCGCGCGCCATCGCCTCGGCGTCCTCCCCGCACGCGCCGAGATGGACGATGACCCCGGCCATTATGCCGCGCGCGACAGCCCGGTCGCGCCCCGGCCAAGCGCCGCGCGCAGATGCACGGCAAAGGCATCGACATGCGGCGGCGCGATCATCCCCCAATGGTCGCCGGGGGCGAGATGCGCGTCGAACCGGCCGCTGACATCGCCACGCCATGCCTCTGCATAGCGGAAGATGCGCGGCCCCTCGCGCGGTTCGATGACCAGCACGTCGCCATCATAAGCGGGCGGGTCATAGCGCCAGGCACCGGCTTCCAGCACCGCCTGCACGCGCGGCGCCAGCACCGCCTCGGGGTCGAACGGCGCGGCGGTTTCCCACAGCCCGCGCACCCGCTCCTGAAAATAGCGCCAGCGCTGGCCGGCGGGCGCCTTCAGAACCAGCGGCAGGTGGTAACGCAGCTTGCTGACCAGCTTGGCCAGCCGCCCCATGCCGCGCAGGTGTGGCGGGTGCGCGGCATGGGCCAGCACCAGCAGCTCGACATCGTCGCCCGCCGCGCGCATCTGCGCCGCCACCGCATGGGCCAGAATGCCGGCGGTGCACAGGCCGCCCAGCCGGTATGGCCCCTTGGGCTGCACCTGCCGGATCGTCTCCACCACCAGAGCGGCCGCGTCGTTGAAGTCGGTCGGGCAGCCGCGCTCGAAAATCTGGCCGAGCGCAATGCCCATGAAGGGCTGGTCCGGCCCCAGCCGCTCGGCCAGCGGCACGAACAGGCTGGCCGCCTCCAGCCACAGGATCGGCGTCTGGCGGCCATGCGGCTGGATCGGCACCAGCGCGGGATTTTCCAGCGGCCGGCCCGAGGCGATGAGCGCCGCCATATCGGCCAGCCGCCGCGCGCGGAACAGCGCGCCCATCGGCAGCTGCACGTCCATCTCGGTCTTCAGCCGCCGCAGCAGCCGCGCGACGAGCAGCGAATGGCCGCCCAGGTCGAAGAAATCATCGTCGCGCGCGACATCAGCCACGCCCAGCACATCCTGCCAGATCGCCGCGAGCTGCTGCTCCAGCGGGGTTTCGGGCGGCGTGCCCTTGCCGCCCGCCACCACCGGCTCGGGCAGCGCGGCGCGGTCGACCTTGCCGGTCGCGCCGATCGGCAGCGCGTCCATCGCCACGAAGCGCGTGGGGATCATATAATCGGGCAGCAGCTCGGCGAGCGCGGCGCGCCAGGTGGCGGCGTCCCCCTCACCCACCACATAGCCGGCGAGCGAATGGCCGCCCTCGCCTTCGGCCCAGGTCCGTGCCGCCGCTGCGCGCACGCCGGGCAGGCTGGCGAGTGCCGCCTCCACCTCTTCCAGCGCGATGCGAAAGCCGCGCACCTTCACTTCATTGTCGCGCCGGCCCAGGCATTCCAGCGTGCCGTCGCCACGCCAGCGCGCGCGGTCGCCGGTGCGATAGAAGCGGGCGCCTGCCCCTTCCACAAAGCGCGCGCCGGTCAGGTCCGGCCGGCCGCGATAGCCGCGCGCAACGCCTGCGCCGCCGATCCACAGCTCGCCAACCGCGCCCTGCGGCACCAGATTGCCATCGGCGTCGACCACGCGCAGCTGGGTGTTGTCGATCGCGCTGCCGATCGAAATTTCGCCGGCATCAACCTCGGCAACGGTGGACCAGATAGTCGTCTCGGTCGGGCCATACATGTTCCACAGCTTGCCGACGCGCGGGCGCAGTGCCCCGGCCAGCGCCGGGGTCAGGGCCTCGCCCCCGCACAAAGCGGTCAGGCGCTGGCTGCCGGTCCAGCCGGCCTCGATCAGCCCGCGCCAGGTGGCGGGCGTTGCCTGCATCATGTCAGGCGTGTCGCGGGCGATGCGCGCGGCAAGCGCTGCCATGTCGCCCGCTTCCTCGCGCGTCGCCAGCAGCACCGTGCCACCGCTGACCAGCGGCAGCCACAGTTCCAGCTCGGCAATGTCGAACGACAGCGTGGTGACCGCCAGCAGCCGCGCACCCGCCGCAAAGCCCGGCCGCCGCTGCATCGCGGCGAGCAGATTGGCAAGCGCGGCATGGCCGATCTCGACGCCCTTGGGCTCACCGGTCGAGCCGGAGGTGTAGCGGCAATAGGCCAGCATCTCGGCGCCGGGCGGCGGCCCGGCAAAGGGCTGCGGCGCGATTTCTTCCACCAGCAGGCGCTGAACGCTGTCGGGTGCGACGGCGGCGCTGGCTGCATCGGTCAGCACCAGCGCGGCACCGGCGCGCTCGACCAGCGCCTTCAGCCGCGCCGGCGGCTGGCGCGCATCGAGCGGGAGATAGGCGGCGCCAGCCCTGAGCACGCCCAGCATCGCCGCGACCATCCACGGCGTGCGATCAAGCGCCAGCGCGACCAGCGCCCCCGGCGCCACCCGGTCGGCAAGGGCGGCGGCGATGGCGTCGGCATGCGCGTCAAGCTCGCTATAGCGCCACGCCGTTTCGCCCTGCGTAATCGCCACGGCATCGGGCCGGGCGGCGACCTGCGCGGCGACCCCGGCGACGACGGTGCCGAACGGCGCGGGCGCCCATGGCCCATCCCACCCGCCGGCCAGCTGCGCGGTTTCGTCCGCATCCAGCATCGGCAGATCGGCCAGCATCGTGGCGGGATTGTCGGCAACCCCTTCCAGCAGGCGGATCCAGTGGCCGATCATGCGCCGGATCGTCGGCACCTCGAACAATTCGGTCGAATAGAGGAAGCGCCCGGCCATCCCCTCCGGCCGTTCGTCCAGTTCCAGATAGAGATCATATTTGGCGGCGCCGACCACCACGTCCATCTGCGTCAGGTCCCAGCCCGGCGCGAACGGATCGACCGGTGGCTCGATCGAGAACAGCGTGTTGAACAGCGGGTGGGTGCCCTGCCCGCGCCGGATGCCCAGCTCGCGCACCAGCCGGTCGAACGGCACGTCGCAGGCGCCCAGCGCGCCGATCACGCTTGCCTTCACCTGGGCCAGATAGTCGCGGAACGACACCGCGCCCTGCGGCCGGCTGCGCAGCGCCATGGTGTTCAGGAAATAGCCGACCAGCGGCTGCAGTTCGGGCCGGCGGCGGGTGTCGGTCACCCCGCCCACGATGATGTCGGTGTCGCCGGTATAGCGATAGAGCATCGCCTTGTACGCGGCGAGCAGCACCATGTAGAGCGTCGCGCCCTCCGCCCGGGCCAGCGCCTTCAGCCGGTCGATCAGCGCTTCCGACAGCTCGAACACTTCCATCGATCCGGCATGGGTCGGCTGTGCCGGGCGCGGATGGTCTCCCGCCAGTTCCAGCCGGGGGAGTGGCCCGGCCAGCGCCTCGCGCCAATGGGCGATCTGGCGCGCGGCGTCCGGCCCGTCGGTCTGCGCTGCCTGCCACACGGCATAATCGGCATAGTCCAGTGCGGGCTCGGGCAGCGGCGATGCCTCGCCACGCTCGAACGCGGCGACGATGGCCGCCAGTTCGGGCATCAGCGTGCGATAGATCGAGACGCCGTCGAAAATGATGTGGTGGAGCGTCAGATAGAGCCGGTGTTCCTCCGGCGCGAGCCTGGCGACATAGGCGCGGAACAGCGGCGCATGGTCGAGGGGGATCGGCGTGCGCGCGGCCTGGGTGGCCAGGCGCAGTGCGGCTGCTTCCTTGTCCGGGTGGAGCGTGAGGTCGATCAGCGGCAGCGAGATCGGCTCGGAGGGGGCAATCTGCTGCTCGACGCCGGCCTCGGTCTCGACAAAGGCGGTGCGCCAGGCCGGGTGGCGACGCACGAACTCGGTCAGCGCGCGCGCCATCACCTCATGGTCATAGGGGCCGTGCCGGTGAATCGTGATCGATTCGTTATAGAGCGGCATGTCCGGCGCCATCTGCGCGTGCAGCCACAGCTGGCTCTGCTCCAGCGTCAGCGGCACGGCGCGCGCGGGGTCGCGGCGGCCGATGGGGGCAGGCGCCGCGCGCGCGGTGCCCGCCTCGCCCGCCAGCATGCGCTTCAGGAGCGCCGCGCGCGCACTGTCGGCGGCAATCCGGGCGGGCGCGTTCATCCGAAGCGGACCGGCAGCGCCGTCAACCCGCGCAGCCCCAAATTGGTCCGCCAGCGCAGCCTGTCGCTTGCCCGCGCGACATTGGGCAGCCGGTCGAGCAGCGCGCGGAACGCAACCCGCGCCTCCAGCCGGGCCAGCGGCGCGCCGAAGCAGAAATGCGCCGCCCAGCCGAACGCCAGATGGCGATTTTCGGCCCGCACCAGATCGAGCATGTCGGGGTCGGCAAAGCGTTCGGGGTCGCGGTTGCCGGCGGCCATAACCGCCATCACCGCCTCGCCCTTGCGGATCAGCTGGCCGCCCACCACCGTATCGGCGGGGCAGATGCGGCCGGTATGCTGGCTGGGGCTTTCAAAGCGCAGCAATTCCTCCACCGCGCTTTCCATCAGGTCATGCCGGTCGCGAAGTGCCGCCAGCGCCTCGGGCCGTTCCATCAGCGTGACCAGGCCGTTGCCGATCAGGTTGGTGGTGGTTTCCTGCCCGCCCACCATGGTGACGATGGCGTTGGCGATCACGTCTTCTTCCGACAGACGCTCGCCATCCACTTCGGCCTCGACCAGGCTGCGCAGCAGGCCGTCGGCCAGCGGCCGCTCCACCTCATGGATCGCGCGGCGGAAATAATCGGTCATCTCCGCCGTCGCCTTCAGCACCAGCGGCGCGCGGTCGATATTGTGCTGAAAATTGCCCAGCATCTCGGCAAAGATTTCGGACCAGGCCTTCAGCTTCGCGTGATCTTCCTCGGGCACGCCCAGCAGCGCGGCGAACACCATCGACGGGAAGGGCGCGGCGAAATCGCCGACCACGTCCATCGTGCCGTTCGGCACCACCTGGTCGAGCAGGCGGTGGGCGATCTCGGTCACCCGATCCTCCAGCAGCTCCACCCGGCGCGGGGTGAACGCCATCGAGCACAGCTTGCGCAGCTGGGTGTGGCGCGGCGGATCGAGGAACAGCATCTGCCGCATCATCACCGCGGCCACCGGCTCCAGCGAATCGATGCCCAGCGCGCGCAGCTGTTCCGGGCTCAGCGTGCGGTCGGCGGAAAAGCCGTGCAGCACCTGATGCACATCGGCATAGCGCGTTACCACCCAGGCGTGGAGGAACGGGTCCCAATGGACCGGGTCTTCCTCGCGCAGGCGGCGATAGAGCGGATAGGGATCGGCCAGCACCGCCGGATCGAGCAGGCGGTAGAGGCTGAGCGAAGGGTCCGAGGCGGGTTTGGTGGCCATTATTCGGCTGCCCATTGCTGGATGTCGTCGTCACTCATCGAGTCGAGCTTGGCGATCACCAGCTCCTCGATGATCGCGGCGAGCCGGGCGACGGTGCGCCCCTCGAACAGGTGGAACAGCGTCAGCTCCACGCCAAAGGCGTCGCGCGCGCGCACCACCACCTGCGTGCCGAGCAGCGAATGGCCGCCGAGCATGAAGAAGTCGTCATCCACGCCCACGGTCGGCCGGCCGATCACTTCGCAGATGATACCGAGCAGAGGGCATAGCGTGGATGGTACGCTAAACAACGCTAAGGGCGAACAATCAGCGAACGCTTATGCGACGCGGCTATCCGGCGGGAGATTGAGGGCCTTGCGGCCAGCGGAAGCGGCTGCGCGATCCCAGAGGAAATCGCCGGAGAAGGCAATATGCTCCCAACCCACGGGGGACGTATGGGCGAGCAGATAATCAGGCACCGCGACCGAGGTTGATCGTAGATGCTGGGCGGCAGCATCCATGTAGATCGTGTTCCAGTAGACGATCGCGGCGATGACTAGATTGAGGCCGGATGCCCGATATTGTTGCGCCTCATGGCTGCGGTCGATGATCCGGCCTTGGCGGAAGGTGTAGATTGCCTGCGTCAGGGCATGGCGTTGTTCGCTGTTGTTGAGACCAGCATGGCATCGCTGGCGCAGATCGGGATTTTCCAGCCAGTCCAGCATGAACAGGGTTCGCTCGATCTTGCCGATTTCCTGTAGCGCGACGTCGAGTTGGTTCTGCCGTTCGTACGCGGCGAGCTTTCGCAGCATGACCGATGGCGCGACATGGCCGGCCTTGATCGAGCCGACGAGGCGCAGCACGTCATCCCATTGTTCAGCGATGATGTCGGTGCGGATACGCTTGCCCATTAGCGGGGCGATGGCCGGATAGGCCTTAACCGGCGCGATCGGCGCGAGGCGCCGGTCTGGAAAGTCGCGCAGGCGCGGGCAGAAGCGAAATCCCAGCATCGCGCACAGGGCGAAGACATGATCGGTCGCCCCGCCAGTGTCGGTGTAATGCTCGACGATTTTCAGATCGGTGCCGTGGCTGGTGAGGCCGTCGAGAACATAGGGTGCCTCATGCGTCGCGGCAGAGATCACGTTGACGTGGTAAGGCGCACGCTGGTCGGAAACATGAGTGTAGAAGCTGAAGCCATGATCGACGCCATAGCGGGCGTTGATATCGCCGCCCGATGCACCGCGCTTCGCGCCCCTGAAGAACTGGCCATCGGAACTGGACGTTGTGCCGTCGCCCCATACGCGCGAGAATGGCAGGCGGTGATGCGCGTTGATGAGCACGGCCAGCGCCGCGCAGTAGCTGTCGTCGCGGATATAGGCGTCATGGGTCCACAGGAGCTGGTCGCGCGTCACGCCCTGGCTCGCGGCAGCCATGCGCGACAGGCCGAGATTGGTGGCATCCGCAAGGATGGTGGCGAGCAGCGCGTTTTCGTTGGGGCACGCTTCGCCGGTGCGCAGGTTCGTGAATGCAGCAAGAAAGCCGGTTTCCTGCGCCACTTCATGCAGCAGCTCGGTGATGCGGATGCGGGGCATCATCGCATCGAGCCGGTCAGCCAGCGCTTCGGCATCGGGCATCGCGATCGTGCGAACCGGGGATATCTGGAGGCGGCCGTCGCGGAACCGCACACCCTCCAGAGCGTCGCGCTTCAGGCGCTGGGCAAATTTCTTCAGTCGCCAGTCCAGTTCGCGGCCCCGTTGTTCGAGCCATTCGCTGGCTGTGGGTGGCAGACCAAGAGCCGACACGATTGGCTTCGCCTTCGGTTCGCTGAGCAGGTAGCTGTCGAACTGGCGGTATCCCGCCGATCGCTCCACCCAGACATCCCCCGAACGCAACTTGTTGCGCAGATGCGCGATCGTTGCGATTTCCCAGAGCCGCCGGTTGATCTTGCCGTTATCGCCAACGACGATTTTTCGCCATTCTTTACGGAAGGGCATCGGAGCGTCGGTAGGAAGATCGCGTTTGCCCGACCTGTTGAGGTCGCGCAGCATTTCGATGGCAGCGATCGTTTTCGCACTGCCCTTTCCGGCCCTGAACTGGAGCGTCTCAAGCAGGTCGGGGGCGAACTTGCGTAACGTCGCATAGCGGTCGGCCGCGACCGTCAGCGGATCGAGGTTGGCGGTTTCCGCGATGCTCGCCACTTCCGGCCTCGCCTTCATCAGGGTGTTCCACCCGACCGATGCGTCCAGGACCTCAATTGGATCTTCGCCAGTATCGACCGCATCGGTCAGCGCATCGATCGTTCTGCGAAAGATCAGCATCAGCCGCGCCACGTTCTTCGATGTGGCGGCATAGCTACGCGCCTGGGCATTCTTCGCGCGGGTGAAGATGCTGCCGATCAGCTTGTCCGCCATCTCCAGAGCGCTGTCGGTCAGCTGCTCTTCAAGATCGAGCAGGAAGGCAACCAGCGTGGCGCGCCGCCGGGAGGGAACGTATCGCTCGATCATATAGGCAGGCGATGCACGGCCTTCCCGGACATATTGCCGGAAGCGGTCCGCGTGGATGCGGCCAGCCACGTCCGGGGAGATGCCGATCTTCCGCACTTGCCGCAGGCGGTCGAGAATCTGGCGGATATGATCGGGCCTTGCCGCGATGGGAATGGTCTTGAGCGAAGCGAGCTGGCTCATGCCCCCGGCGTCGTCAAAGAGCTGGTCGAGGGCGTGGACCTGTTCAGCGCTGAGATCGTCGATCAGGGCATAGGCGGCTTGCTTGCGGGCACGCGCGCGCCCCGCGCTGCTGGCACGCTCGATGGTGGAGATGGACGGCAGCAGAATCCGGGCCTCACGAAGGGCGGTGACAACACCGGTCGCTATCGTCATCCCCTTGTCGGTCGCCCATGCCGTTTTCGTGGCCGCTTCGATCATGAACGGAATATCGGCACGCGTCGGCCCTCGCAGTCCCAAGCGCGCGGCTAGCTCGCGAGCATGGTCCGTCATGGTCTGGTCCCTCGCCGCATAGTCAGCCAGATCCGTGACGCGCAGGCCAAGCTGTTCTGCGACGAAGGCGGCGAGATCATGGGGCATCGCTCCCCTGTTCTGTATCAACTGCGCCAGTGTGATGCCCGGGTGGCGCAAGAGCGCGAGTTGCAGCGCGACGCCCAACTGGTTCCGTCGTTCCCGTCGCGCGCCGATGATCTCGATGTCCGCAGGCTCGAAGGTGTAGAGCCGAGCCAAGTGGTCGCGATCGGTCGGGATGGCAAGGATCTGATTGCGCTCGCTCTCGGTCAGGAGTTGATGCTTGCGCTTCGTCATGCCGATTCCCGTCCACAAAAGGTCAACTGCGCCTATGGACAGCCATGAGTAAAGAGACATAGTATGTGGACGGCTATGGGCGGGGTGAAGCGGTCGCCCTTCAGAGCGTCCACAGAACGACCGTTTGGGAGACACGATAGATGGGCGGCATTCTGGGCTACGCCCGCGTCAGCACCGGCGATCAGGATGTGGCGGGCCAGACCATGCGACTGGAGAATGCCGGCGCCATCAAGGTGTTCACCGATGTAATATCGGGAAAAAGCATGGAGCGGCCTGGACTGGCCGAACTGATCGCCTATGCCCGCAAGGGTGACACGCTCGCCGTGGTCCGCCTCGATCGGCTTGGGCGTTCGCTGACTGAACTGCTCGCCACAGTCGAAACTTTGCGCAGCCAAGGCATCGCCCTCCTGAGTCTTGAGGAAAAAATCGACACCTCGTCGGCCGCCGGCGAACTCATCTTCCATGTGTTCGGAGCTATCGCCCATTTCGAGCGGCGGCTAATCTCTGAGCGGACCCGCGATGGGATCGCCGCTGCACGCGCCAAGGGCAAGCAGCCTGGCCGTCAGCCGCTCGACATGTCCAAGGTGGATGCGGCCATCAAACTGGTCGAAGCCCGTATCTCGCCGACAGAGGCAGCACGGCAACTCGGCATCGGCAGATCCACCATCTATCGCGAAATGCGCCGCCTTGGCGTGGAAAGGCCTGCCTGAATGTCCAGATTGAAATCTGCTCACGATCTGTCCGGGCTGATGAAATATGCGGATCGTGCTCCGTGGGACGAGGCGATGGATGAAATGCTGTCCGCGCATCTCGGTCCGGCATGTGAAGCGACCGGCCTCGAACCCGACGCCATATTCGAGATCATCGGTGATCATTGGCAAGGGCCGCTATGGGGCTGCGCCTTTGAAGATCTGCTGACACAGGAACTGGAACCTGACGGTCGCAATCTGGTCGATGACTATCTCAAGCGCCGAGGCTGGAACGAGAAGGCGCCGAACAAGGCCTATATGCGCGCGCTGCGGGATACGATGATGTCGCTCTATGAGGTTAGCGAGGTCGTCCCCGGTCAGTCGATGACCTTGCGTGATCTGTTGCGGGATGTTGCGCCAGTCACGGTCCGCGAACACGGCGCGACACAGACCCTCGTCAACTGGGACAAGATCGCTGCACGGGTTGTCGATGTGAACGGTCGCCATGGCATCTCGGGCGCGCTGTTGCCGTTCAGCGCTGATGGCGCCCTACAACTGATCGACGCGTTTGGCCGGCTTGCGGACGATGCAAAGGACACCTCCGAACTAAACCAGACCGACCGGGATGCTATTTTACGGGCATCAGGCCCGATGTTCACGAACATGTGGCTGCTCGATTGTCTGGGCAAAGCCATGCCTGGCACCATGCCGGATATGGTCAACGCCGATGGCGATGATCTTGTGTTCCACCGCATCGTCTTCCCCCTGGCCAAGGGCGTGATCGGCAAGAGCGTGGTTCGCAGGCTGAACGCGGCACAATGGCTGGAGCCTGCCAGCGACACATTCTGGAACTGGCTGGTGCCGGTGACGAAGGAGAGAAAACCACGAACGGCCAAAGGCGGGCAGGCTTTTGTGACGACCATGGAGGACGGCACACCCGTCTTCGCCAATGTCGAGTTGGCGGGACGCAAACTGATCGTTGAGGTCAATAGTGCCGCCCGTGCGGAGAAAGCGATTGCGCAAATGGGCGAATGGCTTGGTGATTGCGTGAGCACACCTATGACCGAAATCCGGACTCTGGCCCAGTTCATGGCTGATGACGCCGCCCGCGCTCCGCAGGAAGAGCCGCTCGATATCCCGCCGGACGAAATGGAGCGCATCGTTCATGATATGCTGACACGCGAATATACCAAAACGCTTGATGAAGCGGTGCCTGCCCTTGGCAACAAGACGCCGCGCGCTCTGGCCCGCACGAAGGCTGGCCGGGCGAAAGTGGCCGACTGGCTCAAATATATAGAGAATGGCGCAGCAAAATCCGGGGTCGGCGAGCCAATGGCTACCTATGATTTTACGTGGATGTGGCAAGAGCTGGGCATCATCGGCCTCCGCAGGTGATGCCCTTGCACGCCGTTCCGGTATTGTTCGTCCTTAGCGTTGCTTGGCGTACCTCCCACGCTATGCCCTCTTCAAGGAGCGCGGCAATACCGACGCCATGATTGTCACGCGCCGTAGCCAGCAGGTCTTCTCAGAAAGTTGCGAGGCTCACGGTGGCACCATCGTCCCGGCCGATGACCTGCGGACCGGGATGTTCCGCAACCGCGTCATTGCCCACCTGACCCGACCCACCGGGTATCGTCATCAATGGCGCGGTGAAGTGGCGATCTGCGACGGCAGCGGAGGCGAGCCGCTGGTGGGGTTCGTGTCTCTCCTGATGGATAATTCGGAGATTTCACGGTCCGGCGATATCGGGAGCCAGGTGATGGGGCGTTTGTTCGGCGGCCTGTCCAACACCACGGCGATTTACCTGTTTCACCCGGATCGACTGCCGACCGTTGCCGATGCCGCTGCGGTCGTCGACGAGGAAGAGCGCCGGATTGCCGCGGTCGAAGAGCGGTTCGAGGCAGCGAGCGAGCGGATCGCGGAGTTCCAGCGGAACCTGGCGATCGGCGACGAAAGCAACTGCGGCACGGTGATCGAGGTTCGCGGCCCCATGGCAGAGATTGCGGTGCCGACCAACCGGCGTGCGCCCAATGGGGAAAGCACCTTCTGGTCGCGGATCGAGCGCCTCGCGCCGCCCGGCTACGCGATCTGCACTTTCGGCCTCTGACGCCCACAGACCCACAATTACACATCCCCACAAGTCCACATTCACGAGGAGGATCAACAAATGCGCATAATCTCAGTCCAGAGCATTGCCGGCGGCACCGGTGTTACCAGCGTTGCCACCGAAATCATCGCCGACAAGCTGCGTGCAAAGGAGGCAATTCTGGCCATCGATCTGGGCAACACCCAAATGCTCGGCCGCAAGAATCTCGGTCGTGGTTTCGAGACGCTGGGTGACGCATCGCTGATCTTCGGCGCATGGCCCGCTGGAGTATGGCTACGGCAGGAAGCCCTTCCGCGACTCTGCCTGTTGGACCTGCGGGAACAGCGGCACCCCTATGATGCATGCGAAGAAGAGGTGCTGCTGGCGCTCACCTGCTATGACAGCGTCGGCGATATTCTCGACAGGTTGCGCGACCAGATGGCCAGTTTCGCCACCCGCTTCGACAGCTGCGTGGTGGACCTGTCCCAGGCGCCCGACCTGCTCAGGCGCCTGTTCATCGCCGTCAGCGACGAGGTGCATTTCTGCGAACGCCTGATGTCAGAATCGCAGACCTGGGAGGCCTTCCGCGAGAAATTCCTCGATGGCGAGGAGTACAAGCCCGACCAGATCTGGATCAAGCACCCCGATCGCGGCGAATGGCGGCCGCAGGTGATCGAGGACTGCCCGGGAATGCGGCTTGTCGATGCCTGATCCTTCATCGGCGTGCGCTGCGGCGGGAGGTCGAGCAAACGGTGTCCACCAAAGGGCCGCCCTCCCCTCGCTTCGGACTGCATCGAAGACCCCTTCGATCGCTCATTGACCTTGGTCCGGCACATACGCAGTCGGAGTGTCGAAGGAGAAAGCGATGCGTACCTCATTCGATCTTGGCAAATTCGATCCCGAGGTCACCTTGATGGATGCCGCCGTCGAAGAGGAGATCTTGCCGACCATGCGAATGGTGGCAAATGCCAGCCTGGGCGTCGAGCCCTTCGACGCCTACTACGCGGCGCAGGAACTGCTCGAGGTGCTGGAGGCGGTCCAGAGAAAGACACCCGGGGCAAAGGTAAGGCTGGCAGGCATTCTTTCGGCGGACTGCGACGATTACCAGCGTTGCCTCTATTACTGCCTCGCTGGGCGAGGAGCTGGCGTTATGCTCCTGTCCCTGTCGTGGCTGGTCCGCATTCTCCGCGGAAGGGCGGGTGCAATGGGCGAAGTCCTGCGAACGAAGGCAGAGGTGGAGCCGCCCTGCCCTCCTTATGTCGCCTCCCAACCTGATGGCCCGGTACCGTCGGCAAGCGAAGATTTCCACCTCGGTCCATCCTGGACCAGGGACCCGTTGACATATGGGCCGATCAAAGATTGAAGCGGCAACTTTGTTGGACGGTCCGGAACGGCAGGTTTTGGGGAGTGAACGAGGGATAGCTGCCCATTGTTGCGGCCATGTCCGATGGCAGCTAGCCGAGATCGATTTTACCGGCATTGCGGCTTCGCGCTTGTTTGAATAGGTCTGGCCCGGAATCCACTGGCGGGGAATGAGGCTATGCGAGAACATGAGTTGCGGCGGCAAGTTGTCAGCGAAATGCATTTGCGTCGCTGGCCGCTGTTGCAACTGCCGGTCGCAGTGTTCCAGTGGGTGCTTGAGGTTGGGCCTGGCGAGCGTGAGGCGGAGCGCTCAGTCTTGTCCGCTCTGTGCGGAAGCCAATCGGATGAAGAGAATCCGCGCCACCTGTCAGGTGCACTCTTTGGCGACGTCTCCTTTACATGGGAGCGACAGAGCGAAGGTTCGACGCTGACAGTGTTTTGTCCGGAACGCGCCATCGAAGTTTTGCTCGACCCCGGACTGGACTCTTCGGTGGGCGAGGCCATTGACTGGGCGGAAACCCTGCCGGGCGCAATCATTCGCGCGACATCGATCTGGGTTGGTGGCGACGAAGCCGAAGTCGAGAGGGCATTGCCGGCGGTTGATTTCAATCGCAGCGAGCTTGTGTCATGCGGCCTCTCCGGGGGAGTGCGTATCTGGTCGGATTTTCGCATTCACCCCGATGGCCGGGGGCGCCTTGTGGTGTCAGCCGGGGAAGTCGACCGGAGTGATCTCACCCGGCAACTGCAGCAATTGCAGGAGCTTGGGAATTACCGCAACAAGGCGCTCTTGGGGCTGCCGGTGGCACAAGAGGCCTGGCCAAGGCTGGACGCGGCCGAACGCGAATTGGCCGCACTTGCCAAGGCCGTAACGTCCTCGGTGGCCTCTGACGATGATTTGCTGGCGCAATTGTCTGACCTCAGCCTGGAACTTTCGACCATTGCCACGTCAATCGGCTATCGCATGAACGCTACCGCAGCCTATTCGCGTCTGGTGGAAGAGAGGCTCGCACAACTTGCTCCGGAACCGATCCGTGGGTTCGCTTCGCTCGTCGACTTCACTGAACGCCGCTTCCTGCCAGCAGCGCGCACCTGCGCCGCCTTGACTGAGCGCGAACGCCAGCTGACACGGCGTGCGCGCCAAATCTCCGAACTGCTGCGCGCCCGCATCGAGACGCGAATCGAGAACCAGAACGCGAAGCTGCTTCGATCGATGGAGCGCAGCACGACGATGCAAGTGCGCTTGCAGCAGATCGTCGAGGGCCTCTCAGTAGTGGCCGTGAGTTATTATGCCATCGGCCTGCTAGGGTATGCCATAAAGGGTGCGTCCCATCACTTTGACTGGGTTGATCCGGAAGTTGCGATCGCTTTGCTGGTGCTGCCGGTCCTGGGATCCGTGTGGTTTGCGCTCCATTCGCTCAAGAAGCGGGTTCTGGGCGGCCATTAACTGCATCCACGCGGAAATTGCGCAAGCGACAGCGCCTGTTACCAGCCTCCAAGCACATTTCATTGTTAAGTTAGCAGGCGAAATGCAAACTTTCCTTGCACATCGGTCGCGACTGGCAGTAGCAGTTGCGGTCCGCTGCATGTTGGGAGGTGCATTTGGCCGGGGAATTGACGATCCTTGTTGTTTCGCGCGACGATGCGCTGATCAGCGCGGCGCGAGCTGGGCTGAAGGAGCGAGCAGATTACCGGCTGGTCATAGCTGAGGACGGCAAGGCCGCGCAGGAGCGGCTCAACGACATCGAAGTACACCTCTTGCTTTGCGATCTCGACACGGTGGACGATGCCCAGGACAACATACTGACACGCGCGCGCGTGTCACATCCGGGGGTTTGTCGAATTGCGGTCTCTTCGCAGAATCGCGACGAAGCTGACAGCGAGGCAGTCCGTCGCTCTGCCGCCTATCTCTATCTGTTCAAGCCGCTAACACCTCATCAGATTGCGCTCATGGTAAAGCGCAGCCTGGAAATGAACGAACTTTCGCGACGCCATCGCCTTCTTTCGCGTGAACTGAAGATTTCGGTCGATGACCAGATCTTCGAGGAACGCGTGGATATGTCAGTCAAGGGCGGTTACTCGCAATTCGAGAAGCTCGTTTATGCCAGCGCCAAGATGGCTGATTTGATCGTTGAAGCGCGCAAGGCGGCGGTTACCGATCTGCCAGTCCTCATCGAGGGCGACACCGGGACGGGCAAGGAACTGCTGGCGCGAGCGATCCATTTCAACTCTACACGTGTCGATTCTCCGATCCATGTACAGAATTGCGGCGGTATGCTGGATTCCACGCTCCATTCCGAATTGTTCGGACATGTGCGGGGGGCTTACACCGGAGCCACCGCAGACCGGCTTGGGCTGTTCCGTGCCGCAGATGGCGGAACGGTGTTCCTTGACGAAATTTCAGATGTTTCGCCGAGTTTCCAGGTCAGCCTGCTGCGCTTCCTTCAGAATGGCGAGGTTAAACCGCTAGGGTCGGACAAGTTGTTGCATGCCAATGTCCGGATCATTGCGGCGTCGAACCGGCCGCTTCTGGAAATGGTCGAAAAAGGCGAATTTCGGCGTGACCTGTATTATCGTCTCAAAGGCTTTTCGCTGAGCATCCCGGCGCTGCGAGACAGGCGGGAGGATATTCCTGTTCTTACAGATTTCTTCATCGAGAAATATGCCGGAGTAGTCGGCCGCAGGGTAATTGGCATTACGCAGAGTGCGCTCGACAGGCTGCAGGCTCATCAATATCCAGGCAATGTCCGGGAACTGGAAAGCGAGATCAGGCGCGCGGTGGCGCTGGCTGAAAATGGTGGTTACATTACAGAGCGTAACCTTTCGGCCGTGTTTGATAATCTCGTTGTTGCCCCGGATGTCGGCCAGCAGGCGGAAATGGAAGGCGGCACACTCAAGGAGATGGTCGAGCGTCTGGAGCAACGGGTCGTGGTAGGTGCACTCACCCGTTTTCGCTGGAACCAGAGCAAGACTGCCGACGCGCTGGGGCTATCCCGCGTGGGCCTGGCCAACAAGATCAAGCGCTACGGTCTGCATGATGGCTGACGTTGGTCTCATGCAGGAGCAGGAGCAGGAACGGGAGTGGCAGTGAAATGGCAGACCGGGACAATGTTGTTCGCTTGCGTTTTTCCCGCATGCCCTATCCGGGGCAAGAGGCGCCACAAGACCTCGGCTCGACAAAACTGACGCGAACAGCGGGTGCAGGACTTTCTGGTGCGCATGGCCATTGGTGCGGGCGCTGCAAAGGCATCTGGTATTCGGCGTTCGGCGAAGTTGAATGCCCGGTCTGCGGCAACCGGCACGGCTAGCCTGAACGGTTGGCATACGCACCTCCTGCGGCTCCGACTGCAAAGAATGTTTCAAGGAGTGCGTGCAAAGTTTCTTTGCATTTTCTTCGCCGAAAATATGAGCTTCATCATAAAATACTGAAAATGCTTTATTATTTTTCTGGCACGAATCATGCTTAATGTCCTCCCATAGCCCGCAGGGGCATTTGGCCGGTCGGGCACTCCGCCGGGAAGTTGGGAGACTGAGAAATGGCGAATCTGTTGTGGCTTCAAGGCGGTGCGTGCTCTGGCAACACCATGTCCTTCCTTAATGCCGAGGAGCCCAGCGCATGCGATCTGGTGACGGATTTTGGCATCAATGTCCTTTGGCATCCCTCGCTTGGCCTCGAGCTGGGTGAGAATGTCAAAGTCATGATGGAAAAGTGCCTTTCCGGCGAAATCCCGCTCGACATTTTCGTGTTCGAAGGCAGCGTCATCAATGCGCCCAACGGTACCGGCGAATGGAATCGCTTCTGTGGCCGCCCGATGAAAGACTGGGTGGCAGATCTTTCTGCCAAGGCGCAATTTGTTGTGGCAATCGGCGATTGCGCCACCTGGGGCGGCATCCCGGCAACGGCGCCGAACCCGTCTGAAAGCGAAGGCTTGCAGTTCCTCAAGCGGGCCAAGGGTGGAGCGCTGGGCGAAGGCTTCACGTCTCAGGCTGGCCTTCCGGTCATCAATATTCCCGGCTGCCCCGCTCACCCTGACTGGGTAACGCAGATCCTTGTCGCCGTTGCCACGGGCCGCGCGGGCGACCTGACGCTGGACGAATTCCATCGGCCAAAGACCTTCTTCTCCAGCTTCACGCAGACGGGCTGCACCCGCAACATGCACTTCGCCTACAAGGTCTCGACCACGGCCTTCGGTCAGCGCAAGGGCTGCCTCTATTACGATCTGGGGTGCCGCGGCCCGATGACTCACAGCCCCTGCAACCGCATTCTGTGGAACCGCGTTTCGTCCAAGACCCGTGCTGGCATGCCCTGCCTTGGCTGTACGGAACCGGAATTCCCCTTCTTCGATCTCGCCCCAGGAACTGTCTTCAAGACCCAGACTGTGATGGGCGTGCCGAAGGATCTGCCGCTAGGGGTTGATCGTACCGGCTACGTCAAGCTCACAGCTGCCGCCAAGGGTGCGGCTCCGGCGTGGGCCGAAGAGGATATCTTCGTCGTCTGATTCATGAGGGTTCATGGCGCGCAGCGAAGCGCGCCGCACACAGAATTTCGGGAGAATTACAATGGCAGCTACACAAACCCTCGACATTTCGCCCGTTGGCCGGGTGGAGGGCGACCTTGATGTCCGCGTCGACATCGAGAACGGGATCGTCACCAATGCATGGACGCAAGCGGAAATGTTCCGCGGCTTCGAAGTCATCCTCAAGAACAAGGATCCACAGGCCGGGCTTGTCGTTACGCCTCGTGCTTGCGGCATCTGCGGTGCCTCGCACCTGTCCTGTGCTGCCTGGGCACTCGATTCCGCCTGGGGTACCACCGTTCCGCGTAACGCGATCCTTGCCCGCAATCTCGGGCAAATCGTCGAAACACTCCAGTCAATCCCGCGACATCACTATGGTCTGTTCATGATCGACTACACCAACCAGAACTATGCGAAGTCCAAGTTCTACGAAGAAGCGGTGAAGCGCTATGCGCCCTTCACAGGGACCTCCTATGAAGCGGGTGTGACCATTTCGGGCCGCCCGGTAGAAATCTATGCCCTGCTTGGCGGGCAGTGGCCGCATTCTTCCTTCATGGTTCCTGGCGGCGTGATGTGCGCCCCGACCCTGACCGACGTGACCCGCGCCTGGTCGATCCTGGAGCACTTCCGCCGCAACTGGATCGAACCGTTGTTCCTTGGTTGCTCGATGGAGCGCTATGAGGAAATCACCACGTACGATCAACTGATGGCGTGGCTTGATGAGCGGCCGGAACACGCGAATTCCGATCTCGGCATGTTTATCCGCATGTCGCTCGACATCGGACTGGAGAAATATGGCACTGGCCACGGCAAGTTCATCTCGTGGGGCTATCTCCCGCATGAAGACCGTTACAACAACCCCACGATTGAAGGCCGCAACAGCGCCGTGATCATGAAATCGGGGACGTTCGACGGTGCCAGCGGCGCGTTCAAGCTGATGGATCAGGGCAATGTCCGCGAGGACATGCAGCGCGCGTGGTACAACGAAGGGGACGATATCCACCCATTCGACCGGACGACGATGCCAATCGCGAAAAACGACATCGATACTGATGGCAAATACAGCTGGTCGACTGCCGTTCGCCACGCCGAACATGGTCGTCTTGAGGCCGGCCCGCTCGCGCGGCAGCTGATCGCTGGTGGCGATCATGGCGAGGCCTGGCAACACAGTGATGGACTGGTGCTCGACATGTATCGCAAGCTTGGCGGCGCTTCGACCTACCTGCGCCACTTCGCCCGCCTGCATGAGCTGTGCAAGCTATACCGCGAAGCCGAACGCATCCTGCGCGAGTTCCGTCTCAACGATGAATGGTACATCAAGCCTACTGAGCGCGATGGCCAGGGATGGGGCGCGACCGAGGCTGCGCGTGGCGCCTTGTGCCACTGGATCGACGTGCGCGATGGCAAGATCCACAATTACCAGATCATCGCTCCGACCACATGGAATGTCGGCCCGCGTGCGAGCAATGGCGAGTTGGGACCGATCGAGGAGGCACTCATCGGCACCCCGATTACAAATACTGCCGATCCGGTTGAAGTCGGACATGTCTGCCGTTCCTACGACAGCTGCCTGGTTTGTACGGTCCACGCACACGATGCGAAAACGGGCGAGGAACTGGCGCGCTTCCGCACAGCTTGATATCGGGCCGCCGGGTGGGAGGACGCTGTGAGGTGTCTCCCACCCGAGGCTGCGAATAGAATAACAACCCGTTGGGAGAATGCGCCGGAATGACTGGCGACAACACCGAATTGCAGCGCCAGCGCGAATGGCTCCTGTCCCGGTATGGCGTGGTGCCTTCAGAGGCCGATCATGCGACACTTCTGCGCATGATCGAGGATTATCTCAACGAAGGGCTGGAAACGCAGGTTGAGCCATTTCCCGAAACCGACCGCGAGTTTTCAGGCATTCTTGACGAGTTAAGGGCGCTCGACCCGGATGATCTAAGGGCCAAGCTCGACATTTCCGGCTGGTTGCTTCGCCCGTACGGGGCAGACGAGATGCGCTGTCAGGAATGCATGTATTATCTGGTCCACAGGCGCTGGTGTGACCTGCCGGAGCTAAGCTTGCCCGCCGAGCCCGAATGGTGGTGTCGCCTCTGGCGCATTTGAAGGAGTTGCGCATGGCCACTGATGCAGACGAAACCCTACGGCGGGAGATCGCGGGTCTTCTGGCTGGCGGCCTTGAAACCGAAGTCTTCCCCAGAGCCGAAGACTCCGCGCAGGTCAACGCGATCGTGTCCCGCCTGCAATCGGAAGGCAAGGACCTTGCTTCCAAACTTGTGATTGCCGGGTTTACAGATCACACCATCACGGCTGATGAACTGGAACAGCCCTGCGAAACCTGCATGTATTACCTTATCAAGCGCCGTTTCTGTGATCTGCCTGAACTTATGCTGCCGGTTGAACCCGAGTGGTCGTGCCGCCTGTGGCGAATTTAGACGCACCTGCCACTGCGATCATTGGCTGCGGCAATATCAATCGCGGTGATGACGGGGCTGGTCCGGCCGTCATCGCCCGGCTTGCTGCTGAAGATTTGCCGTCTGATGTAGCGCTGCTGGATGCCGGCACTGATGGGATGGCAGTGATGTACCGTGCGCGCGGGGCGCAGCAGCTTATCGTGATCGATGCAAGGGAGCCCGAAGGCAAGCCGGGGGCTATCTACGAGGTTCCCGGCGATGTGCTGGCGGCAGAACCGGTCCATGGCGTGGGTCTTCACGCGTTCCGTTGGGACAACGCCCTGTTTGTGGGACGCAAGATCTTTGGCGATGACTTCCCTTCTGATGTGCAAGTCTATCTGATCGAAGCGCAGACGCTGGACTATGCCACCGAGCTTTCCGGGCCGGTAGTTGCAGCGGTCGAGAAGGTGGCGGCCAAGATCGCGGCGCGGCTCGTCATCGCCCCCGAGGCTTAAGTCATGGAGCAGACCATCTCGGTCGCGCGCGGGACGATCCGGTTTCCCGCAGGCCTGGTCGCTACCTATTTCTCGGGCATCGATGCAGTTGCGGTGCTGATCGATGGCGCGACCTTGCGGATTTTGCCGGTGTTTCACGCGGCGGCCGGAGGAGCGCTGTTGAAACAACGCAATGCTCAGGGTGATCGGGTAGTTGGCGCTTTCGATGTGTTCGAGGCGCACGGCCTGGCCGACTTCGAGGCGCAGGACGTCCCCGTAAGGTGGTCAAGCGGAGATGCGGCGCTTCTTGCGGACCTCCCCGTAACTGATAACTAAGTTTACATAACGAAAAACTGGTAGACAATTTACCCGGCGCTCGTTTTAAGGGCTGCAGGCCCGAATCCGATCAAGGGGAGGCCGGGGAGAGTCGGGATGGTTGCGCTCAGTCGCACAGAGGATCAGCTGGCGGCCGCCTTGAAGGTGGTGGAGGAAAGTGACGCTTCGGTTATCGAGAAAGCCGAAATGCTCATGGAAATTGCCATGGGTCTGCAACAGCGGCCGAAGGAAGCCGACGACCTGCTGGCAGCCATCGAACTCTATGAACAGGCAATCCATCAGTGCGGAGACCAGGATGCACTGCTGACTGCCCGGATTCGTGCGCGAATGGCCACGGCGCTCATGGCAATTCCTTCCGAAATTGCCGCACCGATCGAACAGGCTCGTGACTTGCTGAAACAGGCAACACCGGTCCTGGCGGAGGGAGGCAGCGGCGAAGAGGTGGCTGAAGCGGAAATGAACCTTGGCCTCGCCCTGCAGACTCTTGCAGGCGCAGGCATGGCACGAATTACAGATGCAATATCCGCCTATCAGCGATCGCTGCGGACGTTCAACAAGCTGCGTCATCCACGCGAATATGCCATTCTGAACAACAATCTGGCGACCGCCTTCCTCTCCGTTCCGATTACGAGCGAAAGCGGCAAGATCAGCGAAGCGCTGGCGGTGCAATCATTTGAAGAAGGACTTTCGGCGGTCAATCTGATCGATCAGCCGATGGAATATGCAATGCTGCAGAACAATCTGGGCAATGCGCTGCAATATGCATCATCGAGCCACCGGGTCGAGAACGGTTTCCGTGCGCTGGAGGCCTATGACGAGGCGTTGAAGGTGCGCCAGCGGGACAACACTCCGCTTGAATATGCCAACACCATAGCGAACAAGGCCAATTGCCTTTGCAACCTCCCTGACGATCCGGAAGACGGAGAAGCAGGCAATCCACGCAACATCGCGCAGGCGATCAAGCTGCTGCGCGAAGCGCGCGAAATATTTGCCGCTTCCGGAGCGCAGGACCGGGCCGAGAGCGCGGCGCAAACGATCATCGAACTTGAAATGGCAGTGCGCGGCGAACCCTCGCGCGCCAACGGCGGATTTTAGAGAACAATGGAGGTGAATTTGCTCGTAATTTTACTGCTGGCCCTAGTGGCCGGAATAGCAGGGGCTCTTGTCGGCGGCGCGCTCTCGGGCCTGAAGATTGGCGGGGCTGCGCTGGGCAAGCAACTGGCAGCCCAACTGGGCGGGCTATACGGCCTGCTCGCCGGAGTTCCCGGTGTAGTCATGGGACTCGCCGTGCTGTTTTTCATGCAATCGGCCTGAGGGAGACTACCATGTTTGATATGGTTTTCAGTTCAACCAAGTTGTTTTTTCAGGGCAAGCTGTTCCAGGATACGGCCCTCGCCATCCGTCTACTTGTGACCGGGGCTGCCGCAGCTACCGTTGCAACTGTATTGGTTGGCATGGTTGCACCACTATGGGGAGCGGCGATTGCCGGGGGCCTGGTGGGCGGCTTGCTTCAGCCTTACCTCTACCGGAACATCAAGTACGCCTGATCCGATGTCAGAGGCGGATCCCCAGCGGCCCGAGCCAACGCTTTCCCGCCTGCTGGGGGATCTGACCGCGCTGGAAGCGCTGGCAGAGAACTGGGAAGAAGGTGCACGCAATGGTGCGCAGGCACGGGCAGCGGCGCTTGACGCGCTCAATGCCGAAGCCTTCCGTCGCCTGATCCGGTCGCTGCGTGAGCTGCCCGGCGCAGCCGAGGCTTTGCGTCAGGCGGCGGCGGACGAGGTGGTCTATTGCGTGCTCCGCCGCCATGGCATCCTCAAGGCCAGCCTGTTCGAGCGGGTCGATGCCGCGCTTGCCACGGTGCGCCCGACGCTGGCCGGCCATGGCGGCGATGCCGAACTGGTCGAAGTATCTGGCGACAAGGCAGTGGTCCGTTTTCTGGGGGCCTGTGATGGATGTCCCGCTTCGGCGCTGACTTTCTATGCCGGGGTAAAGAAAGCGATCACTGAGCAAGTGCCCGAAATCCGCGAAGTCAAACAGGCCAAGGGGCTGGGTGGCGGCGGCGGTGACACGGTGCATTTCACCTCTCCCTTCGCCGCGCATGAGCATGAAGGCTGGCTCCACGCGCTGCAACTGACTGAATTGCCCGACGGGACGACTTCTGTCCTGGAGCTGGAAGGGCGTTCGCTGCTTCTTTCGCGCTTCGGGGACAAGGTTACCTGTTTCGAGAACGCCTGTGCGCATCTTGGCATGCCGATGGACCAGGCGGAAATTACCGATGGCTTCATCACCTGTCCGCACCATGGTTTCCGTTATGCGCTCGAAAGCGGTGAATGCCTGACGGCACCGGAAGTGCAATTGCAACCTCATGCCGTACGCGTCCGAGGGGACGCCATCGAACTGAGGCTGACGCGATGAAAGTATCGCTCGCGCCCTCCTTCCGTCCGGTCAAAGCCGAAGGGACGCAAATCGCGGGGGCACCGCTGCTGGAAGAAGGCGGGCCGCGCGTTGTGCTCGGGTGGTCGCCCGGCGACATTGCAACGCCGCTGTCTCCCGCCGCTGCAAGCCTGTTCGGGCCGCGCGGTGTCTGCCTGCATCCTGATGGAACATTGTGGGTCGCGGATACCGGGCATCATCGGCTGCTGGGATGGCGAAAAATTCCACAATCGGACAATGAGCCTGCCGACATTCTGATCGGCCAGCCGAGTTTCTCACGCGAAGGCCGCAACGCCAAGGGGCCTCCCGGTCCTGCTACGCTCAATGTGCCAACTGGCCTGTGCTCATGGCGCGGCGGATTAGCCGTGGCTGATGCCTGGAACCACCGCGTGCTGATCTGGCGCGAAGTGCCAACAGGCAATGGCCAGCCAGCCGATCTGGTGCTGGGTCAGGAGGATAGTGAATCCGTTCTGGCCAATCGCGGCGCTGACCGTCCAACCTCGGCCAGCCTGCACTGGCCCTATGGCGTGGCCGAAGTGGCCGGCAGACTGGTCGTATGCGACAGCGGCAACCGCCGCCTGCTGGTTTGGAGCGATCCTTCAGAAACCGGCCAGCCAGCCGATCTGGTGCTGGGCCAGCACGACTTCTCTACGCGCGACGAGAACGCGGGCGGCGAAGTCACGGCGATGTCGATGCGGTGGCCGCATGGAGCCTGCTGGTGGAATGGCCATCTCGCGCTGGCAGATAGCGGCAACAATCGTGTAATGCTGTGGCGCGGATTTCCAGAGCACAATGGCGCGCCTTGCGACGCAATCCTGGGACAGCGGGACGCCGCGCATTGCGATCACAATATGTCCTCCTACTATCCCAGCGCGGCCAGTGTGAACATGCCCTATGCGACGGTTGAAGCCGGTGGCCAGCTGATTGTGGCCGATACCGCGAACTCGCGTCTGCTCGGCTGGGCAGACAGCGCCACCGGCATTGCGGCGAACCGGCTTTGTGGTCAGCCGGACTTCGCCAGCAAAGGCGACAATCGCTGGGGCATGCCCGAACGAGACAGCCTGTGCTGGCCCTATGGCCTGTCAGCGCTGGGTGATCTGGTGGCGGTTGCCGATAGCGGCAACAATCGCGTCCTTTTGTGGAATCTGGCGCGGTGACCGGCGAACGCCTTCTGGTACGCGGCCAGGTGCAGGGCGTAGGCTTCCGGCCCACTGTATGGCGGGTTGCACGCGAGCTTGAGCTAACCGGTGATGTGCGCAACACCAGCAGCGGGGTTGAAATTCGCCTTTGGGGCGAAGCGGTGTCGCGCTTTGAAAGCGAACTGCGCGCGGCTCTGCCTGCATTGGCGCGGATTGATGCGATAGAACGCGTGGCAATTGATGCTGTGCGGCCCGAGAGCTTCGTTATCGGTGCATCGGAAGGTGATGGCATGCGCGGGGCTGTAACGCCCGATGCGGCAATCTGCTCCGCCTGCCTTGAAGAAGTGCGCGACCCTTTCGAGCGTCGCTATCGCTACCCCTTTACCAATTGTACCGAATGCGGGCCGCGTTTCTCGATTATCGAGACCGGCCCCTATGATCGTGCCCGCACGACCATGAGGGGTTTCGCGATGTGCCCGGAATGCGGAGAGCAATATTCCGATCCGACAGACCGGCGCTTCCATGCCCAACCTATCGCGTGCCATGTTTGCGGACCACGCGCATGGATCGAGCGCCTTGGCCCCGGTACTGTTAATCACGAAGCCTTTTCGATGATGGACGACGTGGATGCCGCAGGCGGCATGCTGATGAACGGGCATATCGTCGCCATCAAGGGGCTTGGCGGCTTTCATCTCGCCTGTGATGCCACCCGCGCGGAGGTGGTGGCCGATCTGCGTATGCGCAAACGGCGCAGGGGCAAGGCCTTTGCCCTGATGGCGCGCGATCTGGACGTTATCTGCCGTTATGCCGAATTCTCGGAACAGGAAGCCGAACTGCTGGCATCGCCTGAAGCGCCGATCGTGTTGCTGCGCGCATCGGGGGAACCGCTGCCCGAAGCGGTTGCGCCGGGGCTGGACCGTATCGGCTTCATGCTGCCGCACACCCCGCTACATCACCTGCTGTTGCGGCGGATGAAGCGCCCGGTGGTGATGACTTCAGGCAATCTCTCAGGCCGCCCGCAATGCACGACTAACGAGCAGGCCCGCGCCGAACTGGAAGGCATTGCCGAATTCGCGCTGATGCACGACCGGCACATTGCCAACCGGATCGACGACAGCGTTGCGCGGGTCGATCTGGGCCGGGTCCGGCTGCTGCGCCGCGCACGCGGCTATGCCCCCAGAGCTATCGACCTGCCCACCGGCTTTCCGCGTGACATTTCAATACTGGCCATGGGCGCGGAGCTCAAGAACAGCTTCTGTCTGGTGCGCGATGGCGAAGCTGTGCTGAGCCAGCACATGGGCGATCTGGAAGATGCGGCCACCGAAGATGATGTGCGCCGCAACCTCGATCTTTATACCCAGCTCTACGACCATCAGCCAGCGGCAATCGCGGTGGACGCGCATCCTGAATATCTTTCGACCAAGCATGGGCGCGAAATCGCGGATGGACGACCGGTGATCGCGGTACAGCATCACCACGCCCATATCGCCGCCTGTCTGGCAGAAAACGGCCGCTCGCTCGATGCCGCCCCTGTACTGGGAATCGCGCTTGACGGTCTGGGTCTGGGTGATGACGGCACGATCTGGGGCGGTGAGTTCCTGATCTGCGATTATCGCGGATACCGTCGTGCCGGGATGCTCAAGCCGGTCGCACTACCGGGTGGGACTGCGGCGATCCGCGAACCCTGGCGCAATGCCTATGCCCATTTGATGGCGCAGATGGGCTGGGCCGAATTCGCGATGAATTTCGCTGACCTGCCATTGTTTGCCCGCCTTTCCGCCATGCCGCGATCCACGATCGATGCGATGATCGCCAGCGGCACCAATAGCCCACTTTCTTCCTCATGCGGGCGGTTGTTCGATGCCGCTGCGGCGATCTGCGGTCTCGCCTGGGATCGGCAGGAATATGAAGGGCAGGCAGCCATGTTGCTGGAAGCAGCAATCGATCCGGCGGCGCTGAATGAGCCGGACGATCTGGCCTATCCTTTTTCCATTCCGTTGCTGGGCGGGCGTGGGCTTCCCTATGTTGAACCGCTCGCCGTGTGGCGGGCGATGCTGGGTGACCTGCTGCTGAATACGCCTGTTGGGGTGATGTCCGCGCGGTTCCATCGCGGCCTCGCACGGTCTGTTGTGGCCATGGCGCAGCGCCTGACCGCAGACGATGGCCCTGATACTGTGGCCCTGTCTGGCGGCTGTTTCCAGAACGCCACGCTGTTCCGCCTGGTCCATGAAGGATTGGAACAACTGGGGCTCAACGTCCTCAGCCACTCGAGAGTGCCCGCCAATGATGGCGGTCTGGCTTTGGGGCAGGCCGCTGTGGCCATGGCCCATTTGCACGAAGCGACCGCGGAAACCGAAAATGGGAGAGAAGTATGTGCTTAGGTATTCCGGGACAGATCGTGGAGATCACCGATGCCGGGCGCAAGCTGGGCGTGGCCAATGTCTCGGGCGTGCGGCGCCCGGTCAACCTCGCCTGCGTTATTGGCGAAGGCAGTGTCGAAGACCTGATCGGCACATGGGTGCTGATCCATGTCGGATTTGCCATGAGCAAGATTGACGAGGATCAGGCGGCCGAAACACTGCGCATCCTGACCGAGCTGGGAGAGGCGCAGCAGGAACTTGCAGCCATGCGCGACGGCGATCGCGCGTTGGGAGACGCGCAGTGGTGACCACTGGCCCTGCCTTGAATGCGCTTTATCCGCATATGCGCAGACGTGGCGAACAGCTCCGTGCCTCGGCGCAAAGCCTGCGCCATTCGGTTGAGAGCAAGGCTCGGGACCACACTGAGGTGTTCGGCAAGTTTTTTGCAGAACAGGCAGACGAGCTGGTCGCCGCCGCGACCACGCTGGCCGCAAGCTATCGCCAGGGCGGGCGCCTGCTGGCCATGGGCAATGGCGGATCGAGCTGTGATGCCGCGCATGTCGCGGTGGAGTTTCTCCATCCAGTGACCGCCGGAAGGCCGGCGCTGGGTGCGATCAACCTCGCGGCCGATGTCGCGATGCTGACGGCAGTCGGTAATGATGTCGGACAGGACCATGTGTTCGTGCGTCCGCTGATTGCCCACGGGCGGCACGGTGATTGCCTGATCGGCTTTTCGACCAGCGGCAATTCCGCAAACCTCATCCGGGCTTTTGCCAAGGCACGGGAGATGGGCATTGCCACGATCGGCCTGGCGGGTGGTGACGGGGGCGAGATGGCCCGCGCCGGACTGGATCATCTGCTGGTGGTCCCAACAGGCTCGATCCACCGGGTGCAGGAATGCCACCTCGCGGCCTATCACATCCTCTGGGACCTGACCCACACGCTGCTAGCCAATGACCGGGCCGCACCGCTGGAGGCAGGCGCATGAAGTATGTCGACGAATTCCGCGATCCGGTTCGCGCCGGTGTCCTGCTCAAGGAAATCGAGGCCCTGACTGCACAGATCATGGCCGGGCGCGATCGCCCAGTCGTCATCATGGAAGTGTGCGGCGGCCACACGCATTCGATCTTCCGATACGGCATCGAGAAGATGCTTCCGCCGGAAATCGAGTTTGCCCATGGGCCGGGCTGTCCGGTTTGCGTGTTGCCGATGGGCCGGGTCGATGATTGCGTGGAACTGGCTATGAAGCCGGAGGTGATCTTCACTACGTTTGGCGATGCCATGCGCGTGCCGGGATCGCGGCTCAGCCTGCTAGGCGCAAAGGCCGAAGGGGCCGATGTGCGGATGGTCTATTCACCACTCGATGCCCTCGCGCTGGCCCGTGCGAACCCGGACCGCGAAGTGGTTTTCTTCGGCCTCGGCTTCGAGACGACGATGCCCTCCACAGCCCTGACAATCCTGCAGGCCCAGGCAGAAGGGATCGGCAATTTCTCGCTGTTCTGCAACCACATCACCATCATCCCCACGATCAAGGCGATCCTCGATTCACCCGATATGGGGATCGATGGCTTTCTCGGGCCGGGCCATGTCTCGATGGTCATCGGCACTGATCCCTATGACTTCATCGCACGCGACTATCACCGTCCGCTGGTGGTCGCCGGCTTCGAACCGCTCGACGTATTGCATTCGGTTTGGATGGTGCTTCGGCAAATGGCCGAAGGCCGGGCGGAGATCGAAAACCAGTATGCCCGGATTGTGCCACGCTATGGCAATGAAGCTTCGCTGGCTGCGGTTACGGAAGTATTCGAACTGCGGGAATTCTTCGAATGGCGCGGGCTGGGCTCGATCGACCATTCTGGCGTCCAGATTCGCGAGGCCTATGCGGCCTGGGATGCTGAGCGAAAATTTGCCGTTGCATCGCCTAGCATTCCGGATCCCAAGGCTTGCCAGTGCGGCGAAGTGCTGAAAGGCGCGATCAAGCCATGGCAGTGCAAGCTGTTCGGTCGGTCGTGCACACCGGAAACACCGATGGGTGCCCTGATGGTTTCGTCTGAAGGAGCATGTGCCGCCTATTATCAGTATGGCGGGATCGATGCGGTGCCGGAGCCAGCGCAATGAACGCTGTAACTCCCACTGGCAACGGACGGCTGCGAGCGGAGCGGGTCACGCTGGCGCATGGCGGTGGCGGCAAGGCCATGCGGGATCTGATCGAGGATGTGTTTACCTCGGTTTTCGAACCCGACGGGTTGGAAGACCAGGCGCGGTTGAGCCACGAAATGTTGGCCGTGGAGGGTGCCCGGCTGGCCTTCACCACGGACAGTTTCGTAGTGCAGCCGCTCGAGTTCCCCGGTGGCGATATCGGCAAGATTGCGGTTTGCGGCACAGTTAACGACCTTACCGTCGGCGGCGCGCAACCGCTGTGGCTGTCGGCGGCCTTTATCATTGAGGAAGGCACCGAAGTCGCCTTGCTACGCCGCGTGGCAGCGGCCATGCGTAGGGCGGCCGACCAGGCCGGTGTGCGGATCGTGACCGGCGATACCAAGGTGGTTGAGCGCGGTGCCGCCGATACGCTGTTCGTCACCACTTCCGGAGTGGGAGTCATCCCTGCGGGACGCGAACTTGCCGCGGAGAAAGTTCGCGCGGGCGATGTCGCGCTGGTCAACGGCGTACTGGGTGATCATGGCGCCGCCATTCTGGCCGCGCGCGGAGACATGGTTTTCGAGGCGGATATTCGTTCGGATTGCCGCCCGCTCAATCACCTGATGGAAGCGGTGATCGAAGCCGCACCGGGTGTGCGCTGTGCGCGGGATGCCACCAGAGGAGGCCTGGCCAGCGCACTCAACGAAATATCGCAAGCCTCGGCCATCGGGATCGAGATCGACGAGGCCAGATTGCCAATGAGGGCCGAGGTCAAGGGCGTGTGCGAACTGCTCGGGCTTGATCCACTCTATCTCGCCAATGAAGGGGCGCTGGTGCTGTTCGTTCCAGAGGAGCAGGCGGAAGCTGCGCTGGCAGCCATGCGCTCAACCGAGGCAGGGCGCGATGCAGCCATTATCGGGCGCGCGGCAGAGATGCGCAGCCCGCGCGTGGTCATGCATAGCCTGTTCGGCGGAAGCCGGATCGTCGACATGCTGGTCGGCGAGCAACTGCCGCGTATCTGCTGAGGGAGAAGACCTGCCATGCAACTCTCGTTGATCGCCCTGGGTTTCCTTGCCGGAATGGGCCATGCGCTCGAACCCGATCACCTCGCCGCAGTCGGTGCCATGGCCACGGGACGGAATTCGCGCCGGTCGATGGTGCTGCGGGGTGCTGCGTGGGGGCTAGGGCATACGCTCACCCTGCTCGCGATCTGTTCTGCAGTGATCCTGCTGGGCATGGCATTGACAGGCCGTACGGCAGCCCTTCTGGAGAGCGCCGTTGGCTTCATGCTGATTCTGCTGGGGGGCGATGTACTTTGGCGGATGCGCAAGGCACGGGTGCATTTCCATCTGCACGATCATTCCGATGGCGAACGTCATTTTCATGCTCACAGCCATCTTGGCGAACGGGCGCCCCATGATGCGAGCCGCCACGAACACTCTCACCCCCACAAATTTCCCTTGAAAGCGCTGGCTGTCGGGCTGGTGCATGGCGCGGCAGGATCGGCTGCCCTGCTTACCCTGGCAGTCGCTTCGGTTGGTGATCCTCTGCTGGCGGTTATCTATGTCCTGCTGTTCGGAGTTGGCTCAATTGCAGGAATGGCTGCGCTCAGCTTTGTCGCCTCCTGGCCGCTTGGCTATGCAGAGCGTGTTGCCTTGCGACTTCATCGAGCGCTGAATCTGTCGTTGGCTGTGCTGGCACTTGGCCTGGGATTGCACACGATCTACGCCAACCTGCCTGGCGTGTTGGGGGCGGCCTGATGCACGAGCTGTCTCTTGCCCGGAATATTGTCGCCATTGTTGGTGATCACGCGCAGGGTCGGCGGGTGTCGCGTGTTCGCCTGGCAGTCGGCCCCTATGCCTGCGTAGAGCGCGAGGCGATCCGATTTTCATTCGAGGTGGCGAGCGAAGGTACGCTGCTCGAGAAGGCTGCACTCGAATTTCTGGAAGGCGAGACCGACCAGTTCATCATCAAGGATTTCGATATGGAGGAAATGGCCTGATGTGCGGCACCTGCGGATGCACCGATCCTGACAACGAGATCGCGATGATCGACCCGGAAACCGGAAAGCGAGTGCTGCTTCGCGGCGGCGATGACCATTCCCACGATCATGACCACACCCACGATCACAATCATTCACACGATCATGATCATTCACACGGGCACCATCATCACCATCATCATGATCACGGGCATGACCATCACCACCACGGTGAACAAGCGGCGCGTGTATCGCTGGAAACCGCCGTGCTTGACCGGAATGATCGCCAGGCGGCTCGCAACCGGGGCTGGTTCGAAGGGCGCGGTGTTGTCGCGCTCAATCTCGTCAGTTCGCCTGGGGCTGGCAAGACGACCTTGCTCGAAACCACGATCCGGGCGCTGGAAGGAAGTCTGCCGATTGCCGTTATCGAAGGTGATCAACAGACGGCCAATGATGCCACGCGCATTCGCGAAGCGGGGGCCCGTGCAATCCAGATCAACACAGGGGCCGGCTGTCACCTCGAAGCCGATATGGTTGCCCGCGCTGTTGAAGAACTCGCACCGAAATCCGGCTCGTTGCTGCTGATCGAGAATGTCGGCAATCTTGTTTGTCCGGCGATGTTCGATCTGGGTGAGCGGATGAAGGTCGCCGTTATCTCCACCCCGGAGGGCGAGGACAAGCCACTCAAATATCCGCACATGTTCCGCGCAGCAGAGGTGGTGCTGATCAACAAGATCGACCTCGCCCCGCATGTTGGATTCGACGAGGCCGCATGCCGCTCAAACATCTCCTCAGTAAACCCCAATGCGCGCGTCTTGCTGGTTTCCGCCCGCACCGGTGAAGGGATGGACGCGTGGTACGATTTTCTGCGAGCAATGGCGTCAGCAGCCGCGGATGGCGGGTGCCTCATTTAGGCGGGACTGCCCACGGGACTAAGATCGTCATCTTGCCCTATCGAGGAATGGCGGCTTTCTTTAGTTTTAGAGCCCAGACCGGACGGTCCGAAACCGGCCCTGTTTCACCCATGATCCGCCGCGTGAATCTATGTCCGGTTTCAACGGTTGGTTCTGAGACCGGGAACGACGGCTCTGTTGGCGGCAGCAGCCTGCCAAACCCTAACCGCAGCTATTGCAATTGGCATCCCGGAACCGGATTTTCCGGACACAAGCCAAAAGCGGTCACATTAACATAGCTTTGAATTATATTGTGATAGACCCTCGAAAATTCCAGCCTTGGCGAAGGTTGAAATGTCCTCAAAGGCAAGAAGGCGATCATTCCTAACGTGGCGAACACGATTGGGCTGTATGGGGATGCTGGCTTTGATTGCCGGACTTACCGGCATCTGGGTTGTTGGTTCGGCAATGACTGGCGCGACCAACGCGTCGGTTGAACCTGCCCCCGCGCCCGCCACCGAAATCCGGTTGACGACATCGGATCAGGTCGAGATCGCTGCGAGTTACTGGAAGGCTGACGATTCCACCGCCCCGGCCATTCTCTTGTTGCACGGCAACGGCGGCAATCGGCGAGATATGCTCGATATGGCAACGTGGTTGGCAGGCGAAGGCTATTCCGTGCTGTCCATCGATATGCGCGGACATGGCCAATCCAGTCCACAAAGCAAAAGTTTCGGCTATCTTGAAGCCCGTGATGCCCATGCCGCACTCGCGTGGCTCAGGCAGCAGCACCCCGCGAGCAAGCTGGGGGCAATCGGTTTCTCTCTGGGCGGTGCGGCCAGCGTTCTTGGCGACAGAGGCCCTCTCGACGTCGACGCTCTTGTGATGATGTCGGTCTACCCTGACATTCGCACGGCCATTTTCAATCGCATCGAAGCCGCCGTCGGGACCCTGCCGGCAGTGGCAATCGAACCGATGCTGAGCTATCAGTCCATTCCACGCTATGGAGTTGGACCGGATAAATTGTCTCCCCTCGCAGCCATGAACAAGGTTCGCGTTCCGGTCATGGTGGTTGGGGGAGAGCTCGACGCATACACTCCTCCCGCTGAGATTGAAGCCATGTACCGGGCAGCACCGCCAGGAAGCGAGTGGTGGATACTGGAGGGCTTGGGACACGATGAAGTGGTTCGCGCTAATGACCCTGCGTTTCGTAAGAGGCGTCACCTCAAGCTTTGTACGCTGAACAACGATTTTCCGGACATAATGTGAACATTGGTGTCAGGCAGCGGCGC
>NZ_JAIESM010000026.1 GCF_019746015.1 Sphingomonas sp. | reverse complement strand
TCATCGCCAGGCGATGGATGACAACGCTATCGGCCGATATGACAGATGATGCAAGACCTAATGACCAACCGATAAACTGCCTCAGCTTATCTTGAGTTCCAAGGTATAGGCATCAAAAGCTTGCCCGCCCGGCCCACGATAATAGCCGCGCCGCTCACCAACCTTGGCAAATCCCAACAACTTATAGAAGTTGATCGCATCGTTGTTAGCGCGCACTTCCAGAAAGAGCCTGCCGGCCGACCGAAATCGTGCGTCGTTGACCACCGACCGCATCAGGGCACTGCCGACACCGCGCCGGCGCCATGCGGGGTCCGTCGCCAGCAGCAGCAGTTCGGCCTCGCCACCGCCGGCGCGCGCCAGCGCAAAACCGGCGGCTGTCCCCTGGACGCTGGCCATGGTCAGCCAGACGCCGGGCATCGCCAGAATCCCCAGGCACTGGGCACGGGTCCAGGCTTCGCCATAGCGCGGGTCGAAGGCGCGCTGCATGATGGCTTCGACCACGGGCAGGTGTGCCGGCGTCGCGCTGCGCAGATCGACGACGCTCAGCGTGCCGGTCATGGCTGCGGCATCGGTTTGGCGTCGGGCGGGCGGCCATAGATTGGCTGCGCGGCGAGCGCGAGAAGATCGGGCGGGAGCAGCAGCGCATCGCGCGCGACGGGCAGCGCTTCCTTGCCCGCCAGATCGGGCGCGATCGGGCGCAGCCACTTCACCCCGCTGCCCACCGCGCCGCCGCCCAGCTGCGCCAGGGCCGCCGCCGGCGGCAGCGACAGGATGCCGCCGACAGCGGCAAAGGGGCGGGCAGTGAAATGCTGCATGAACACCTCACCATGCCCGCCTTCCAGCACGGCGGCAATTGCCTGTTCATCTGGCGCCTGCGCAAAAAATGACGCCGCCAGCAAGGCAAGCGACGAATAGCCATGCACGCTGGCGCCCCAGCCCAGCCCCAGCGCACGCGCGGCCGCCAGGCCGACACGGATGCCAGTGAAGCTGCCGGGGCCGCAATCGACCAGAACGGCGCCAGCGCGCCCACCATCGGGAAGTGCGGCAATCATCGGCAGCAGTCGTTCGGCATGGCCCCGGCCGACGGTGGCGGCGTCTTCGGCAATGATCTGGCCATGCTCGATCAACGCGACCGAGCAGGCAGCGGTCGCGGTGTCGATGACCAGCGTTCGCGTGGCGGTCAGCGGCGCGCTCCGGCCGGTCGCTTGCGGGCGGGCGCCTTGGCCGCAGGTGCCGCAGCAGGGGGCGGGGGCGCGACCGTGCCAGCGGTGCCGGCCGGCGGCGCGTTGCCGGTCAAGGAGACGGCCGGCCCCAGCGCACCCGGGTCCAGTTTGGGCGGCTCGGGCGGCTGATAAGGCGGCGGATTATCCGCAGCGACATACGCGTGCAGGATCTTGGACGGTGCGATGGGCGGCTCTCCGCGCTCGATCGTGTCCACCCATTGCATGCCGTCGATCACCCGGCCGAACACGGTATATTTGAAGTCGAGCCGCATATTGGGCTCGAACACGATGAAGAACTGGCTGTTGGCTGTGTCTTCCGCCTTTTTCTTTTCTTCGGACTTGGCGTCTGGCGCGGCCCCCTGGCGCGCGGCGGACACCGCACCGCGCGTGTGCGGCAGATAGTTGAACTCGGCCGGCAGGTCCGGCAGGTCCGAGCCGCCGGTGCCGTCGCCCTTGGGGTCGCCCGTCTGCGCCATGAAGCCGTCAATCACACGGTGAAAGGTCAGCCCGTCATAGAAATGCTTGCGGGTGAGCATCTTCACCCGCTCCACCATCTTGGGCGCGACATCGGGGCGCAGCCAGATTGTCACGCGGCCGCCGGTCGACAGGTCCAGATAGAGGATGTTTTCCTTGTCGTTGATGTCGGCAGGCTTGGTGCGGAACGATTCGACCAGCTGGGCACTGGCGGGCGCCGCGATCAGCCAGCTGCAAACCGCCAGCAAAGACATCAAGAAGCGCATTATTTCACCGTGCCGGAATCGAGCTGATGCGCCGCGCTTAACGCAAATTGCGGTAAGCGCCAACGTTAAGCGTGTCCGCCGGTCGTTCCCTTGCGGCCGAGTTGTGCGACGCGGGCGACGACGTCGGCGTTGACGGCGGGGCTGACGAATTTGCGCACATCGCCGCCATAGATCGCGATTTCCTTCACCCAGCGGCTGGCAATGGGCTGCAGCGCGACGTCGGCCATCAGGAAGATCGTTTCGATCCGGTTGTTCAGCTGCTGGTTCATGCCGGTCATCTGAAACTCATATTCGAAATCGGTCACCGCCCGCAGCCCGCGGACGATGACGCTCGCCCCCTCGCGCTCGGCAAAGTCCATCAGCAGCGAATCGAAGCTCACCACATGGATTTCGCCCTCCAGCCCGGCGACTTCGCGCTGCACCATCGCCATGCGTTCGGCGAGCGTGAACATCGGCGATTTGCTGGGGTTGGTGGTGACGCCGATCACCAGCCGGTCGACCAGCTTCGCACCGCGGCGGATGATGTCGAGATGGCCCAGCGTGAGCGGGTCGAAAGTGCCGGGATAGACGCCGGTGCGGATGGTCATGAACGGCCCCCAAGGCTAAAGGTGGTGGCATCAGCGGCCGGGGTCGCCACGGCCATGTTCCGCGCGATGTTCATCGGGCGGGCCGGCGCGGTCCCGACGGGGTGACGCTGCCGGCGCCCGCCGCGCACTGCTTAACGGTCTCTTTCCAGCGTGAAGCGGGCGATGTCGCGCAGCAGATCGGCCTCCGCCCCATAGGGATTGAGGTGGGCGATGGCCTGATCGACCAGCATGCGCGCCTGCTCGCGGGCGCGTTCCACGCCCAGCAGGGTGATGAAGGTTTCCTTGCCCTGCGCCTCGTCCTTGCCGACGCGCTTGCCCATCTTCACTTCGTCGCCTTCATGGTCGAGCAGGTCGTCGGCGATCTGGAAGGCGAGACCGACATCGCGCGCATAGCCGCGCAGGCCGGTGCGCCCTTCCGGCGGCACCTTGCCCAGAATGGCGCCCGCTTCAACCGAGCTGGCGATCAGGGCGCCGGTCTTCAGCGCCTGCAGCCGGGTGATGGTGGGCAGGTCGAAGCTCGACTTTTCGGCCTCGATGTCCATCATCTGGCCACCGGCCATTCCAGACGGGCCGGCGGCGCGGGCCAGGTCGAACACCAGCTCTGCGCGCACGAACGGGTCGGCATGGGTGGCCGGGTCGGCCAGCACTTCGAAAGCAAGCGCATGGAGGCAGTCGCCCGCCAGAATGGCGGTCGCCTCGTCAAATGCCTTGTGCACGGTCGGCTTGCCTCGGCGCAGATCGTCGTCGTCCATCGCCGGCAGATCGTCGTGAATCAGCGAATAGACATGAATGCACTCGATCGCGATGGCCGCGCGGGCAGCGCATTCACGATCAACGCCGAACAGCTGGGCGGTTGCGAACACCAGCAGCGGGCGCAGCCGCTTGCCGCCGCCGATCGCGGCATGGCGCATCGCGCGATACAGGTCGGCGCGCGGATCGCCGGGGACCGCCAGCAACTGGTCGAACCGTTGGTCGATCTCGGCGGAAACATCGGCAAGTGCCGCTTTCAGAGCCATCGAGGCTTCGGCCATAGGGAAATCAGCTCGCTGCAAAAGGGGTGGTGCCGGCCGGCCGGCCTTCGGAATCAAGACGGATTGCCTCAATCCGCGCCTGTGCCGCATCCAGCCGGTCAACGCAACGCTGGCGGAGCTGGCTGGCGCGCTCGTAAAGCGCGATCGAGGTGTCGAGCGCCTCGTCGCCGCTTTCAAGCCGGGCGACGATCCGCTCCAGCTCCTTCAGCGCCTCTTCAAAAGGCATCGTCTCGATCGTTTCCGAACCGTGCATTTTGCCGCTATGGGGCAGGCGGGCGAGGAGGGTCAAGGCACGAGAGCGCCCCGGCCCCGCAAAGCGGCGGCAGCGACGCGACAGAAAAGGACGAATGGCGATGTTCGAATGCATCAACCCGGCAACCGGCGCGATCGCGCACCGGCTTCCCGAAATGACGCCGGATCAGGTGGAAGCGGCGGTGGCGCGGGCCCATGCCGCGCAGATCGCATGGCGGCAGACCGGCCTTGCAGAGCGGTCCCGCCTGCTGGAAGCGATTGCCGATGCGTTCGAGGCGGATGCCGACCGGCTGGCCGCGCTCGCCACCACCGAAATGGGCAAGACCTTCGCCTCCGCCCGGGCCGAGGTGATGAAATGCGCCGGCGGCTTTCGATACTATGCAAAGGCCGGGCCGGCGATGCTGGCCGATGTCGCGGTGCCGATGGCGGCGGGCACCGTCTATCAGCGCTGGCTGCCGATGGGGGTGGTGCTGGCGGTGATGCCGTGGAACTTCCCCTATTGGCAGGTGGTGCGCTTTCTGGCGCCCACGATCATGGCGGGCAATGCCGGGCTGCTGAAGCATGCCTCGCTGACCCAGGGCTGCGCGGCGGCGATCGAGGAGCGGGTGCGCGCGGCCGGTGCGCCCGACGGGCTGTTCCAGAATCTGGCGATCCGCGCCGGGGGCGTCGCGCCGCTGATCGCCGATGACCGGGTCGCCGCCGTGACGCTCACCGGCTCCGAAGAGGCCGGCGCGAAGGTGGCAGCGGCAGCGGGTGCAGCGCTCAAGAAAGTGGTACTCGAACTGGGCGGGTCGGACCCGTTCATCGTGATGCCGTCTGCCGATCTGGACGCAGCGGTGGCGGCGGCCGTGACGGGGCGGCTGCAAAATGCCGGGCAAAGCTGCATCTGCGCCAAGCGGATCATCGTCCATGCCGATATCTATGATGCCTTTGCCGAGCGCTATACCGCGGCGATGCTGGCGGCGAAGGTGGGCGACCCCATGGACCCGGCCAATGTCATCGGCCCGCTGTCGAGCGCTGAGCAGCGCGACACCGTGCTCGACCAGTTGGCCCGGTTCCAGGCGGCGGGCGCGAGGCTGGCCGGCGGCACCGTGGTCGACGGCCCCGGTGCCTATCTCACCCCCGGCGTGCTGACCGGGGTGCCGGCCGACCATCCGATCGCGCAGGAAGAACTGTTCGGCCCCGTCGCCATGCTGTTCCGGGTCGACAGTGCGGCGGCGGCGGTGGCGCTGGCCAATGACGTGCCCTTTGGCCTGGGCTCGAGCGTGTGGACGCGCGATGCGGCCGAAAAAGACTATTTCGTGGATTGGTTGGAGTGCGGCATGACCGCGATCAACCAGGTGCTGGCCAGCATGAACGAGGCGGCCTTTGGCGGCGTGAAGAAATCGGGCCATGGCCGCGAGCTGGGGCCATGGGGGATGCACGAGTTCATGAACCTTAAAACCGTGATGATGGCGTGAGAAACCAGCTTCATTTACCTTGGCAAAACGCAATCTGTTGCCTAACGCGATCATGGGGCGGGCAAATGGGAGAGAGATAATGCGCAACCTGTTCCCGGCGCTCGTCGCCGGTGCCGCCCTGCTTGGTGGCTGCGCAAGCTATACCAAGGATATGGGCAAGGCGACCACGGGGCCGGTGGCGATTGCATCGCTGCGCACCGCAACCGGTGCCGATGTCGGCCGCGCCACCGCGCGCCAGACCAAGGGCGGCCTGCGGCTGACGGTGGACGTTATGGGCATGCCACCGGGCGAGCATGGCGCGCATATCCATGCGGTTGGCCGCTGTGATCCGACCGATTTCATGACGGCGGGCGGCCATTGGAACCCGGCTGCGACCAAGCATGGCCTGATGAACCCTGCCGGCCCGCATGAGGGCGACCTGCCCAATCTGATTGTTGGCAATGACGGGCACGGCACGCTGGGCGTCACCATCAAGGGCGCGACGATGGCGGGGCTGCTCGATAGCGATGGCAGCGCGATGATCGTTCATGCCGCGCGCGACGATCAGGTCAGCGACCCGTCGGGCAACAGCGGCGCGCGCATTGCCTGCGGTGTCTTCGCGCTCAATTGACGGTGTCTGGCTCGCTGAAGCGCGCGATCAGGCTGTCGACCAGTGCCTTGTCGAGCGGCTTGTCGAACACGCAGCCGGCCTGCTGACCATCGGCCCAGGCGACCGCGCCCTTGCGGGGGCGTTCGCCGGGCAGGGTGATCCACAGCGGCTGGCCCACCGGCAGCGCGTGCAGCGTTTCAAGCCGCACGCCATAGCGCGAAATATCGACGATCCGGCACACCGCGCGCCAGCTGTTGCTGGTGGTCATGCGGCCGGGCATGCGCACCCGGCGGCGCGGCGCGCGGCGGTTATCTCCTTCTGCCACAAGCAATTCGACCGATAGCATCGCACACCCCTTGCGATCACCCCTGCCGTCCATACGGTAGGACTACGGTGTTGGAACTACCGCCTTGTGGTTAACGGAGTGCTTACGCGGTTTCGCCGGCGGCGCGCGCGCGGGCTTCCCGGTTGGCCTCGGCCACCGGCACCAGGCGATAGGCCATGATCGCCGCGATCAGCGCGACCGGCACCGTTGCCAGCATCGTCAGCACGCCGACCGACAGGCTGCCCGACAGTGTGGAGACGCGGCCCGCCAGATAGGGCCCCATCGCCAGCCCCAGCAGGGTGGTGCCGATGAAGAAGGTGCCGGTTGCGGTGCCCCGCATGCGCGGCAGCACCAGATCCTGCGTGGTGGCGGCCGCCGCGCCCAGCGCGCAGCTTGCCAGCGCCTGTGCCGGGAACAGCATGATGTAGAACAGCGTGATGCTGCTGGTGGTGAAGGCGGTGGCGATGGCGAGCGATGGCACCACCGCGCCGAAGATGACGACCATCAGCCGCCCGGCCGGATGGCGCTGGCGCAGCCGGTCGGCGATCAGCCCGCCGATCGTCACCCCCAGAAAGCCCGACAGCGCGCCCATGCCGCCGATGATGAACCCGGCCTCCGCCGGCGTCGCGCCCAGCACGCGAATGGCATAAGGCGGCGCCCAGAAGGTGACTGAATAGCTGAGAAACGCATTCAGGCCATAGGCGACGACCGTGCACAAAAAGGCCGGATTGGCGACGATCAGCGCAAAGGTGGGCGGGTCGCGCCGCCGCAGGGCGCCGGCCCAGGAATAAACGGCATAGACGCCGATCCCCACCGCCACCCATTGCGGCACCGGCTCGCCCAGCCGCACCAGCATGGTCACCGCCGCCGCGATCACCGCCAGCCCGGCCAGATTCGCGATCAGCGCACGCGCCCCGCCCATCGCCGCGCCGATCAGGGTGAGCGGCGGCACGATGGTGACCAGTTCCTGAAAAAAGGCGGCAAACGGCGCCGGATGGGGCGGGGGCGGCGGCAATCCCTCGGACTGGCCGCGCGGCGGCTCGCGCAGCGTGGCGATCAGCAGGGCAAGGCCAAGGCCGGGAATGCCGACGATCAGGAACGCCGCCTGCCACCCGCTCAGCCCCAGCGGGCCGCCATCGGGATAGGCCTGGTTC
This sequence comes from Sphingomonas sp., assembly GCF_019746015.1. Classification (GTDB taxonomy): domain Bacteria; phylum Pseudomonadota; class Alphaproteobacteria; order Sphingomonadales; family Sphingomonadaceae; genus Sphingomonas. The sequence goes on along the minus strand of NZ_JAIESM010000026.1, from coordinate 35,718 downwards.
CAGCCCTTCACGATCAGCCCGCCAATGCCCAGCGACAGGCCGCCGCCGACATAAAGCCCGGCCGAATAGATGGCGAGCGCGGTCGCGCGCAGCCTTTTGGGGAACCAGTCCGAAATCAGCGAATAGGCGGACGGGCTGGCGGTTGCCTCGCCAATGCCCACGCCGATCCGCGCGCCGGCAAGCGCGGTGCCGCTGCGCGCAAAGCCCGACAGCGCCGTCATCGTCGACCACAGCGCCAGCCCCAGCGTCATCAGCCGCACCCGGTGCCAATTGTCCGCCAGCCGGCCCAGCGGAATGCCGAACAGCGCATAGAAAACGCCAAAGGCAGTGCCGTAGAGAAAGCCCAGATCCTCATCGCGCAGATGGAGGTCGCGCTTGATGTCCTCCGCCAGGATCGAGATGATCTGCCGGTCGACGAAGTTCAGCACATAGACGACGAACAGCACGGCAAGGACATACCAGGCGTAGGCTGTGGTGCGGGGGGTGGTTTCCCCGGCGGGCTGGTCCATGCGCTTCCCCTTTTGACCGTCGCCTAGCAGAGCCCGGCCGGCGGTCAACCCGGCGGTCAACCCAGGGGCCAGCGCGCGGCGACGCGATAGGCTGCGCCGCCATGGCCGAGATGGCTTTCGTAGAGGATCAGATCGTCGCAGCTGAACATATCGCTGGTGAGGCCCGCATGGCGCGTCAGAAAGGCATCGGTCGCCGCGCGCGCATCGGCACCGCGCGCCAGCCGGGCAAGCGTGATGTGCGGCACGAAGGCGCGCCCCTCCGGCGCCAGGCCGAGGCGGACGAGCAGATGGTCGATCTTGCGGTGGAGCGCGGCGAGCGGCGCGGCGGGCGCGACGCCGGCCCAGATCGCGTCGGGCCGGCCTTTCCTGTCGAACGCGCCCACGCCCCTGATCGCCACCTTTGGCGCCGGGGCATGGATGGTCGCCAAGAGATCGGCAATGTCAGCCGCGACGCGTCCGTCCACTTCACCGATGAAGCGCAGCGTCAGATGCAGTTGCGCATCGTCCTGCCAGCGCGCGCCGGGCACGCCGCCCATGATCGCCAGCAGCCGGGCACGGATCGGCGGCGGCGGGCATAAACCGATGAAAAGCCTGTGCATCGCGCGCCAAATCTGCGCTGCAATGGCACGCCTGTCGAGGGCGGCGGCATTCATCCGCCGTTAAGCTGCTGTACAATGGCACAGAAATTGCCCGGCGGTGCGCCCGGCCGATACCGGTTTTGCTTGAAAGCTGCATTGAAAAACCCGATATTTCGCCTATCCGGGGTGTTTCCCGGGCAACGGAGTTTGTTTCACATGGCAAATTGGTCTGATCCCCGGCCGGGCGCCGCCTATGCGGCCAGTGCGGGTCTGCGCGGCGCCGCGTACGACGCGGGGCTGCGGTCCTACATGCTCTCGGTCTACAACTATATGCTGTCGGCCATCCTGCTGACCGGCATCGTCGCGCTCGGCTTCGTGCAGACCGGCGCGGCGGAGCAGGTGTTTGCGGGCGGCGGCATCCTGAAGTGGATCATCACGCTGGCGCCCCTGGGCTTCGTGTTCGGCATGAGCTTTGGCCAGATGCGGATGTCGACCGCGACGCTGCAGATGATGTTCTGGGGCTTTGCGGTGGCGATGGGCCTGTCGCTGTCGACCATCTTCCTGGTCTATTCGCCGCTGTCGATCGCACAGGCTTTCTTCGCCACGTCGGCCAGCTTCGCGGCGCTGAGTCTGTGGGGCTACACGACCAAGAAGGACCTGTCGGCGATGGGCACCTTCCTGATCATGGGCCTGGTCGGCATCATCGTGGCGAGCCTGATCAACCTGTTCGTCCAGTCCGGCCCGCTGGGTCTGGTCATCTCGATCCTGGGCGTGCTGATCTTCGCCGGGCTCACCGCCTATGACACTCAGCGCACCAAGGCGATGTATGCCGAGGTGGCCGGCACCGAATATGAGGGGCGCGTGGTCATCATGTCCGCGCTCAACCTCTATCTCGATTTCATCAACATGTTCCTGTTCATCCTGCGGCTGTTCGGCAGCCGCGACTAAGCAGCTTCGTCGCGAAGACGCTGGGCCCGGCGGGGAAACCTGCCGGGCCTTTTTTGTTGCGCCGGGTCGCCGGTGCCCCAGCTTACATTATTGTCATAATGTAACCACAGTGGCGACACCGGCGTAAACTTATTGCATTGTGCAGCGCGATATGGTGTTTTTCGAACCTTGGCGGCGTATCGCTAAGGTGCTGTTAACCAAATCGGTCGCAGAATGCACAGGTCGCAACAAGGATGATGGGACAACAGAGATGAGTTCGCGGATGAAGCCCGCCGCCGGCGCCATGGCACTGGCCGAGATGAAAGAGTTTGCCGGGTTCAGCGCTGCAACGCAGCGTTATGTGCGCCGCTCGCTCGACATTGGGCTGGAACGCGACGACGCGCTGGCCCGCTGGTCGCGCGACGTGGTCGAGGCCGCCAGCATCCGCGCGCAATATCGCCTGTACGACCGGCTGCCCGACATCCGCGCCACCGTCCCCAGCGAAAGCGGCATCGATCAGGTCGATGCGTTTCTGGGCCAGCTGGTGTCGCTCTCCGCCTTCGATCTGGGCCAGGGCCGGCTGTGCAGCTTTTCGGCCTATCGCTTCCTGTATGAGCGGCTGCTGGGCGCCACCGTGCGGCCGTGGCTGCCGGCCGCCTTCTGCGCCGCCGCCGCGCTGCCGCATTTGCAGCCCGAAATGCGCCGCCGCCTGCTCCAGTCGATCAGCGAGGCGGCCGCCACCGCCCAGGGCTGGTCCACGCGCGAACCCAGCTTCTTCCCCTATTGGGTGGAAAAGGTGGAGGCCGGCGCGCTGCCGAACTGACCCGCGCGATCGGACCGTTACCCCCGATCAACGCGGCTCATCGCCTCGGACGTGACCGGATAGCCCAGCCCTTCGGGAATGCACAGATGGTCGGCGCCGTCGCGCGCCTCGACCCAGGGTGTGATCGTCTCCACCGGGTGCCGGCGTGCATGGGCGACCGCCTCGGCGAAATCGGCAAATTGCACCAGCCGTTCCAGATTGCGCCGCGTCGGGAAGATGATCGTCGCGCGCCCGGCATCGGCCTCGGCCAGCACCTGCGCGGCGCTCGCCCAGAAGGCGCGGCTATTCTCGGTGCCATCGACGCGCGGCGCGGCATCGGCGGGGGCGGCGGCCAGGAAGAACAGCGTGTCGAAAATGCGCATGTGCAGATGCGCCGGCCGCCAGCGCGCGAACGGCTCCAGCGCCGCCAGATCGAGCGTCAGGCCGTGGCGGTCGAGGACGGCGCCCAGCGTTTCGCCGGCATGCAGCGCGACGCGGATCGCGGTGAGCTGGTCCGGCGTCGGATGCGGCGCTAGGCCGACGGCAACGCCGGCTTCCTCGATCATCTCGCGGATCGCGGCGATGCGGGCGGCATCGATCAACGGATCGGCCGCGAGCTCCAGCGCCAGTGCGCGGTCGCCCGCGTCGATCCGCCCGCCGGGGAAAACCAGCGCGCCGCCGGCAAAGGCCATTGCCTTCGCCCGCTCCACGATCAGCAGCTCGGGCGGGGCGCCCGCGCGGTCGCGGAACAGCACCAGCGTGGCGGCGGGAATGGCTTCTGGCATGGTGTCGGTCATCATCCCGAGCCTAAGCGCGAATCGGCTGGCGGCAAGCCCCGGCGGCGCGGGAAAGGTGCGGGGGGCGTCAGGCGGCGAAGGCGAGCCGGTCGCGCCCTCCGGCCTTGGCCCGGTACAGCGCTTCGTCGGCCGCGCGCATCAACTGCACGCGGCCCTGCTCTGCGCTGATCGGCGCGATCCCAGCGCTTACCGTAACGCGCACGGCGGCGCCGGTTGGCGTCGTGGTGATCGCCTGAGCGACTTCCTCGCGCACGCGCTCGCACACGCGCGCGGCCTGGTCTAGCGTTGCGCCATCAAGGATCAGCCCGAATTCCTCACCGCCCAGCCGCGCGACCTGGTCGCCGGCGCGGACACAGCGTTGCGCGGCCCTGGCAAAGGTTTCCAGCACAAGGTCGCCCACCGCATGGCCGAACTCGTCGTTTACGCGCTTGAAGAAATCGATGTCGAACAGCGCGACGCAGCCCTGCACTGTGCCATTGGCGGCGGCGGCGATCTTTCGGTCGATGATCGCGTCGAACTTGCGCCGGTTGGCAAGGCCGGTCAGCGGATCGGTGGTGGCGGCATGCGCCAGCCGCTGCTCGAGCGCCTTTCGTGCCGAAATGTCGCGCACCGCCGTGACCCAGCCCGATACATGGCCCTCCGCGTCGAAGGTGGTGCGGGTATGCGCCTCGAACCAGCGCAGCGTGCCATCGGCGGTGTAGGCGCGATATTCGACGATCGACGGCTTGTCGCGCAGCGTGCGGGACTGTTCGCTGGCCAGCGCCATCGTCTCGCGGTCGGGGCCGCTGGGGTGATCATGCGGATGCAGGCCCAGCAGATCCTCGGGCGGGAAGCCGGTGACTTCCAGCGTCGATGGCGAGGCATAGGTGATGTGCCCGCTGCGCCCCAGCATGATGATCATGTCGGTGGCGCTTTCGGTGATCAGCTTGTGGCGCATCTCGCTTTCGCGCAGCCGCCGCATGATCTCGCGCCGATGCTTCATCTCCCCGGCGACGGGCAGCACGGTCAGCACCGTCACCGCGAGGAAGGTCTGCAACAGGCGGATGTGCATGTCGAGATTTTCACCGACAAAGGACGGGCCATGGCCCAGCGCCGTCGCCGCCGTCCCCGTTACCGCCAGAATGACGATGCCCAGCATCGTGCCCAGCCGTTCCAGCCGGAAGGCAATGATCATGAGCGGCAGCACCGGCAGGTAGAGCACGGGATAGACCGCCTGGCTGAACACCGCGACGCAGACCGCCAGCAGCGAGGTGAGCAGAACCCATCCCTCCACAAGTTCGCGCGCCGTTATCTCGGTCAGGCGGCGGCGTGCCTCGCCGGTCAGGATCAGGGTGAACAGCGGCGTGAACGCCACCAGCCCCAGCCCGTGCCCGGCAAACCAGGCAAAGGCGAAATTGGTCCATGGCCGGTCGAGCGAGAGGCTGAGCAGCACGCCCGTCGGAATGGCGACTGCGGCCATTGCCATGGCCACCGACAGCGCGAACCAGCCGACGCCGGCAGCGCTTTCGAAATAGGTTCGCGCATGGCCGAATCGGCGCAGCAGGATGACGGTCAGCATCACCTCGCCGATATTGGCCAGCGCCAGCTGGGCGCTGCCAAAGAAGGTGAAGTTGAGCATCACGCCGGCGGTCAACATCGCCGTGCCGCAGCCAAGGATGGTGGCCCATTGCTGGCGGGGATTGGGCGCGATCAGCAGTTCCGCCATCAGCAGCGCGGATGCCACCCACAAGGTCGCCAGGCCGTCGTCGAATCGCGTCAGCCGGATCATCGCCACCGCCAGCACGCCATAGGCAAGCGCAATCGTCACGACGCGCCGCCAGCTGATTGCGGAGGGTGTTCCGTGGGTAATGGCCAACATTCTCAACCGGTCTAGCGGCCTTTGGTTAATTGATGATGTGCCCTAACTGGCCGTCTGCTAGGCGCTGCATGAACGGCGGGGGCGACGATGATCTACATCATGATCAATCTGGTGCCAATTGTCATCGCGACGATCGCGGGGCTGGCGATCGGCGGACTGTCACTGCGGCTCGGCGGGCGCAGCGCGTCGCCGGCGCTGGGGCTGGTGGCGGTGCTGGCGGAATTCTGGCTGGCGTCGATTCTGGCGGGCGCGCTGATCCTGGCGCCCGACAAGGCCTCGCCCTGGGTGATGGCAGTGGCGAGTGCGGTGGTGATCTGGATCGGCTTCGTGTTGCCGGTGCTGGCGGTGACCGGGCTGGCGCGGGGGCAGGCGCCACGATCGGTGATGGGCGATGCGCTCCACTGGCTGGCGGTGATGGTGGCGCAGGCGGTGGTGCTGAAGCTGATCGGGCTGGTGCCGCCGCCGGCTTAAGTAGAGCGTCTCGTGGACACCGGATCGCGTCTTCTTGCGGGCATTTCCAACAGGGCTGCGCCGGCCTAAAATAGGGACAGTCCCTTAGAAAAAAATGGGGACTGTCCCTATTTTCGATCGACTTGAGGGAGCGGCGTGATCCAGCCCTAAAATCGCTCCAGCGCGGCGGCGATGTGCTGGGCGAAGCGGTGCGCGGTGACGGAGACGTTGGGCGCTTCGATCAGCGCGATCTCGGTATCGGCCAGTGCCGGCAGGGCGCCATCGGTGCCCACCATCACCAGTGCCGGCGGGCACATTTCGCGCGGCAGCACCGCCACCCCCAGCCCGGCGCTGACCGCCGCCTGCGTGCCGGCCAGCGACGTTGACGTATAGGCAATCCGCCATCGCCGGCCATGCGCATCGAGCGCCGCCGTCGCGCGCTGGCGATAGACGCACGGCGCCGGCGACACGATCAGCGGCACAATGCCGTCCGCCGGCACCGATTGCGCGTCGCGCGCGACCCAGATCAGCGGTTCGCGCCACACCCGCACTCCCTCGATCGCGACATCGGGCTCGCGCTTCAGCAGCACCAGGTCGAACTCGCCCGCGCGGAACTTGGCGTGGAGGTTGAGCGTCAGGTCGCACGTCACCTCCAGCTCGACGCGGGGATGCGCGTCGGTAAAGGCGGCCAGAACGCTCGGCAGATGGGCGGTGGCGAAATCCTCCGGCACGCCCAGCCGCACCCGCCCGGCCACTTCGGGTTCGACCAGTTCGGCAATCGCGGCGTCGTTCAGCCGCAGCATCGCGCGGGCATGGTGGAGCAGCGCCTGGCCATCGGGGGTGAGCTTCAACAGGCGCGGTGTGCGCTGGAACACCGGGCGGCCGCCCAGCGAGTCTTCCAGCCGCTTGATCTGCAGGCTGATCGTCGACTGGGTACGCCCCAGCAGCGCGCCCGCGCGGGTGAAACCGCCCGCATCGGCGGCGGTCACGAAAGCGCGCAGCAGGTCCAGGTCAAGCGTTCGGTGCGGCATGGTCGCCTATCATTTACGTATTCAATGCATAACATTTCAACTAATCGTTTTGCAAATGGTGATCGTTCCGCCATCGGCCCACCCAACGGAGGGTCTTTTACCATGATGATGCTGATTCCGGCAGGTCTGCTGGTGATGGGGGCGGCGCTCGCGCTGAGCGCCGATGGGGCCAAGGCGATCGAGCGGGCAACGCTGGGCGCCGCCCTTGGCCTGGTGGCGAGCTTGGCACTGGCGGTTGCGGCCGCGCTGGGCGAGGTGCAGGCCGATGGCCTGGTGCTGACGCTGATAACGCTGACCAGCTTTGTCGCCACCATCGCGCTGGCTTTTTCCAGCCGCTATATGCGCGCCGACCGGGCGCCGCGCAGCTTTGCCGTCACCGTCGCGCTGCTCGCGTCAAGCGTGCTGCTGGCGGTTGCCGCTGAAGACGCGATTGCGCTGGCGCTGGGCTGGCTGGCCAGCGGCCAGCTGCTCGCCAGCCTGATCGGCCATGTCGATGGCTGGGCGGAGGCCCGCGCGGCCGAGGCGCGCGCACGCCGCACCTTCATCATCGGCGATGCCGCGCTGCTGGTCGCGCTCACCATTTTGGCGATCCACGCCAACAGCATCGAGCTGAAGGCGATGCTGAGCGCCGAGCTGAGCTTCGAGCCGGTGGTGCTGACCGTGGTCGCCGCGCTGTTCCTGGTCGCGGCGATGGCGCGCTCGGCGCTGCCGCCCTTTGATGGCTGGCTGATCGGCTCGATGACCGCGCCGACGCCGGTCTCGGCGCTGATGCACGCGGGTCTCGTCAATGCCGGCGGCTTCCTCCTCATCCGCTTCGCGCCGGTGATGGAAGCCGCGCCGCTGGTGCAGATCGCCGCCGTGGTCGCCGGCATCATCGCCGCGCTCTGGGGCACCGGCATCGCGCTGGTCCGGCCGGACATCAAGCGCGCGCTCGCCGGATCGACGGTGGCGCAGATGGGCTTCATGATCCTGTCGTGCGGGATGGGCGCCTATGCCGCTGCACTCTGGCACCTGGTCGCGCACGGCCTGTTCAAGGCATGGCTGTTCCTGCGCTCGGGCTCGGCGATCGGCGGGCAGACCGACACCGCGATGAGCAAGCTCGACGGGGCGACGCTGGGCGTCATCTCGGCCGCAGTGGTGGCGGGCGGCGTTGCCCTGGTCGCCATGGGCCGCAGCGAGGCGGCACTGCTGCCGCTGCTGCTGGCAACCGCCACCGGCCTCGCCACCGCGCTTGGCACGATGCGCAGCAAGACCGGGCGCTGGGTGCAGCTGCTGGGCTTTGTCGTGGCGCTGGTGGTGGCGCATACCGCCGGGCTGACGCTGATCGGCGCTGGCATGGCGCATGCGGAAGGCGTGTCGCCGGTCGCCGGGGTGATTGCGCTGGCCGCCGCGCTTCCCTTCCTGGGGGTGTGGGTGTGGCAGGCGCTGCGCGGCAACGCGCTGCCCCCCAGTCTCTATGTGCGCTTGCTGAACGCCGGCGTGGCTGCTTGAAGAAAGGCATATGACCATGAACATCGCTTATCCGCCGCTGCGGGTGCAGCCCGAACAGCGCCGCGCCGAGACCGAGCTGCAGATCAACATCGCCGAACGGATCGTGCCGCCCGTGTGGCCGCTCGACGGGGCGATTGCCGTCAACCCGCTCACCGGGCTTGAAGAGCTGCCCTTTGAAGATGCGGTCAAGGAAGGGGCCGAGCTGTTCGACGCCAATGCCGCGCTGCCGCTGCAGCTGTGGCGCCGCCTGCTGGCGCAGGGCCGGCTGAGCGAAGCGGCGCTGCGCGACGCGGCCGTCGTCGCGCTGGGCGGGGCGGATGCCGCCGCTGACCCGGTTGGTGCCGGCGTTTCGATGCTCGACTGCATGATGGCGCGGCTGACGCGCCTGCCGCTCAACCCCGCGCGGATTGCGGCGGAAGACCCGGCGATGGACCTGGTCGCCAAATGGTGCGCGGCCTTTTTCGACGGCGGCACGGCGTCCGCCGCGATGCCCGGGCGCGACAAGGGCCTGTACCGAGCGGTGCTGACGCTGATCGGGCATGACCCGGTGTTCAAGGGCCTGGCCGAGGGCGATCTGCGCGCGCTGCTCGCCTCGGTGCCGCGCGATGCGGTCGATGCGGTGACGCAGGGGCTGGAAGTGCTGGGCATCGACGATGATGACCGCATCTTGTTCCTGCAGCGGCTGATCGCGCGCCTGCCCGGCTGGGCGGGGCACATCCGCTGGCGCACCGACCATGTCGATGCCGAGCTGGTGGCGCATGCCCCGGCCGACATGGCCTCGCTGCTGGCGCTGCAGCTGCTGGTGGTGCGGGCCGCCCCCGCCACCCGCATGCGGCCGCGCCTGGCGCCGGTGGTTACCGATGTTGCGCAGCAACTGGCGCAGCATTTCGGTTTCTCGATCGATGCCGGCGGCGACGCGCTGCAGCAGGTGTCGGCCGGCGGCGAGGATGCGCTGGGCGCGATTTTCCAGCGTGCGGCCGAGGTCGGCTACCGCGAAATGCTGGTCCCCCGGCTCGCCCGGCCGCAGGCGCCGGCACGCGCCACCCGCCCCGACGCGCAGCTGGTGATGTGCATCGACGTGCGCAGCGAACCCTATCGCCGCGCGTTCGAGGCGGAGGGCAATTTCGAAACCTTCGGCTATGCGGGCTTTTTCGGCCTGATGATCGCGGTGCGCGAGCCCAACCGCCCGCGCACCCGCCAGCTGCCGGTGCTCGTCCAGCCGCAGCAGGACCTGACCATGGTCGCAGCACCTGGCCAGGAAAAGGCCGCGCGCGAGGCGATTGCGCTGGAGCGCCGCTCGGCCGCGACGCGCGACCTGTTCGGCGCGATGAAGGGCGGGGCGGCAACCGCCTTCGCCACTGCCGAAGCGGTCGGCCCGCTCGCCGGCGCGCTGATGGTGGCGAGCACGCTGCTGCCGCGCGCCGCGCAGAAAATGGCGCGCGCGATGAAGGGGGATGGCGCTGCGCTTGCCCCCTCGCTCGATCCGGTGCCGGGCGGCGATGCCGGCCTCAGTGCCGAGGAGCGGCTGGCCTATGCCCGCGCGCTGTTTGCGCTCACTGGCATGGAGCGGCGCACCGCGCGGCTGGTAGTGCTGGCCGGACATCGCGGCCAGACCGTCAACAACCCCTATGGCGCGGCCTATGACTGCGGCGCCTGTGCGGGCCATGGCGGCGCCGCCAATGCCCGCGCGATGGCAGCGATCATGAACGATCCGGCGGTGCGCGCGGCGCTGGCGGCAGAGGGCGAGGCGATCCCCGAGGACACCATCTTCGTGCCCGCCGAGCATGACACGACGGTGGACGAGGTGACGCTGTTCGACACCTGCTGCCTGCCCGCCAGCCATGCCGAGGATCTGGCCAAGCTGCGCGCAGCGCTGGCGCGCGCCGGGGTCGCCAATCGCGCGCGGCGGGCCAAGCTGCTCCACCGCCCGGCCGACGATCTGGCGACGGGTGCGGCGCATTGGGGCGAGGTGCGGCCCGAATGGGGGCTGGCCGGCAACGCTGCCTTCATCGTCGCGCAGCGCAGCTTCACCGCCGATATCGATCTGGAGGGGCGCTCGTTCCTGCACAGCTATGACTGGCGGATCGACCCGACGGGCGAGGCGCTGGCCACCATCCTGACCGCGCCGATGGTGGTCGCGCAGTGGATCAACTGCCAGTATCTGTTCTCCACGCTCGACAATCGCCGCTTCGGCGCGGGCGACAAGACCATCCATAACCCCGTCGGCCGCATTGGCGTGCTGCGCGGCAATGGTGGCGATCTGGCGGTCGGCCTGCCGATGCAGGCGCTGTTCCATGACGACGGCACGCCCGCGCATGTGCCGCAGCGCTTGCTCACCATCGTCCAGGCGCCCTATGCCCTGGTCGAGCAGGTGGTGGCGGGGCAGGCGGTGCTGCGGCGGCTGTTCGGCAATGGCTGGGTGCAGCTGGTGGTGGTCGATCCGGAGACCGGCGCGGCCCAGCGCTGGCGGCCGGACACCGAAATGATGGCCGACGGCACCGGCTGCTCGGCACTCGTCGATTTCTAACAGGGGAAGTTACATGTCACTTCAAGATGGCGAACTGCATCCGATGCGCAAGGTGGAGGCGGTCGTCGAGGCCGAGGACGCCAAGCTGGTGGAAGACGCGCTGCGCGATGCCGGGCTTGGCGGCTGGACGATCCTGCGCGACGTCGCCGGCATGGGCCATGGCGGCTTTCACCAGGCGCGCACCATTTTCAACGACCGCACGGGTCTGGTGATGTTCGTCGGCGTCGGCCCGTCCGAAGCGGTGCGGCAGGCCGCGCGCAACATCGGGCGGATCTTTATGCACAAGCCGGGCGTTCTGTTCGTCAGCGATGTCGAAGTCTTGCGTTCCGACTATTTCGTCGCTGCCTGATCGCGGCGACGTTTGGGACTGGCGGGGGGCTCCGTCGGTCGTTGCGACGATGCACGGCAAGGCGCCGGTCATCGTCGCAGCGCTCGAGGCGTTGGAGCTCGCGTTCCGCCAGACACCCGCCGGGCTGGATACCGACCGGTTCGGCACCTTCACCCGCGACGTGGCCCGCGCGGGTGACCAGATGGAGGCCGCGCGCGCCAAGGCGCAGGCGGCGCTAGACCTGTGGCCCTGGGCACAGGTGGCGATTGCCAGCGAGGGCGCGTTCGGCCCGCACCCCGCGCTCCCCATCGTGCCAGGCGGGCACGAGATCGTCTTGATGCGCGACCGCGACGGCCGCGAATTGATCGGCGCCGACCGCACCTTCGACACCAATTATGCGCATCAGCAGGTGAGCGCGCCCGACGATGCGCGCCACTTTGCCGATCTGTGCGGCTTTCCCGCGCACGGGCTGGTGCTGATGACGCCGGGCGGCGCGCAGCCGATTACCAAGGATATTGCCGACTGGGCAGCGTTCGACCGCGCCGTGGCGGCGGCGATCGCAGAGCATGGCGCGGTGTGGATCGAAACCGACATGCGCGCCCATCGCAATCCGCGCCGCATGGCCTCGATCGGGCGGGCGGCTGCGAACCTTGCCGAACGCTGGGCGGCGCGCTGCCCGGTGTGTGCGCATCCCGGCTGGGTGCCACAGCTGGGGCCGGGCCGCCCCTGTGGCTGGTGCGGCGCGCCGACGCAGAGCGCATGGCGCCAGCTTTATCAGTGCCTGGGCTGCGGCCATGCCGTGGAAGGCGTGCTGGAGCCCGACCGCCGCGCCGACCCCGCCAGCTGCGACCAGTGCAATCCTTGATGATCCGCCGCCGGCCGGGGTGATGCTGGCGATGGGGCGCCATCCGGGCTAAACCAGTGGCTCCACCCGAACAGGAGAGTCGCCGATGCCCGAGAGCCCCTGGAGCCAGCCCCGCCGTGGCGGTGCCGACGAAATCGATTTCGAGATCAAGGGCCAGGACCTGCAGTTCGTGGAGATCGAGCTGGACCCCGGCGAAAGCGCGCTGGCCGAGGCGGGCGCCTTTGTGTGGAAGGATGCCAGCATCGAGCTGACCACCGTGTTCGGCGACGGGTCGGGCGCGGGCGGCGGGCTGATGGACAAGCTGATCGGCGCGGGCAAGCGGCTGCTGACCGGCGAGGGGCTGTTCATGACCGTGTTCACCCATCGCGGCCAGGGCAAGGCGCGCGTCGCCTTTGCCGCGCCCGTTCCGGGAGTGATCCTGCCACTCAAACTGTCCGACATTGGCGGCACGCTGATCGCGCAGAAGGATGCGTTTCTGTGCGCGGCCAAGGGCGTGCAGGTGGGGCTGGCCTTTCAGCGCCGGGTAATGACCGGGCTGTTCGGCGGCGAAGGCTTCATCATGCAGAAGCTGGAGGGCGATGGCTGGGTGTTCGTCAACATGGGCGGCACGCTGGTCGAGCGCGAACTGGCGCCGGGCGAAGTGCTGCACGTCGATACCGGGTGCCTGGCGGCCTATACCCCCAGCATCGATTTCGACCTGGAAATGGTGCGCGGCGTGAAAAGCGTGCTGTTCAGTGGCGAGGGGCTGTTCTTTGCCCGGCTGCGCGGGCCGGGCAAAGTGTGGATTCAGTCGCTGCCGTTCGGCCGCCTTGCTGGCCGGGTGCTGGCAACGGCTACCGGCACCGGGCGCAACGCGGGCGAGGGATCGGTGCTGGGGCAGCTCGGCCACTTCATCGGCGGCAATGAATAGGCTGACCGTCTGGTATGATGGCGCCTGCCCCCTGTGCACGCGCGAGATTGCCCTGATGCGGCGGCTGGACCGGCGCGGCGCGATTGATTTCGTCGATGTGGCCACCGGCGATGGCGGTGGCTGCCCGATCGATCGCGCCGCGCTGCTTGCGCGCTTCCATGCCGCCGAAAATGGCGTGCTGCTGTCGGGCGCGGCGGCCTTTGCCGCGATGTGGCGGGCTATCCCGCTGCTGCGCCCGCTGGGGCTGATGGCAAGGCTGCCCGGCATGGAATGGCTGCTGGAGCGCGCCTATCGCGCCTTTTTGCGAGCGCGGCCATGGCTGCAAAAGTCGCTGCGATAGTGAAGATGCTTGATGTCGCTTAACTATACTTTCGTTGATACATATTGCGACACTATAGCGGCGCCTGTTATACTTATTCCGAGCATCTGTTCAGCGGCGTGACAGGTTGAAAGCGGCAATGTGCATGGGCGCCTGGCAATAATGCTTTGGCGCTGCAGCAAGGGACGCCAGCCATGTTCAAACCCGTCGCCATCGCTATTGCCGCCAGCGCGCTGATCACCGTGCCGGCCATTGCCAATGCCTATCCGCGCCATCCGCGCATTGCCCAGGTCAACAACCGCGTGATCAACCAGAATGCCCGCATCGTGGCCGGCTATCGCCAGGGCCAGCTTTCCGGCGCCGAGGCCCGCGACCTGCACCGCGACGTGCGCGCGATCAACCTGCAAAAGCGCGCCGCGATTATCGGCAATGGCGGCTATCTGACCCGCCAGCAGCAGATCAACCTCAACCGCCAGCAAAACGCCGTCAGCCGCCAGATCTGGGCGGAACGCCGCGTCGGCTGAGCCCGGCAAGCGGCGCTTGCGCACCGGCGCGGGGCGCGGCAAGGTCTCCCCCCAAGAGATACCGATACCGGGGGGAATGATCTGATGCGCCTCGCGCTTGCCGCTTTGATGCTCGTTGCCACGCCCGCGCTGGCGCAGGAAAAGAAGCCCGACACCGCCAAGGCGCCGGCGCACAAGGACGCGATGGTGGCGGAGGTCGAAGCCGCCTGGGCCAAGCCGCCGGTGGAAGAAACCGCCGCCGTCAGCAAGGGCAGCGTGACGGTGAAGGGCACCGCAATTGCCTATACGGCCACCGCCGGCACGCTGACGCTGCGCGATGATGATTCAAAGCCGATCGGCAGCATGTTCTACACCGCCTATACCAAGGATGGCGGCGGCAACCGGCCGGTGACCTTCTTCTACAATGGCGGCCCGGGCTCGGCGACGATCTGGCTGCACATGGGCAGCTTCGGCCCGGTGCGGGTGCAGACGACGGCGCCCGTCTATGTGAAGCCCGCGCCCTACGGCGTGGCGGCGAACCCCTATTCGCTGCTCGACAAGACTGATCTGGTCTTCATCGATGCGATGGGGGCGGGCTGGTCGCGCCCGCTGGGCGACAAGACCGGCAAGGATTTCTGGGGCGTGGACCAGGATGTCGACGCCTTTGCCCGCGCGATCATGCGTTACGTCACCAAGAACCAGCGCTGGGGCAGCCCCAAATTCCTGTTCGGCGAAAGCTATGGCACGCTGCGCTCGGGGGCGCTCGCCGCGCAGCTGGAGCAGCGGGGGATGAGCCTTAATGGCGTCGTCCTGCTGTCCACCATCCTCAATTATGGCGTGCGCCAGCCGGGCTATGACCAGAATTATCAGGTGCTGTTCCCCGGCTATGCGGCAACCGCCTGGTACCACAACCGGCTGGCCAACCGCCCGGCGGACCTGGCCGCCTTCATCGCCGAGGTGCGCGCCTGGGTGAGCGGGCCTTATGCCGCCGCGCTCGCCAAGGGCAGCGCGATCAGCGAGGAGGAAGCCGCCGCCACCGCGCGCCAGATGGCGGCCTATACCGGGCTGAGCGAGGCGTTCATCCGCCGCGCCAACCTGCGCATCGACCTGCCGCATTTCCAGACCGAACTTCTGCGCGACCGGCGCGTGTCGACCGGGCGGCTCGACGCGCGCTATCTGGCGAACCCGACGGACGCCAATGCCGACAGCCCCGATGACGATCCCGCCTCGACCGCGATCACCGGCGCCTATGTCGCCAGCTTCATGGACTATGCGGCCAAGACGCTGGGCTACAAGACGGACCTGACCTATAAATTGTCCGCCCGCGACGGCGGCTTCGACTGGGACTGGCGCCACCGCGCGCCGGGCGGGCGCGGGCCGCAGACCTCGCCCAACACCGCCGTCGATCTGGCTTATACCATGCGGACCAACACGCATCTGAAGGTGCTGTTCCTGAACGGCTATTACGACATGGCGACGCCCTTTTATGGCGCCGAGTTCGATGCCAACCACATGCTGCTGCCGCCCGAGCTGCGCGGCAATATCAGCTTCAAATATTATGAAAGCGGCCACATGATCTATCTGAACCCCGACGCGCTGGCACAGCTCCACGCCGATCTGGGCGCGTGGTACGACCGGGCGGCGAAATAGCCGTCAGCCGCCGCGCGCAACCAGCACGGCACCGGCCGCGATCAACAGCGTGCCGGCCAGCCGCCAGGCATTGACGCCCTCGCCCAGCAGCAGCGCGCCGACCAGAAAGGTCATGATGAAGCCCAGCCCGACAAAGGGATAAGCAAAGGACAGGTCGAGCCGCGACAGCACCACGATCCATGCCGCCGCCGACAGGGCATAGATGGTGAGGCCCAGCACCAGCATCGGCGTGGTGCCCAGCGCCCAGGCGCGCGCGACGAGCGTGCCGCCGCCGGCAATCGCGGCCTTCACCTGCGGCGCGCTGGCGCCCATCTTCAACGCGAACTGCGCGCCCGAGCTCATCGCCACGCTGGTCAGAATCAGGGCCAGATCGGTCATCTTCATGCAGAAAGCGTTTAGCCTAACCGTCTTAAGCCAATCTCAATGGCGGTTGTGCCATGGCGAATGGCGATGCTGCCGCCTTCGCGTCTTTCCCCCCGACAGGGTGCTGCGGCGCTGGCGCTGATCGTGCTGCTGGCGCTGGCGGTGCGGCTTGCGGCGGGCATGGTCCTGTCGGCCAATCTGGGCGATGCCGATCAGGCGTCCTATTTCATGATGGCGCAGACCCTGGCCGGCCAGGCGCCGATGCGCGACATCTGGGGCAATGCGGCGTTCTACAGCCCGGGCTATCCGTTCGTGCTGGCGCCGTTCTTCGCGCTGTTCGGGGCGTGGCCGGCCGTGGCGCTGGTGCCCAATCTGATTCTCGTCGCGATCAGCATCTTGCTGCTCCATGCGCTTGCCCGGCGGCTGGCCGGGCGGGGCGTTGCGCTGCTGGCGGCGCTGTTCTTCGCGCTGCTCGCGCCGATGGTGGTCGCCAATGTCACGCTGACGCGCGAAAATCTGTCGGTGCCGCTGCTCATTGGCTTTGCGCTGGCGCTGGTGATGCTGCTCGACACCCGCCGGCCGCGGATCGTCGCGGCGGTGGCGGGGCTCATTTATGGCGCCGGGGTGCTGGCCGGCGGTTCGGTGATCCTGACCGCGCTTGCGCTGCCGCTCGCCTTGTGGTGGCGCGGGCGTGCAGGGCGCCCCGGCGGGCCCGCGGTCGCCTTTGCGCTGGGCGTGGCGGTCGTGCTCGGCCCCTGGCTATGGCATACCGATGCCATGCTGGGCCGCCCCGTGCTGACCACCAATGCGGCCTTCAACCTCTATATCGGCAACAATGCCAACGCGACCGGCCGTTTCGTGTCGATGCGCGACACGCCGCTGGGTAGCGACCGATGGCGCCAGCTGCACCGCGACCTCGGCGAACTGGCCGCGACTGATCGGCTGGGCGATCTAGCCCGCGCGCATATCGCTGCCCATCCCGGCGATACCGCGCGGCTGGCAGCCTGGAAGCTGGCGCTGTTCTGGCTGCCGGAGCCACCACATGCCGATGAAGGCCAGGGTCTTGCCGTCCGCCTGCTGCGCTGGGCGAGCGTGGCGCAGCAACTGGCATTGCTTGCGATGGCGGCCGTCGCGCTCACTGGCTGGCGCCGCTTCGGGCGGGGCATGCGCGTGATGCTCGCGGTGATGGCGCTGTTCTGGGCGGTGCATGCCGGGGCCTATGTGATCCCGCGATACAATCTGCCGGTCATGCCGTTCCTGTGCCTGCTGGCGGCGGGTGCGACTGCCCCGCTGCTGCGCCGCGCGGCCCCTGCGCGCTTGAAGATGGTGCTTGCATGACCGTTCACGCGCCGGTGCGAACCCGCCCGCTCTATGTCGATCTCGACCAGACCCTGGTCTCGGCCGATATCTCGCTGGAGAGCTTTGTGCGCTTTGCCCGGCGCGGGGTGGCGCAGGCGCTGCTGCTGTTGTGGTGGCTGATGCGTGGCCGGGCCTATGCCAAGGCGATGGTCGCGCGGCGGGTGCGGATCGACCCGGCGACCCTGCCCTATCGTGCCGAGGTGCTGGCGATGATTGCCGAGGCACGGCGCGAGGGGCGCCGCGTCGTGCTGGCCAGCGGATCGCACTGGCGCCCGGTCGCGGCGATTGCCCGGCATCTGGGGCTGTTCGACGCCAGTATCGGCACCAGCGCGCGGCGCAACCTGAAAGGGCGCAACAAGCTGGCCTGGATCATGGCCGATGCCGATGGCGATTTCGGCTATGTCGGCGACAGCCCCGCCGACCGCCCGATCTGGCGCGCGGCGGCGGAGGCGGTGAGCGTGGGCGTGTGCCCGGCCGGGGTGCGCGCGCTCAGCGTGCGCCGCAAGCCGCTGTGGCGGGCATTGCTGAAGGCGATGCGCTCGCACCAATGGGCCAAGAATGCGCTGATTTTCGTGCCGCTGGTCACGTCCGGCCTATGGGCCGACACGCGGCTGATCGCGCAGGCGCTGGGTGCGTTTGCGCTGTTCTCGCTCGCCGCGTCGGGCGTCTATCTCATCAACGACCTGCTCGATATCGAGGCGGACCGCGCCCACCGCACCAAGCGCCACCGGCCGCTGGCCAGCGGCGCGCTGCCCATTCCGGCGGCGCTGGCGGCGGGCACGCTGCTGCTGCTGGTGCCGCCGGTGCTGGGCTGGGCGCTGCTCGGCCCGCGCTTTGGCGTGGTGCTGATCGGCTATCTGGCGCTGACGACGGCCTATTCGCTGCGGCTGAAGGCAGTGATGACGCTCGACGTGATCGTGCTTGCCTGCCTCTACACCGTGCGCATCTTCGCCGGCGCGATGGCGATTGCGGTGCCGGTAAGTTCGTGGCTGCTCACCTTCGCGATCTTCCTGTTCCTGAGCCTGGCTTATCTGAAGCGCTATACCGAACTGGCGCAGGCAACCGACGATCCCCGCCGCCTGCTCGGCGGGCGCGGCTATACCGGCGGCGATGTCGAGGTGGTGATGATGATGGGGGTCGCCGCCGGCATGGTGTCGGTGCTGGTGCTCGCCCTGTTCATTTCCAACGCCACCGCCGTTTATGACCATGGCACGCCGCAACTGCTCTCCGGCCTGTGCCTGATCCTGCTCTACTGGCTGACGCGGGTATGGATGATGGCGCGGCGTGGCGAGGTGTCCGGCGACCCCATCGCCTTTGCAATCACCGACCGGCGCAGCCTGGCGATGGGCGTGCTGGCGGCGGCGATCGTGGTCGTCGCACAGAAAGTCGTCATTCCGCTATAGACATATAATACACCCCTGCTATGGTCCTGCTCAAATCGGGGAGGAACCATGCTCAGCCTTGCCAATGTCACCCATGTCTATCCCAACGGCACCCGTGCGCTCGACGATGTGAGCCTGACGGTGCCGACCGGCATGTTCGGTCTGCTCGGCCCCAATGGCGCGGGCAAATCGACGCTGATGCGCACCGTCGCCACGCTGCAGACGCCGACATCGGGCAGCATCCGCTTCGGCGATATCGATGTGCTGGCCGAGCCCGAGGCGCTGCGCGCGCGGCTGGGCTATCTGCCGCAGGATTTCGGCGTCTACCCGCGTGTTTCCGCCTATGACATGCTTGATCATATGGCGGTGCTGAAGGGGGTCGCCTCTGCCGCTGACCGCAAGGCGACGGTCGAGACGCTGCTCAACCAGACCAATTTGTGGGCGGTACGCAAAAAGGCGATTGCCGGCTTTTCAGGCGGCATGCGCCAGCGCTTCGGCATTGCCCAGGCGCTGATCGGCAACCCGGCGCTGATCATTGTCGACGAGCCGACCGCGGGGCTGGACCCGGAGGAGCGCAACCGCTTCCTCAACCTGCTGGCCGAAATCGGCGAGCAGGTCGTCGTCATCCTGTCCACCCACATCGTGGAGGATGTCGCCGATCTGTGCCCGCGCATGGCAGTGCTCGCCGGCGGGCGCATCCAGCTGGAAGGCGCGCCGCACGAGCTGATCGAGCGGGCGCGTGGCAGCGTGTGGGCCAAGACCATCACGCGCGACGCACTGGCCGACCACCAGGCGCGCTACACGGTGATTTCGACGCGCCTGTTCGCCGGCCGCACGGTGATCCATGTGCTGGCCGACCATGACCCGGGCGACGGCTTCACGCCGGTGTCGGGCGGGCTGGAAGATGTTTATTTCGCCACGCTGGCGCGCACCCGCGCGACCCAGGCCGCCTGAGCCGGCTGGGGGGAGGGCCGCCAATGTTCGCCAAGATCGCCAGTTTCGAGCTGCGCTACCAGTTGCGCAACCCGGTCTTCTGGACCGTCGCCGTCCTGTTCTTCCTGATGACCTTCGGGGCTGCGACGATCGAACAGATCCAGATCGGCTCCGGGGGCAGCAGCATCCACCGCAACAGCCCGGTGTCGATCATCCAGACGCACCTGATCCTGTCGCTGTTCTTCATGTTCGTGACGACGGCGTTTGTCGCCAATGTCATCGTGCGCGACGATGAAAGCGGCTTTGGCCCGATCGTGCGGTCCACGCGGGTGGGCAAGTTCGATTATCTGATGGGCCGCTTCACCGGCGCCTTTCTGGCGGCGGGCATTGCCTTTCTGGTCGTGCCGCTGGCCATCTGGCTCGGCTCGTTCATGCCCTGGGTCGACCGCGAAACGCTGGGGCCGAACTATCTGGCGGCCTATGCCCATGCCTATCTGGTGATGGCGCTGCCCGACATTCTGCTCACCTCTGCGCTGTTCTTCGCGGTCGCCACGATGACGCGGTCGGTGATGTACAGCTATGTCGGCGTCGTCGTGTTCCTGGTCATCTATCTGGTCGTGGTGTCGGCGCTGCGCACCCGGCCGGAACTGCGCGAGACGGCCGCCCTGTTCGAGCCGTTCGGCTTCGGGGCATTCGGCCAGGCCACGCGCTACTGGACGGCGGCGGAGGCGAACCGGATGGTGCCGCCGCTTTCCACCACCTTGCTGTTCAATCGCGGTTTCGGCGTCGTGCTGAGCCTGGTTGCGCTTGCCATTGCCTATGCCCGGTTCAGCTTTTCGGAGCGCGGCATTTCCGGCCGCGCGCTTAAGCGGGCGGCGCGGCGCGAGGCAAAGCTGGCCGCGGTGCCGCCGCAGCTGGTCGCCACGCTCCCCGCGCTGCAGCCCGATCGTGCCGGCTGGACGCAGCTGATGGCACGCACCCGGTTCGAAATGGCGCTGGTCTTCCGCAGCCCCGCTTTCCTGGTGCTGATGCTGGTCGGGCTGTTCAACGCGGTGTCCGCGCTGTTCCTGGGCAATGATCTGTACGGCACGCCCGCGCGCCCGCTGACCTTTGGCGTGATCGGCGTGCTGAACGGCGCGTTCGGCATCATTCCGGTCATCATCGCCATCTATTATTCGGGCGAGCTTGTCTGGCGCGACCGCGAGCGCAAGATGCACGAGATCATCGACGCGACCGCGCTGCCCAACTGGGCCTATATGGTGCCCAAGACGCTGGCCGTGTCGGGCGTGCTGATCGCGTGCCTGGTCATCGCCATGCTGGGCGGGATCGCCGTTCAGCTGATCCGGGGCCAGACCGATCTGGCGCTGGGCGAATATCTGGCCTGGTATGTCCTGCCCAGCGCCGCCGACATGGTGATCCTGGCGGTGCTGGCGGTGTTCGTGCAGGCGCTCAGCCCCAACAAATATATCGGCTGGGGCATCATGGTGATCTATCTGGTCGCCACCATCACGCTCAACAATCTGGGGTTTGAGCACCCGCTCTATAACTTCGGCTCGACCGGCAATATCCGCCTGTCTGACATGAACGGCGACGATGTCGGCGGCGCGACCGGCTGGTGGCTGCGGCTCTACTGGGGCAGCTTCGCGCTGATCCTGGGGGTGCTGGCGCATCTGCTGTGGCGGCGCGGCACGCAGGTGTCGTTCGCGTCGCGCGCGCGGCGGGTGCCGGCGCGGCTGGCCGGGCTGCCCGGCGTGCTGATCGCCACCGGCGTGGCGGCCGCAGCGGCAACCGGCGGCTTCATCTACTACAATATGAACGTGCTGAACGAATATCGCACGCGTGAGGACACCAACAAGCTGCTCGCCGAGTATGAGCGCAAATATCTGCACTACGAAAAGGTGAAGCAGCCCTCGGTCAGCACCATCAAGCTGGCGGTCGACCTCTACCCCAGCGAAAAGCGGGCCGAGGCACGCGGCAGCTATCAGCTGGTCAACACCACCGGCGCGCCGCTCAGCGACCTGCATCTGCGCGTGATCGATCCCGACATGAAGCTGCTGTCGGTCGATCTGCCGGGCGCGCGGCTGGTGCATGACGACAAGCGCCTGCGCTATCGCATCTATCGCTTTGACCAGCCGCTGGCGCCGGGGGCGGGCGTGGAGATGCGCTTTGCCACCCAGCGGTGGCAGCGGGGTTTCCGTGCCGAGGGTGACGACACGCGCATGGTGCGCAACGGCAGCTTCCTGAACAATTTCGAGTTCGCGCCGCGGATCGGTATGGACCGCGACACGCTGCTGAGCGATCCGGTCACGCGGCGGCGGTTCAAGCTGCCCTCGCAGCTGCGCATGGCAAAGCTTGAAGACTTGTCGGCCACGCAGCGCAACTATATCGGCAATGCCAGCTGGGTGCAGTCCGACATCACCGTCACGACCGATGCGGGGCAGACACCCATCGCCCCGGGCCGGCGGGTGGCGGACAGCACCGCCAATGGCCGCCGCACCGCGCGCTTCGTGTCCAAAGTACCAATCTTGGCCTTTTTCTCGGTCCAGTCGGCGGCCTATGCCGAACGATCAATGCCGCTGGGCGGCGGGGTGACGGGCACCGTCTATTTCGACCCCAAGCACGCCTATAATGTCGACCGGATGCTGAATGCGATGAAGCTGTCGCTGGATTATTACCGCGCCAATTTCGGGCCGTATCAGTTCGATTATGCCCGGGTGCTGGAATTCCCCGGCTATGCCAGCTTCGCGCAGGCCTTTGCCGGCACCATCCCCTATTCGGAGCGGATCGGCTTCATTGCCGACACGCGCGATCCCGACGCGATCGACTATGTCACCTATGTCACCGCGCATGAGCTGGGCCACCAATATTGGGCGCACCAGCTGATTTCCGCCGAAATGCAGGGCGGCACCATGCTGGTGGAAACCATGGCGCAATATTCGGCGCTGATGGTGATGAAGAAGCTGTACGGCGAGGACAAGATCCGCCGCTTCCTGAAATATGAGCTGGACAATTATCTGCGCTCGCGCGGCGGCGAATCGGTTGAGGAACTGCCGCTCAACCGGGTCGAGAACCAGCCCTATATCCATTACCGCAAGGGCTCGGTCGTGCTCTATCTGTTGCAGGACCGGCTGGGCGAGGCGCGCGTCAACGCGATGCTGGCCAAGCTGCTCGACCGGTTCCGCTTCAAGGGCGCGCCCTATGCCCGCTCGACCGACCTGGTCGAAGGCTTCAAGAGCCTGGCCCGCAACGATGCCGAGCGCCAGCTGGTGAGCGACCTGCTCGAACGCATTACGCTCTATGACCTGAAGGCGGAAACCGCGACGGTGAAGAAGCTGGCCGACGGGCGCTATGAAACGCGCATCACGGTCGCCGCGCGCAAATTCTATGCCGATGGCAGCGGCAAGGAGCGCGAGACCCCGCTCGCCGACACGGTCGATATCGGCCTGTTCGGTGCGCGGCCCGGCATCGGCGCGTTCAGCGCGAAGGACGTGGTGCTGATCGACCGCCGCCCGATTGCCAGCGGCAAGCAGGAAATCCGTGTCATCTCTACCAAGAAGCCGGCCTTTGCCGGGGTCGACGCCTATAACAAATATGTCGATCGCAACTCGGATGACAATGTGACGGCGGTGACGGGTTAAAGCCCCATCAGCCCCTCCCCTTCAGGGAAGGGGTTGGGGTGGGGCGGTTCCCTGACTGACCGCCCTCGAGTGCACCTCAGCCTATCATCACCCGTTCATGTCGAGCGCAGTCGAGACACGCGGACCGGGCGCGACGCTTTGCATCGCGTCCCTCGACTTTGCTCGGGACGAACGGGTTGCGCGTGGGTGAGGGCGCCTGTCACCCTCCCGCCCGGTCAACCCGGAAAGCTGTCCGTCCCGCACGCCTGATAGAGCGCGACCGTGTCGGTCAGCCGGGCGACGCGCGCCTGCACCAGCGCCTGTGCCGCCTGCGCGTCCGCCGCTGCCGCTGTCAGCAGCTGCAGCGTGCCGGTCGCGCCCAATTCGGCCTGGCGCCGGGTGAAGCGCAGCGCCTGTGCCGCGGCGGTGCGCGCCCGCGTGGCGGCATCGAGCGCGCCGGCATCGGTGCGCAGTCCGGCCAGCGCATCGTCCACATCGAGTAACGCCTGCAGCGCGGCGGCGCGATATTGCGCCTTGGCCGCTTCCAGCGCGGCTTCGGCCGCGCGCTGACGGTTCTTCAGCGCGCCCGAATGGAACAGCGGCTGGGTGAGGCCGCCGATCACCGCGAAAAAGGCGCTGGTCGGGCTCAGCAGATTGGCGATGTTTTCGGTCTGCCCGCCAAAGGTGCCGCTGATGCTGAGCTGCGGCAGCCGCGCGGCAATCGCGGTGCCCACGTCATAGCCGGCGCCGCGCATCGCCGCTTCGGCCGCGCGCACATCGGGCCGGTTGGCAACGATCGCGGCGGGCAGCGACAGCGGCAGCGTGTCGGGCAGGGTCAGCTCGTCAAAACCGGGCAGGTCGGGCGCGGCGCCGCCGGCGGGCTGGCCGGTGAGTGTCAGGACGAGGCTCTTCTGGTGCTGCAGCGCGCGTTCGAGCGGCGGCACCAGCGCTTCTACATTGGCAAGCGCGGTCTGTTGCTGCGCCACATCGACCTGGCCGATCTCGCCCAGCGCCTGGCGCCGCTGGAGCAGGGCCAGGATCTGGCGGTTGTCGCTGACGCTCTGCTTGGCGGCGGCCAACTGCTCGGCCAGCGCGGCGTGGTAGATGACCGCGACGACCAGATTGGTAACGACCGTGGTGCGCGCCGCATCGCGCCGGTGCAGCGCGACTTCGGCCTGAGCACGCGCCGAGCGGATCTGGTTGCGGCCGATGCCGAACAGGTCGAGCGGATAGCTGACCGAGAGCTGCGCGGTGCTGAGCGTATAATCGAGAATGTTCGAATCGAGGAGCGGCCCCTGCAACCGGCCAGACACGCGGGTGCGGTTGGCGTTGAAGCCGGCGTCGAGCTGCGGCCCGAAATCACCCTTTACCGCACGGGCCAGCGCGCGCGTCTGCGCAAGGGCGGCATCGGCGGCGGCAAGGTCGTTATTGGCGGCAAGGGCGCGGTCGACCAGCGCGTTCAGCTTGGCGCTGCCGAACTTCTTCCACCAGCCGCGCTCCACCAGCGTGCCGGCGACCAGCTGCTGCGCCGGGCCGCTTGCCGGCGCGATCGTGTCGGCCGGCCGTTCGGGGGGCAGCGGCACGGTGGTGCCGGGGTTGCGCGGGCCGACGGTGCAGCCGACCAGCAGCGCGAGGGCAGCCAGCATGCTGGCGCGGGGGGCAGGGCGGATCATGCCGGTTCGGGCTCCGCTTGGGGGTGGTCGAGGTCCACGGGAATGTGCCGGTGGCGCGAGAAGATATCGAGCAGCACCGGCAGCACGAGCAGGATCAGCAAGGGCGCCAGCGTCATGCCGCCCACCACCACCAGCGCCAGCGGCTTTTGCACCTGGCTGCCGATGCCGCTGGAAACCGCCGCCGGCAACAGGCCGATGGCGGCGGCCAGGCACGTCATCACCACCGGGCGCAGGCAGGTGCGCACGGTGCGCGCCATCGCCACGTCGCGGGCATGCCCGTCTTCCAGCTGCTGGTTGAACGTCGTCACCATCAAGATGCCGTCCATCACCGCGATGCCGAACAGCGCGACAAAGCCGATCGCGGCGGAAATGCTGAAATTGGTGCCGGTCAGCGCCAGCGCCAGCACCCCGCCGATGATCGCCATCGGGATCACCGAAAAGGCCAGCAGCGTGTCGCGGATCGAGCGGAAGTTGGAAAACAGCAGCACCAGGATCAGCACCAGGCTGATCGGCACGACGATCTGCAACCGCTGCACCGCGCTGGTCAGGCTGCCCAGCTCGCCCGCCCATTCCAGATGATAGCCCGGTGGAATGGTCACGTTCTTCGCGATCCGCGCCTGCACCTCGTCCACCGTGCCGCCCAGGTCGCGGCCGCGCACGCTGAACTTGATCGGCACATAGCGTTCCTGATGCTCGCGATAGATGAACGACGCGCCGGAGGTGAGGTGGACATTGGCCACCTCGGCCAGCGGCACTTCCACCGCGCCGGTGCCGCTGGGACTGGGGGCGCCGATGGTGATCGCCTTGATCGCGTCCAGGCTGTCGCGCTGACCGGATTTCAGCCGCACGACGATGGGGAAGTGGCGGTCGGTGCCGGCTTCGTACAGGTCGCCGCTGCTCTGCCCGCCGATGGCGGCAGCGACCGTTTTGTTGATGTCGTCGGGCGTCAGGCCATAGCGCGCGGCGGCGATCCGGTCGATGTCGATGCGCACCGTCGGCTGGCCCAGCGACGAGGCGATGCCCAGATCGGTCACGCCGCGCACCTTGGCCGCCTGGTCCTTGATCTCGCCGGCGAGCTTGGTGAGCGCGGCCAGGTCCGGCCCGAAAACCTTGATCGAATTGGCGCCCTTCACGCCAGAGGCGGCCTCCTGCACATTGTCTTGAATGTATTGCGTGAATTCGAAATCGACGCCGGGGTATCGCGCGCGCAGCCGCCCTTCGAGCTCCTTGGTCAGGCTTTCCTTGGTCACGCCCGACGGCCATTCGTTCGCCGGCTTCAGGGGCGTGTAGAATTCGGCGTTGAAAAAGCCGGTCGCGTCAGTGCCGTCATTGGGGCGGCCGTGCGTGGTGGTTACCCGGCGTACTTCGGGATAGCTGGCGATGATCCGGCGGATTTCGTTCACCACCGGCTGCCCCGCTTCCAGCGAGACCGATGCGGGCAGCGTGGCGCGGACATAGAGGTTGCCCTCCTCCAGCGCCGGCAGGAACTCCACCCCCAGCGAGCGCACCGCGACCATCGACGTGGCGAACAGCACCACCGCGATGCCGATCGTCGCGGTGCGGTTGGCCAGCGCCAGCGCGGCGGCCGGCTCGTACAGGCGGCGCAGCTGGCGCACGATCCAGGTTTCCACCTCGTCCAGCTCGTCGGGCAGCATCATCGCCGACAGCACCGGCGACACGGTGAAGGTGGCGATCAGCCCGCCGGCAATCGCATAGGCATAGGTTTTCGCCATCGGGCCGAAGATGTGCCCTTCCACTCCGGTCAGCGTGAACAGCGGCAGGAAGCTGGCAATGATGATGGCCGCGGCAAAGAAGATGCCCCGGCTGACGTCGGAAGCGCCGCCCAGGATCGCCGAAAAGCGGTTGGCGGGGGTGAAATGCGCCCGCCCCGCGCGCACGACGGCCGCGCGATCGACCATGTGGCGGAAGATGTTTTCCACCATGATGACGCTTGCATCCACCACCAGCCCGAAATCGAGCGCGCCGACCGACAGCAGATTGGCCGATTCGCCCTGCGCAATCAGGATCAGCACCGCGAATGACAGCGCGAACGGAATGGTGACGGCAACGATGATTGCGCTGCGCAGATTGCCGAGGAAAATCCACTGCAGCAGGAAGATCAGCACCACCCCTTCGATCAGGTTCTCGGTAACGGTGCGGGTGGTGATCGAGATCAGTTCGGACCGGTCATAGATGCGTTCGATCTTCACGCCCGGCGGCAGGATGCCGCTCGAGTTGACCGTCTCCACCTCGGCCTTCACCGCCTCGATCGCAGGCAGCGACTGGGCGCCGCGCTGCATCAGCACGATGCCCATCAGGATGTCGTCATCCTGCCCTTCGCCGGCGATGCCGAGCCTTGGCAGGTTGCCGATGCGGATGTCGGCGACATCCTTCAGGAACACCGGCGTGCCGTTGTTATCTGCGACCAGCGTGTCGCGGATTGCCTCCACCGACTGGATCAGGCCGACGCCGCGTACGATGGCCGCCTGCTGGCCGAAATTCACCGTCTGGCCGCCGACATTGCCGTCGCTCTTGCTGAGCGCATCGAGCACCTGCGGCACGGTCAGCCCGTTGGCGATCAGCCGGTCATTGTCGACCACCACTTCATAGCTGCGCAGCTTGCCGCCCCAGCCGGTGACGTCGACCACGCCCGGAATCCGCTTGAACCGGCGCTGCAGCACCCAGTCCTGCACCGTTTTCAGGTCCATCACCGAATAGCCGGGCGGTCCGCTCAGCCGGTAGCGATAGATTTCACCGATCGGGCTGGTGGGCGAGATGACCGGCTGCGCGCCATTGGGCAGGCCGCCAAGCTGGGCCAGCCGCCCCAGCACCAGCTGCTCGGCCTGACGGAAGGTCACGTCATAGGTGAACTGGATCTTCACGTCCGACAGGCCGAACAGCGAGATCGAGCGCACCGTCTTCACATTGGGCAGGCCGGCAATCGCGATTTCAATGGGTGTGGTGACGTTGCGCTCCATCTCCTCGGCGGAGATGCCCGGGCTTTGCGTCACCAGCTCCACCATCGGCGGCACCGGGTCCGGATAGGCTTCGATGTTGAGATTGGCGAAGCCGAACCCGCCCGCAATCACCATGCCGACCAGCAGCAACAGGATGATGAAGCGCTGTCGCAGCGCGAAATCGACAAGGCCGTTCATTCACCCAGCCCCGCCTCGTTCACGAACAGCGCGCCGCTGGTGACGATGCGCTCGCCGGGCTTCAGCCCGGCGGCAATGCGGGTGGTGGCGCCGTTGGTTTCCCCCACCTGCACGGTGCGTGCGCGGGCCAGGCCATTGTCGCCCAGCACCCACACTCGCGCCGTGTCACCTTCATAGATGATGGCCGCCGCCGGCACGATGATGCTGTCGCCCGGCGACTGCGCGGGCGCGATGGCGAAGCGGGCCGACATTTGCGGCTTCAGCGCGCTGTCGGGGTTGTTGACGCTGGCGCGCACCGCCAGCTTGCGCGTGGCCGGGTCGAGCGATGCGGCGACATTGTCGATCACCGCCTCGAACGTGCGGCCGGGATAGGCGGGCGTCGTCACCCGCACCACGTCGCCCTTGCGGATGCGGGCGGCATATTGTTCGGAAAGCTGCGCGACCAGCCAGACGCGCGACAGGTCCGAAATTGTCAGCAATGGCTTGTCGCCGCCCGCGCCCACGAACTGGCCGATCGCCACGTCGCGGGTGGCAATGGTGCCGGCCACCGGCGCGCGATAGATGACCTGCGAGATCGAGCCGCCACCGCCGCTGCGGCCATAGAGTGCCAGCTTGTTCTGCGCGGCGAGCACGGCGGCGTCGCTGGCGCGCTTGGCCGATTGCGCGGCAATCAGGTCGGTCTGCGCCTGGCGGTAATCCTTTTCGGCGCCGCCTGCGGTTTCGAACAATTGCTTCTGGCGCTCCGCGGTCAGGCTGGCAGTGGCAAGCTGTGCCGCAGCCGTTGCCTGATTGGCGCGCGCGGTCAGGCTGGCATTCACGGCATCAACCAGATCGGGCGAGGCGATGCGCAGCAGCGGCTGGCCGGCACCCACCCGGTCGCCGGCTTCGACATAGACCTGCGCGACCTGGCC
This sequence comes from Sphingomonas sp., assembly GCF_019746015.1. GTDB lineage: Bacteria > Pseudomonadota > Alphaproteobacteria > Sphingomonadales > Sphingomonadaceae > Sphingomonas. The sequence continues at coordinate 6,780 of NZ_JAIESM010000026.1, read as the reverse complement.
CGAATAGTTGAGCAGCACCGGCGTCGTGTGGTTCTGGTCGACGCTGATCACGCCGACCGCCTGGATTGACTCGCCCGGATTGCCCACGCCCACGCGCATGATGCCGGCACGCGCGACTTCGCTCGGGTCGAGCCTTACCGTGCCGGGCGGCAGTGGCTTTTCCTCGGGCGGCTTGGGCGTGGTCAGCGCGCGGACCGCGCCGATCAGCAGCGCAATTGCCACAATCGCCCCGGCGATCAGGGCGATCAGGCGCCATTGGCGAGGCCCGCTCAGCCGGGTTACCGGCGGCAGGGGCAGGGCGGCATGTGGGTCTTCGGTCACGAAAGAAAGCGCTCCTGAATGCGCGAACGGAACGGGCGTCGCGCAATTCTAAGGCAGCGCTGGGTGTGTAAATCAACAACGCGCCAAGCAATGTAAGCTATTGTGGACAATAATTCATCCGGCATTCAGCCAGCAGGGCCGCGCGGTAATGTTGGCGCGAAAGGCGCGGGCGCCGCCGGCAGGTCAGCCTCGCGCGACGCCATCGGCGTGGCGGCTTGCCGCGCCACGCCCGCTGCGATAAGGGCAGGCGCGTGACAGGTTCCCCGGAAGGGGATCAAAAGGGAAGGCCGGTGCGCCCCTTCGGGAGCAACGCCGACGCTGCCCCCGCAACTGTAGCCGGCGAGCCGGCACCCCATTATGCCACTGGGCGCGTGCCCGGGAAGGCGGGGTGCCAGCGATCGAGCCGGGAGCCAGGAGACCTGCCTGCCACGGTCGATCCACTGCGCGGGCGGGGTGCTCCTGCGCGGACGAGGTTCTTCCTCGAGCGAACGACGTAACCGGGCCGCGCCCGGATTCCACCCGGAATCCGTGCAACGCCCCCCATTGGGGTACGTCTTATGTTTAAGCTATTTAAATACATTGTGATTTCGTCCGCTCTGCTGCCGCTGCCGGCGCTGGCGGCACCCGGCGACGATGCCGAGGACAAGCGCGACGAGGTGGTGGTGACGGCAACCGGCGTCGAACAGCCGGCGAGCGAAGTCGGCCAGGCGATCACCATTCTCGACCGCCAGCTGATCGAGCAGCGGCAGATCGCGGTGCTCTCTGACCTGCTGAGCCAGACGCCGGGTGTCACGGTGACGCGCAACGGCTCGGTCGGCGGCTTTACCGGCGTGCGGATTCGCGGCGCCGAGGCCGAGCAGACGCTGGTGCTGATCGACGGGGTGCGGGTGAACGACCCGTCCTCGCCCGGCGGCGGCTTTGATTTCGGCAATCTGCTGACCTCCACCATCGAGCGGGTGGAGGTGCTGCGCGGCCCCAATTCGGTGCCCTGGGGCAGCCGCGCGATCGGCGGCGTCATCAACATCATCACCGACAAGCCCGGCCAGGCGCTGTCCGCGCGCGCCCAGATCGAAGGGGGCGAGGCCGGCACAGTGTTCGGCACGGCGGCAATCCGCGGCGGCACCGGGCCGATCCGCGCGAGCCTGTCGGGCGGCTATTACAAGACCGACGGCATTTCCTCGGCCGCGATCGGCACCGAGCGCGACGGTTTTCGCCAATATGGCGTCTCCGGCCGGGTGACGGCCGACCTGGCGAGCAATGTGCAGCTCGACCTGCGCACCTATTACGCCAATGGCCGCACGATGCTGGATGGCTTTCCGGCGCCACGCTTCACGCTGGCCGACACGCCCGAATATTCGACCGCGAAGGAAATTTATGGCTATGCCGGCCTCAACGTGCAGCTGTTCGAGGGGCGGTTTCGCAACCGGCTGGCGTTCAACATTGCCGACATCAACCGCGACAATTTCGCGTCGCCGACCGCGCCGACGCCGGCCTTTGTCGGCCGGGGCCGCACCGAACGCTATGAATATCAGGGCGACTTCGAGCTTTCGAAGGCGCTGCGCGCCGTGTTCGGTGCCGAGCATGAGGAAAGCCGCTTTGCCGATGCGCGCAACCGCTATCGCACCGGCATCACCAGCGGCTTCGCCCAGCTGATCGCCAAGCCCCTCGCGCCGCTGACGCTGACCGGTGGCATCCGTTACGACGCGCACCGCGATTTCGGCAACCGGCTGACCTTCGGCGCGGACGCGGTGCTGGCGCTGGCCAGCGGCACGACCATCCGGGGCAGCTATGGCGAGGGGTTCAAGGCGCCGACCCTGTTCCAGCTGTTCAGCGCGTTCGGCAATCGCACGCTGCGCCCCGAAACCGCGACCAGCTTCGACGTCGGTGTCGCCCAGCGCTTCCTGAACGGGCGCGCCGGGCTGTCGGTCACTTATTTCAACCGGCGCATCCGCAACCAGATCGATTTCGACCTGGCCACCTTCACCTATAGCAACATCGTTCGCACCCGCGCCGATGGCGTCGAGGTCGAGCTGCGGCTGAACCCGATCGACGCGCTGACGGTGACCGGCGCGTACAGCTTCATCAACAGCCGCAACCAGTCGCCCGGCGCCAATTTCGGGCGCGAACTTGCCCGCCGGCCGCGCCAGACGCTGAGCACCAATATCGATTACCGGCTGCCCTTCGGTCTGGCGCTGGGCGGCACGGTGCAAATTGTGGGGGACAGTTTCGACGATGCCGGCAACCGCACCCGGCTGGACGGGTATGCGCTGGTCGGCGCGCGGGCGGAAATGCCGGTCGGCCAGCGGCTGGCACTTTATGCGCGCGTCGAGAACCTGACCGATGAACGCTATCAGGTGGTGAACGGCTATGGCACCTTCGGCCGCACCGCCTATGCGGGCGTGCGGGTCACGCTGCCATGAAATGGGCGATCCCGCTGCCGATGCTGGCGCTGGCGCTGGCGGCGTGCGCGCCGTCGGCGGCGGCACCGGGCGGCGGCGGGATCGTCTCCACCAATCCGTGTGCCGATGCGATGCTGCTGGCGCTGGTGCCGCCTGAACGTGTCGCGGCGATCAGCCATTATTCGAAGGACCCGGCGGCGAGTTCCATCGCCCCGGCGCTCGCCGCGCGGCTGCGTGCGACGGCGGGAACGGCGGAGGAAGTGATCGCGCTGCGGCCCGATCTGGTCATCACCTCCAGCTTTGCGCCGCCGGCCACCCGCGCCGCCTATGCCCGGGCGGGGCTGCGCACATTGGTGCTCGATGGGGCGCCCTCGGTTTCGGCGAGCGTCGCGCAGCTGCGCACGCTGGCAGCAGCCGTCGGCGCGCAGGCACGGGGCGAGGCGCTGGTCGCGGCGATCGAGCGCGCGGCACAGCCGGTGCCGCCCAAGGGCATCCGCACCCTGCTTTATCTGGGCGGGGGGATGGCCAATGGCCCCGGCAATCTGCTTGATGACATGATGACGCGCGCCGGGCTGACCAATGCGGCGGCCGATTATGGCCTGGCCTATAGCGGCGCGGTGTCGGCGGAGGCGCTGGCGCTGCGCCCGCCGGCACTGATCCTGGCGCCTGACCTGTCGGCGCGGCAGGCGCGGGCGCGGGCCGCTGTGCTGGGCGCGCGCACCCGGCAGGCAGTGTTCCCGCGCCGGCTGATCAATTGCGGCGGGCCGGTGATCATCGAGGCGATGGCCACCCTGAAGCAGGTCGCGCGATGAGCCGGCCCGCGCGCCTGGCCCTGCTCGCCCTGCTGTGCGCGGCGGCGTTCCTGCTGTCGCTGGGGGCGGGCAAGGTCTGGGTGCCGGCCGAGAGCTGGTTCACGGGCGATCCGCGCTGGGCGATCATCGTCCAGCTGCGGCTGCCGCGCGCGGTGCTGGGGCTCGCCGTCGGCGCGGCGCTGGGGCTGTCGGGCGCGGTGCTGCAGGGCTATCTGCGCAATCCGCTGGCCGATCCGGCGGTGGTCGGCGTTTCGTCGAGCGCGGCGATGGGCGCGGTCGCCGCGATCATTGCCGGGTTCAGCAGCGTCGGCGCGATGATTGCCGCCGCCATGGCCGGTGCGGCGCTCGCCATGGCGCTGCTGACGCTGCTGCTGTGGCGCGGCGGCGGCACGGTGGCGTTCGTGCTGGCGGGCACCGTGCTGGCAACGCTGGCGGGGGCGGCGACGGCCTTTTTGATTTCGATCGCGCCCAACCCCTATGCGGTGGCGGAAGCGATTGACTGGCTGATGGGCGCGCTCACCGATCGCGGGCCGGACGAGGTGGCGCTGGGCGTGCCGGTGATGGCGGCCGGTGCCGCGCTGCTGCTGGCGACTGGTCCCGCGCTCGACGCGCTGACGCTGGGGGAGGCGGCAGCGCGGTCGCTGGGCGTGCGGCTTGGCCGGGTGCAGGCGCTGGTGGTGCTGGGCACGGGCCTTGCAGTCGGGGCAAGCGTCGCGGTGACCGGGGTGGTCGGCTTTGTCGGCCTGATCGTGCCGCATGTGCTGCGCCCCTGGTTCGGCGCGCGGCCCGCCGCGCTGCTGCTGCCCAGCGCGCTGGGCGGGGCGACGCTGACGCTGACGGCCGATGCGCTGGTACGGCTGGTGCCGGGGCCGGGCGAGGTGCGGCTGGGGGTGGCGATGGCGCTGATCGGCGCGCCCTTCTTCCTGTGGCTGCTGCTGGGCAGGCGGGGGGCGGCATGGCGCTGACGCTGGAGGGGGTGCGGGTGGCGCTGGGCGGCCGGGCGGTGGTGGACGGGGTCAGCGCGACGCTGGCGCCGGGCCGGGTGACCGCCATTCTGGGGCCGAACGGCGCCGGCAAGTCCACGCTGCTGCAGGCGATGGCAGCGCTCGTTCCGCTTGCCGGCGGCGCGGTGCGGCTGGAGGGCGCGCCGGTTGCCGAGATGCCGCCCCGGGCGCGGGCGCGCGCCATCGGCTATCTGCCGCAACAGGGCGTGGCGCACTGGAACATGACCGTGGCCGATCTGGTCGCGCTGGGCCGCCTGCCGCACCGCGCGCCGATGGCGGCGCTGTCTGCCGCGGACCGTGACGCGATCGATGCCGCGCTGACCGCGACCGACACGGCCCGCTTTGCCGCGCGCGCGGTAGACCGGCTGTCGGGCGGCGAGCTGGCGCGGGTGCTGCTGGCGCGCGTGCTGGCGGGCCGGCCCGCCTGGCTGCTGGCCGATGAACCGCTGGCCAGCCTTGATCCCGCGCATCAGCTCGACCTGCTCGACCGGCTGCGCGCGCTGGCGGCGGGCGGCATGGGGGTGGTGGTCGTGCTGCACGATCTGGCGCAGGCGGCGCGGGTGGCCGATGACGTGCTGCTGATCGCGGACGGGGCGCTGGCGGGCTTTGGCGCCGCGCCCGATACGCTGGACGAGGCCGCCATCGCGCGGCTGTTCGGCATCCATGTTGCGCTGACGCCCGGTGCCGATGGTCGCCTGCTGCCAGTGCCCATCGCGCGATTGCCCGGTTGAACCAAGGCGCCTAAAGCGAGCCGCAATATCGCTTTCAGGAGAGCCTCATGCGTATCATCGACCATTATATCGCCGGCGGCGGCAGCAGCGCGGCGGCGCGTTCGGGCGATGTGTTCGATCCCAATAACGGCACGGTGCAGGCGCGCGTCGCGTTAGGCACGGCGGCCGATCTGGCGCGTGCGGTGGCCGCCGCGCAGGCTGCGCAGCCCGGCTGGGCCGCCACCAATCCCCAGCGCCGCGCCCGCGTGATGTTCCGCTTCAAGGAACTGGTCGAGGCGAATATCGACGATCTCGCCCGCCTGCTCTCCAGCGAGCATGGCAAGGTGGTGGCCGATGCCCGGGGCGACATTCAGCGCGGGCTCGACGTCATCGAATTCGCCTGCGGCATTCCGCACCTGCTGAAGGGTGAATATACGCAAGGGGCGGGGCCGGGCATCGACGTTTATTCGATGCGGCTGCCGATCGGCATCGGCGCCGGCATCACCCCGTTCAACTTCCCCGCGATGATCCCGATGTGGATGTTCGGCGTTGCCATCGCCTGCGGCAACGCCTTCATCCTGAAGCCGAGCGAGCGCGACCCCAGCGTGCCGGTACGTCTTGCTGAGCTGATGCGCGAAGCCGGCGCGCCCGAGGGCATTTTGCAGGTGGTGCACGGCGACAAGGAAATGGTCGACGCGATCCTGGACCACCCCGCCATTGCCGCGGTCAGCTTTGTCGGCTCGTCCGACATCGCGCATTACATCTATCGCCAGGGCGTTGCCGCCGGCAAGCGCGTGCAGGCGATGGGCGGCGCCAAGAATCACGGCATCGTGATGCCCGACGCCGATCTGGACCAGGTGGTGGCCGAACTGTCGGGCGCCGCGTTCGGCTCGGCGGGCGAGCGCTGCATGGCGCTGCCGGTGGTCGTGCCGGTGGGCGACAGGACGGCGGACGCACTGCGCGAACGGATGATCCCGGCGATGGCGGCGCTGCGCGTGGGCGTGTCGACCGACCCCGATGCGCATTACGGCCCGGTGGTGAATGCCGCGCACAAGGCGCGCGTTGAAAACTGGATTCAGACCGGCATCGACGAAGGCGCCGAACTGGTGGTCGACGGGCGCGGCTTCACGCTGCAGGGGCATGAACAGGGCTATTTCATCGGCCCGTCGCTGTTCGACCGGGTGACGCCGCAGATGCAGAGCTACCAGGAAGAGATTTTCGGCCCCGTGCTGCAGATTGTGCGCGCGCCCGATTTCGAAACCGCGCTGCGCCTGCCCAGCGAGCATCAATATGGCAATGGCGTCGCCATCTTCACCCGCAACGGGCACGCCGCGCGCGAATTTGCCGCGCGGGTGAATGTCGGCATGGTCGGCATCAATGTGCCGATCCCGGTGCCGGTCGCCTATCACAGCTTTGGCGGGTGGAAGCGCTCGGCCTTTGGCGACATCAACCAGCACGGCACCGAAGGCGTGCGCTTCTGGACCAAGACCAAGACGGTGACCCAGCGCTGGCCCGATGGCGGCGGCGACGGCTC
>NZ_JAIESM010000033.1 GCF_019746015.1 Sphingomonas sp. | reverse complement strand
CCCCCGTCCGTTCGATTAACTTTTTGTTACGCGGGATTGCCCAGCACCAGCTCGGGCTGCGGCATCAGGCCCTTGTCGACCTGGCGCTGGAAAATTTCGCGCATCAGCGCCAGCGAGAACATGTGCGCATAGATCAGCGGCAGCATGCCGTTCTGCGACATCTTGCGCAGCTGGTCGCCGCGCAGATCGGTCAGCTTCTTCTCGTCGACCATCTGGAAGCCGCGATAGATGAAGGGCTGGGCCGCGCCATCGGGCTGAATGGTCACTTCGCCTTCGATCAGAATGTCCAGCTCGCGCAGCTCGGTCATGAACTGCTGGGTGCGCAGACCAGCCTGCTCGAACAGCTCGTTGAACTGCAGGATGTTCTTGGTCAGCTCGCTCGGCTCGGTGCCGTTGAACAGCGGCTCGCCCTCTTCGAAATTGCCGACCGCTTCATAGCTCGAGTCGAAGCACAGCGACAGTTCCTGCGCCTCCGGCGTCAGCCGCGCGAGCATGAACGGATAGCGGCGGATATAGGCCGGGATGTAGAGCGTCTGCTCGGTCAGCTTGCCTTCGCCGTCGATGAACACGTTGACGCCCTCGTTCAGGCCCATCAGCGCGATCGGAATGGCATCGTCGCCGCTCGAAAAGACGATCGGCATGAAGCGCTGGACCTGCGGAAATTCGTCAACCGTCAGCGGGATGGCGTGCTGGCCGATCAGAAACGGCGCGCGATCCATCGCCTTGGTCTTGAAATCTGCATGAAGCTGGCTCGAAAGCGGCTCGAGCGTCTTGTAGAACAGCGGCAATTGCGGCGCGGTGGCCATGTTGGTCTCCATAATCTGGTGAGGCCAAGGCCATCGGCCCTTGCTGGTTGCGCCATATTGCGGCGCCGCGCGCTAGGCAAGCGCCACAATCTTTCCCGGGTTCATGATGCCGTCGGGGTCAAACGCGGCCTTGATTGCCCGCAATGCCGCCATCCGCGCCGGGGAGGACAGGCGGGCAAGCTCGTCGCGCTTCATCTGGCCAATGCCGTGCTCGGCCGAAATCGAGCCGCCGGCCGCGACCACCAGATCGTGCACAAAGGGTGTGATGCGTCCGGTTTCCGCCGCATACCAGGCATCGGCATCGGCCCCGGCGGGCGCGCGGACGTGGAAATGGACATTGCCGTCGCCCAGATGGCCAAAGCCGCTGGCATGGACGCCGGGAAAGCGCGCCTCGCAGGCCGCCGCCGCCTCCACCATGAAGCGCGGCATCGCCTCCACCGGCACCGAGATATCGTGCTGCAGCGCCGGCCCCTGCGCACGCTCCGCCGCTGAAATCGAATCGCGCAGCAGCCAGAAGGCCTCGGCCTGCGCCTCGTTCGCCGCGATCACCGCATCGGCAACCAGCCCCGCTTCCATCGCCGGCGCCAGCAGCCGTTCGAGCAAAGCCTGGGGTGCCTCCTCCCCAGCCGCCATGCTGGTCGCCTCGATCAGCACATGCCAGGCTTGCGCCCCGGCGAGCGGCGCACGCGCGGCGGGCAGATGGTCGAGCACCGCCTGCAGGCAAGAGTGCGGCAGGATCTCGAAGCTTTCGATGCGGTCGGTCGCCGCCTCCATCCGCCTGAGCAGCGCGAGCGCATCCGCCGGATCGGCCACGCCCGCCCAGGCCACCGCGCGCGCGGCAACCGCCGGCACCAGCTTCAGCGCGGCGGCCGTCACGATGCCCAGCGTCCCTTCCGCCCCGACCAGCAGCTCCTTCAGGTCATAGCCGCGATTGTCCTTCTTCAGTGCGGCCAGGCCGTCATGCACCGATCCGTCGGGCAGCACCGCTTCCACGCCCGCGACCAGCGCGCGCATCGTGCCGAAGCGCAGCACCTGCGTGCCGCCGGCATTGGTGGAGACGAGCCCGCCGATCGTCGCCGAGCCGCGCGCGCCCAGCGTCAGCGGAAAGCGACGCCCCACCGCGCGCACCGCCTGGTGCAGATCGTCCAGCACCACGCCCGCTTCCGCCACCGCCAGATTGGCATCGGCATCGATCCGCCGGATCGCAGCCATGCGGCGGGTGGACAGGATCAGCGCCTGGCCATCGGCGCTGGGCGTCGCGCCGCCGGCCATGCCGGTATTGCCCCCTTGCGGCACCAGCGGCACATGGTGCGCGGCGGCCAGCGCCACCATCGCCGCCACCTGGGCGGTGTCGGCCGGCATCAGCATGGCGGCGGCGCGGCCATGATAGCGCCCGCGCCAGTCGCTCTGCCAGGGGGTGAGCAGATCGGGGTCGGTGATCGCGGCCCGCGCGCCGAACCGCGCGCGCACGGCGTCGATCACCCGGGCCTGTGCTGTTGTCTCCATGCCACAGTGTTAGCATTTTCGCGCGCCAAGCCACAGCCAATTGCACGCGGCGCGCGCCAGTTCATTCAGCGTTCAACCATTGCGCCGTCACAAGGCGGTCGCATGAAACGCTGGATGCTCCTGATCGCCTTGCCCGCTGCCGCCGATGCTCAGGTGGTGGAGGTGCAATCGGGCGGGTTCAGCTTTCACCAGCGCGTCGTCATCCGCGTGCCACGCGCGCCAGAGCCGCCGCGCGCACCGATCGTGTGGCGCGAAAAGAGCGGGCCGCGCTGCCTGCCGATGGAGACGGTGAACGCCGCCGCGCTGACCCGCGCCGAAAGCGTCGACCTGGTGCTGGACGATGGCCAGCGGCTGCGCGCGCGCTTCAACACCGATTGCCCGACGCTGGATTTCTATGCCGGGCTCTATCTGCGCGGCACCGGCGACGGGCGACTGTGCGCGCGGCGCGACTGGGTGCGCGCCCGCTCCGGCGCGGCCTGCCGCATCGAAAGCTTCAAGCGGCTGATCCCCCGGCGTTAACCCCGCCGCTTGACAAAATAACCGTCCCAGCCCAAGCGCCGCGCTGGCGCCGCAACGAGCGCTTTCCCGTGAACGGACGCGTTGATGAGTTTTGCCGATCTCGGCCTTTCCGATGAATTGATGCGCGCCGTGACCGAGGCGGGCTATAGCGAACCGACGCCCATTCAGGCGAGCGCGATCCCCAGCGTGCTGATGATGCGCGACATCATCGGCATCGCCCAGACCGGCACCGGCAAGACGGCCAGCTTCGTGCTGCCGATGATCGACATTCTGGCGCATGGCCGCAGCCGGGCACGCATGCCGCGCAGCCTGATTCTGGAGCCGACGCGCGAGCTGGCCGCGCAGGTGGCCGAGAATTTCGAGAAATATGGCCGCTATCACAAGCTGTCGATGGCACTGCTGATCGGCGGCGTGTCGATGGGCGATCAGGTGAAGGCGCTGGAAAAGGGCGTCGACGTACTGATCGCCACGCCCGGCCGGCTGATGGACCTGTTCGGGCGCGGCAACATCTTGCTGACCGGCTGTTCGCTGCTGGTGATCGACGAGGCGGACCGGATGCTCGACATGGGGTTCATCCCCGATATCGAGGAAATCTGCACCAAGCTGCCCGCCCAGCGCCAGACGCTGTTGTTCTCCGCCACCATGCCGCCGCCGATCAAGAAGCTGGCGGACAAGTTCCTGTCCAACCCCAAGACAATCGAAGTGGCGCGGCCCGCGACCACCAACATCAACATCACGCAGTGGGTGGTGCCGGTCAGTTCGTCCAAGAAGCGCGACCGGCTGACCGACCTGCTCGAAAATCCCGAGGTCAAGACCGCGATCATCTTCTGCAACCGCAAGACCACGGTGCGCGACCTGAACAAGGCGCTGAAACGCGACGGTTTTCGCGCCGGCGAAATCCATGGCGACATGGAGCAGAGCGAGCGGATTGCCGAACTCGACCGGTTCAAGGCGGGTGAGATCAACATCCTGGTCGCGTCGGACGTTGCCGCGCGCGGGCTGGACATCAAGGGCGTCAGCCACGTCTTCAACTTCGACGCGCCCTGGCACCCGGATGACTATGTCCACCGCATCGGCCGCACCGGCCGCGCGGGCGCAACCGGGGTGGCCTATACGCTCGTCACCGCCGAAGATGCCGAGAACATCGCCAATATCGAAAAGCTGACCGGGCAGAAGATCAACCGGGTGAACGGCGAGGCACTGCCCGAAGCGGCACCGCGCGATGGCGATGGGCGTCGCGGCGCGCGCGGCAAGGCCAAGGATAAGGGCCGGGACGAGCGGCGCGATGACCGGCGCCCCGCGAAAGCGGAAAGCCCGGCGCGCGAGGCGCCCCCTGTGCGGGAGGCGCGCCCCGCACCCAAGGCACCGTCGCCCCCCGCCCCGCCCGCCCGGCGCGACGCCGCTCCCCCGGCGCGCGCCGACGCAAGGCTGGATTACGACCCCAATCCGGTGGGCGACGCCAACTGGCACGGCCCCTTCCCCGACTTCCTGCGCTTCGCGCTCGGCTGAACGCCATGTTCGAGATCGTGCCGCCCGTCCGCGTGCCGAGCCCCTGCGTCAATATCTGCCAGATCGACGAGCGGCGCGGGCTGTGCATCGGCTGCGCCCGCACGATGGACGAGATTGGCGGCTGGACCAGCGGCACGCCCGAATGGCGCCGCGCGGTGATGGCCGCCCTCCCCGCCCGCAAGGCCGCGCTGGGCGGGCGCTGACGCCTTCCGCTACCCGCGATTAGTTGTTCAACGTCGCCCCGCCCCCGAGCCGGGGCTTGGCTTCTTAGGGTCTCGCAAGGCAGCCCGGCCCCGGGTCAAGCCCGGGGCGACGATGGTTTGATGACCAACCGCGCGTAAGACACCGTTCGTGTCGAGCGAAGTCGAGACACGCGGGTCTTGGCGCTGCGCCCGCCATCCGTCCCTCGACTTCGCTCGGGACGAACGGATTCAGAGGCGGCTTGGCAGGGCCTAGGCGCTTGCCTCGGCCGTGGCGAGCAGCGCGTCGTCGATCTCCACCGCGCGGCGATGGGCGGGGCGGTCGGCCAGCCGGGCGTAATAGGCTTCGAACAAGGGCTTTTTCGGCAGCGTGCCAAAGCGCAGCCCCCAGCCGACCTGCGAGCCCAGATAGACGTCGGCGGCGGTAAAGCGGCTGCCGGCGGCAAAGTCGCGGCCGTCCAGCATCGTCTCCAGCACCGCGACCATCCGGTCATAGGTGCCATAGCCGCACATGCGCGATTGCTGCTCGGTCGGCTCCACGCCCATCGCGCGGTTGGTCACCGCATGCTCGACCGGGCCGGCCGCGAAGAACAGCGCGCGGTGATAGGCCGCGCGCTCGCCCGCCTGCGGCCCCAGCCCCGCGCCCGGAAAGGCATCGGCCAGATAGGCGCAGATCGCCGCCACTTCGGTGACGAGCTGGCCGTCATGCACCAGCGCCGGCACCTTGCGCATGGGGTTGAGCGCGGCATAGCTGCCGGTCTTCATGTCGGGGCCATAGCCAATGATCTGCGTGGTGTAGGGCGCGCCCACTTCCTCGAGCATCCAGCGGGCGATGCGCCCGCGCGACATGGGATTGGTGTAGAACACAAGCTCGGTCATGGTCGGGTCTCCGGCTGCGGGCGCCAGCGGATCGAGTCGCCGTGGCCGCAGTCAAGACCCCTGCCGGTGCCCGGTCAAGCCGCGCGCCACCACCATACCCCGTCGCGGGTGTCGCGCACCACGCGGCCTTCCACTTCCAGCCGGCGCAGATGGGCCAGCGCCTCGCCGGTTGCCATGCCCAGCACTTCGGGGCCGATCGCGCGACGGAACAGCCGGCCGAAACAATCGACCGCGCGGCGCGGCTCGGCCAGGAACACGACCAGCTCGTCGAGCCGGTCGCGATGCTCGCGGTCAAGCGCGTCGAGCCTGGTGTGGAGCCCGGTGAACGCGTCGCCATGGCTGGGCAGCACCAGCAAGTCCGCCGGCAGCCCTTTCAGCTTGCCGATCGAGGCGAGCCATTCGCCCAGCGGATCGGCGTGCGGCTCGGTCACCCCCAGCGAGATGTTCGAGCTGATCCGCGGCAGCACCTGGTCGCCCGAGATCAGCAGCCCGCGCTCGGCATCGAGCAGACAGGCATGTTCGGGGCTGTGGCCATTGCCCGTCACCACCCGCCAGCGCCGCTTGCCGATCGTCACCAGATCGCCATCGGCCAGCCGCTTATAGCCCAGCGGCAGCGGCGTGATGATGCGGCGAAAGCCCGACCAGCCCCGCGCGCGGCCGCGCTCCAGCTGCTCCTTGTCCCAGCCGGCGCCGCGCCAGAAGGCAATCATTTCGTCGGGCACCGCGTCGCGCGCGTCGGCGGCCAGCATCCGCGCGGTCAGCCATTCGCCGCGCGTCATTTCCAGGCCGCAGCCATGGTGCGCGCACATCCAGCCGGCCAGGCCGATATGATCGGGGTGCATATGGGTGCCGATCACCCGCGTCACCCGCACCCCTTCCAGCGGGCCGCCCTTGAACAGCGCCTTCCAGCTGGCGCGCGTCTCGTCCAGGTTCATGCCGGTGTCGACCAGCGCGACCCCGCCATCATCGTCGATCAGCCAGCAATTGATGTGCTTGAGCGGCCCCGGCACGCCCAGCCGCACCCAGCGCACGCCATCGGCCACCATCAGCGTGCTGCCGATCTCCGGCGCCGACCCGCCGAAGGGATAGGTCAGCCCCTTGTGGCTGGTCGGCACGAATTCGGCGCTGGGCACCAGCTCGATATCGGCATTGGTGGCCATGTCAGTCCCCCGTTCGATGCGCGGCCGCGCCGCCGCTTAACGCTTGAACGGATCGACGAAGCCGGTTTCCTCATGCCCTTCCGGCTCGCGCGCGGCGCGGTCGCGCTCGGCGCGCAGCGCGTCGATCAGCGCTGCCCGGTCGCCCTCCAGCCGGTTGTCGACGGGGGCCTCGATGCCGGCGGCCTTCGCCGCCTTGGCGACGATCGCGTCCAGCTCGCGCTGCGAACACAGGCCCAGCGTCACCGGGTCCTTGGGCACGATATTGCCGATGTTCCAATGGGTGCGGTCGCGGATCGCGGCAATAGTGGTGCGGGTGGTGCCGATCAGGTTCGAAATCGCGCCGTCCGAAATTTCCGGGTGGTGGCGGATGATCCAGGCGATGCCGTCGGGCTTGTCCTGCCGCTTCGACACCGGCGTATAGCGCGGCCCCTTGGTGCGGCGCACCTGGTCGGGGCCCTTCAGCATCTTCAGCCGGTAATTGGGGTCGGCCTGGCCGCGCTCGATCTCTTCCATGGTCAGCTCATGCGCGCGCACCGGATCGCGCCCGGTCAGCTTGGTCGCGGCGGTATCGTCGGCGATTGCCTGCACTTCGAGGATGTGCAGGCCGCAGAATTCGGCGATCTGCGCGAAGCTGAGCGCGGTGTTGTCAACCAGCCACGAGGCGGTCGCATGCGGCATGAGTGGCTGTGCCATGCGGGAATCTCCGTCGGAAACAATAAGGGCCGCCCCATCACGGAGCGGCCTCGTCACCCTGCCGACTTAATCCGCTTGCGCGCCAAGGGCAAGACTTATGCCGGCGATTGTCCGATGTCGATGATCCAATAATCGCTCGGCGCGCCCAGACGGAAGGGCAGGATGCTGGTGCCGATGCCTGCGGTCACGATCACCGTATGGGCCCCTGCTCGCACGACACCGCAGCGAAAGCGCTCTCCTGAGCGAGAAGCGGTAGCAATGGCACCGTACCAGGGCAGCACAATCTGCCCGCAATGGGTGTGCCCGGCCAGTATCAGCGGTACCCAGTCCGGCACCTCAGGAACCACATCAGGGCTGTGCGACAACAGAACCGGGATGCCCTTTGCCTCCCTCAACGCCGACAGCGCCTCTGGCAACCTTGCATGGTCGGTGAAGTCGTCATCCACACCACCGATTGCCAGCGGACCGACACGTTCTGCACCGTTGTCGATCACGCGAATCCCGGCAGCAGCCAATGCGACACGGACGCGCTTGGCGCCAAACCAATGATCATGGTTGCCGAGCACCGCGATCACGCCGTGCCGGGCGCGCAACGCACCCAGCGGGGCGATTGCCGCCGGCGCGTCGAACCACTGGGTCGCCATACGCTTTTCAGAAACGAAATCGCCGGCGATCAGCACCAGGTCGGGCTTATGGGCATTCACTTGCGCCACAATGCGCGCCACACGCGCCGGCGGATTATCCGGCCCCGCAACATGCACGTCGCTCAGCAGCACCAGCCGCATCGGGGGTGCCCCGGCCGGCCAGCCCTTCACCTTGAACGACAACCGCCGCACCACGGGATCGGCAGAGGCATTCCAGACCATCCCACCGCCAAGCGACAGCAGCACGAGCAGCAACAGCGCCAAGCCGCGCCTCACGCCGCTGCGCGCTCGCTCTCGGCTTGCTCGCCGACGCCCACCGGCGCCAGCGCTTCCAGGAACTGGCGGGCGCTCGCTTCCCAGGTGAAGCCCTGGCCATAGGCGGCGCACGCCGCGCGGTCGCGGGTCAGCGCGGTGGCGATGGCGCGGGTCAGGTCTTCATCCATCGCGCCCGTCTCGGCGGTCAGCACGTCGATCGGGCCGGTCACCGGATAGGCGGCCACCGGCACGCCGCAGGCCAGCGCCTCGATCATCACCAGCCCGAACGTGTCGGTCTTGCTGGGGAAGACGAACACATCGGCCGCCGTATAGGCCGCCGCCAGCGCCGCGCCGAATTTTGCGCCCAGAAACTTCACCTCGGGATAGCGCGCCTGCAGCGTGGCGCGCGCCGGGCCGTCGCCCACCACCACCTTGGTGCCGGGGTGGCTGGTGTTCAGAAACGCCTCGATATTCTTCTCCACCGCGATCCGCCCGACATAGAGCTGCACCGGGCCGGGCAGCGCGCTGATCTCTGGGTCCGGCGGCACATCGGGGCGGAACATCGCCAGATCGACGCCGCGCCCCCAGTGGCGGATGCGCTGCACGCCATGGTCGGCCAGCGTCTTGGCGATCGACGCGGTGGAGGCCAGCACGGCCTGTGCCGGGCGGTGGAACCAGGTGATGTAGCGCCAGATCCAGCCCGGATCTATGCCGGTGCGCGCCGACACATAATCGGGAAACTGGGTGTGATAGGCCGTGGTGAAGGGAAAGCCCCGCGCCAGGCACCAGCGCCGCGCGGCCAGGCACACCGGCCCTTCCGTCGCCAGATGGATGGCATTGGGCGCGAATTTGGCCAGCATCGCGCCCACCGTGCCGGTGCGGGCAAAGGCCAGCCGGATTTCGGGATAGGTCGGGCACGGCACCGAATAGAAGCGCTCCGGGCTGATCACCAGCACCTCATGCCCCATCCGCTCCAGCTCGGTGCGCACCGATTGCAGCGTGCGCACGACGCCGTTGACCTGCGGGCTCCAGGCATCGGTCACGATGGCGATGCGCATCACGCCGCCACCGCCGCTTCGCGCTCCCCGCGCGCACGGATTTCATCGGCCCAGTGGAGCAGCTCCATCCGGCCGTCGGCATGTTCAACGAGCGCGGTGCAGCTCTCCACCCAGTCGCCGTCATTATAATAAGCGACGCCGCCGATGGTGCGGATCTCGGCGGTGTGGATATGGCCGCACACTACGCCATCCACCCCGCGCGCGCCGGCGGCCTGGGCCACCACTTCCTCGTAATTGGAAATGAACTCGACCGCGTTCTTCACCTTGGCCTTGGCGTGTTTCGACAGCGACCAATAGGGCATGTTGAAATAGCGGCGGAACGCGTTGACCCAGACATTGGCACTCATCAGCGCGTTATAGGCAAAATCGCCGACATGCGCGAGCCACTTGTGCGCCAGCGTGATCGCGTCGAACTCGTCGCCGTGCAGCACCAGCAGGCGGCGGCCATCGGCGGTTTCGTGGATTGCCTTGCGCCGGATGGCGATGCCGCCAAAGTCCAGCCCCGAAAACTGGCGGAAAACCTCGTCATGATTGCCGGGGATATAGATGACGCGGGCGCCGCGCTTGGCCCGTTTCAGCACCCGCCAGACAATGTCGTTGTGCGCGGCCGGCCAGTAGAATTTCTTCTTCAGCCGCCAGCCGTCGATAATGTCGCCGACCAGATAGAGCGTGTCGCTGTCGACATGGTCGAGAAAGTCGATCAGCAGATCGGCATTGCAGCCGCGCGTGCCCAGATGGATGTCGGAAATCCAGATCGTGCGATAGCGGCGGCGCTCGGTCACCTGCTTTTCGGGAATGGCGGGTGCCGAGTTCACGAAATCGGCAATATCCGTCAGTCCGCCACCGCTGCCCAGGGGTACGCCGTCCATGCCACTTCCACTCAAGCCATTGATCGGCTCTGCCCGGCTAGTGTTACAATTTCGGGGCGGGAAGCGCGAGAGTTAAGGGTTAAGGTTTGTCTGGGGCCGCACCGGCCCGCCTCAACACCACACCCCAAAAAACCCTAATCCGTGATTCCAACATGCCCCGGCAGCGCCGCGACGCGCGCCAGCCAGGCGAGCACGGCCGGATAATCCGCCAAAGCGAAGGCACCGCCCTCCTCGGCGACATGGGTATAGGCATAGAGCGCAATGTCGGCGAGCGAGAAGGCATCGCCCAGCAGGAAGGGCGTGCGCACCAGCTGCCCCTCCATCAGCGCGAGCGCCGCCTGGCCGCCGGCAATCTTGCCCGGCAACTGCTGGCGCTGCATCTCGCTCAGCGCCGCCTCACCCACAAAGGCCAGCCAGAAGCGCACCGTCGCGATATTGGGTTCGTGATTATATTGTTCCCAGAACATCCAGCGCAGCATGTCGGCGCGCCGAAAACGGTCGTCCGGCACCAGCGCGGACCCTTCCGCCAGATACCAGCAGGCGGCATTGCTTTCCGGCAGGAAATGGTCGCCATCCTGCAGCACGGGAATGCGGCCATTGGGGTTCACCGCGCGCAGAAAGTCGGGCGTGCGCGTTTCCCCGGCCAGAATGTCATAGCCGCGCCGCTCCAGCGCGATACCCAGATGCGCCGCCGTCAGCCGGATCTTGTAGCAATTGCCGGACGGCGCATATTCGTGGAGGATCATCATTCGGCTGCTTCGCTCTGGTCGCCGGCGGCCGCAGCGACCAGCTTGTCGAGCGATCCGCCCTCGAACCCCAGTTCGCGCATCAGCCCGTCGACAATGGGTGCCTGTGCCCGGTAGCGCAGCGCCGCAGAGACGGCGGCATTGGCCAGATTGCGATCACCGCCGTCATTCGCCGCCGCGCCACCACCCGCAGCGGCGCCGCCGGCCAGCCCTTCCACCTGAACGATCTTGATCGAATCGATCGCCTCCAGCGGCTTGGCGGCTTCGCGAATGACCTCGGGCAGCACTTTCAGCAGGGCAAGCTTGGTCTGCAGCGACATCTGGTCGGACGACAGCAGATTGGCCGCCTCGTTGATGGCGCGCTGGCCGGCCGCCTCCACCTCGAAGCGGATGCGATCGGCATCGGCGCGCAGCTTGGCGGCCTCCGCCTCGCCCTCGGCCAGCCGGCGGGCCGCTTCGGCACGGTCGGCGGCGGCCTGTTTCTCGGCATCGGCCTGCACCTTCACCGCAATCGCTGCGCGCTCGGCCTCGCGGGCGGCGTTGATCAGTTCGATGCGCTTGTCGCGCTCGGCAATCTCGGCCTCGCGCGCGCTCACCACCTGCTGTTCGGCCACCACCGCGTCGGCACGGGCGCGATCGGCCTCTGCCTTGGCCTGGCTTTCCTCGCGGCTCTTGTTCTGCACGGCGATCTGCTGCTCCTGGCGCGCGAGCTCGAGCGCCTGGGCCTGGGCGATCCGCGCCTCCTGCAGGGCGCGGTCGGTCTCGATCTGCTGCGCGTCGATCAGCCGCTTCGCCTCGATCCGGGCCTGCTCGGCCTCCTGCTGGCGCTGCGCCTGCTCGCGCGCCACCTCGGCCGCCTGGGCAGCGCGACGCATCTCCACTTCGCGCTCCTGCTCCAGCCGGGCAAATTCGGTGTCGCGCGCGATCAACAGCGACTGGCGCTGTGCCTCCAGATTCTTCGACTCGATCTGGACGCGGGTGTCCTGCTCAATGTCGTTGCGCGCCTTTTTGCGCAGCTCGATCTGCTCGGTCAGCTTGGTCAGGCCTTCGGCGTCGAACGCGTTGTTGGCGTTGAAATGCTCGATCGAGGTCTGGTCGAGCCCGGTCAGCGACACGCTTTCCAGCTCAAGCCCGTTCATCGCCAGGTCCGCAGAGGAGACCTGCTGCACCTTCTGCACGAACTCGCTGCGCTGCTCGTGAAGCTGGGCCATGGTCATGCCGGCCGCAACCGAGCGGAGCGCATCGACAAACTTGCCCTCGACCAGTTCCTTCAACGCATCGGGGTTCATGGTGCGCAGGCCCAGCGTCTGCGCGGCGGTGGCGATCGACCCGGCATCGGGGCGCACACGCACATAGAATTCGGCCTTCACGTCGATCCGCAACCGGTCGAGCGTGATCAGCGCGTCGTTATTCTTGCGCTCAACCGCCAGCCGCACGGTGTTCATGTTCACCGGCATGGTTTCATGGAAAACCGGCAGCACCAGCGCGCCGCCGTTGATGACGACCTTTTCCCCGCCAAAGCCGGTGCGGACGAAGCCGATCTCCTTCGACGCGCGCTTGTAAAGGCGCGCCAGCACCGCCCCCAGCACCAGCAGCGCCACCAGAACCGACAGCGGCAGCACGACATAGGGCACCATCATGCCGCCAGCCTGTGTCACGACTTCACCCATCTCAACCCTCCAGCCCGGGCAGGCGGAATGCACCGCTGCCGATCGCGCGAAACGCCTGCGCCTCGCGCCGCACCAGCAGCACTTCCTCGCCCTCTTCAAAGATTTCGGTCGGCGCGTTCGGCTCGACCATCACATAATGCGCCTGGCCATGGTGATCCTCCACCCGCGCCCGCGCCGGAAAACCCTGGCTCGCCCGCCCGGTGACGATGGCGGCACGGCGGCCGACCAGATCGTCAAGCTCGATGGCGGTCGTCTCGTCGCGGGGAAGCCATGGCGCCAGCACGCGGGCGGCGGCGGCGGTCATCGGCACGCTCGCCGCCAGCGCCACGAGTGCGGCCAGCCAGGCCGGCTGGAACGCGCCCCACAGGTCGTGCGACAGCTGCTGGCCGACCAGCCCGACCAGCGCGAAGATGGCGAGCATCACGACCAGCAGCGCCATCAGCGGCAACCGGCCAAGCCCCAGCCAGGTGAGCAGCGCGCCCAGATCGCCGAACTCGCCATGCGCGTCCAGATCGACATGCCCGACCAAGCCGCTGAACTGGACGAGCCCGATCAGCACCATCAGCACAAATGCCGCGACGAAGAGGCTGTTCTCCGGCGCGAAGAGCAACGCCAACACTGGGGTTCCCCACCATTACGATTCGCGAATGATATTAGGATTGCCCGAGAAGAGCGGGAAGCAAAATCGGACCGGGGCAGAGTCGATTTAAATAGACGCGCCGCAATCGGGTCGCGATTTCACCCCACCGTCAGCACGATCTTGCCGACATGGTCGCCGGCTTCCATGCGGGCATGGGCGGCGCCCGCTTCGGCGAGCGGGAAGGTCGTGTCGATCACCGGTTTCAGCCGCCCTGCCTCGACATGGGGCCACACCGCGCGGGCGAGTTCGTCCGCGACCAGCGACTTGAACGACACGTCGCGCGGGCGCAGCGTCGATCCGGTCAGCGTCAGCCGGCGGCGCATGATGTCGAACAGCGGCACCGTCGCCGTCACCCCGCCCTGCACCGCGATCGAGACATGGCGGCCATCCTCCGCCAGGCATTTCAGATTGCGCGGCACATAATCGCCGCCCACCATGTCGAGCACCGCCTGGCAGCCGCGCCCGCCGGTAATCTCGGCCACGCGCGCGACGAAATCCTCGCTGCGGTAATTGATCGCGTGCGCCGCGCCCAGCTTCAGCGCGGCGGCGCATTTGTCGTCGCTGCCGCAGGTCACGATCATGGTCAGGCCGAACAGGCCGCCCAGCGCTATCGCCATCGTGCCGATGCCGCTGGTGCCGCCATGGACGAGCACCGTATCCCCCTCCACCGCATAGGCACGCTCGAACAAATTGGTCCACACGGTGAACAGCGTCTCGGGCATCGCCGCAGCTTCGACCATGGTCAGCGCGGCCGGCACCGTCAGGCACTGGCCGACGGGCGCCACCGCATAGTCGGCATAGCCGCCGCCGTTGATCAGCGCGCAGACCGGCTGGCCGAGCAGTTCGGGCTCCACGCCGGTGCCCAGCGCAACGATCTCGCCCGCCACTTCCAGCCCCAATATGGTCGGCACGCCCGGCGGCATGGGGTACATCCCCAGCCGCTGCAGCACATCGGGCCGGTTGACGCCGGCGGCGGCGACCCGGATCAGCACCTCGCCCGCGCCGGGCACCGGCACCGGCCGCTCCACGACGACCAGCGCCTCTGCCGGGCATGGCGGTGCGGGATCGATCGCCCGCATGCGCGCCGGAAGCACGGTCATCGTCTTGCCCCCCACAGAACCGCCCTTATGGCTTTCGACATGCCCTTATCGGCGGCGACGCGGCGGCGGTCAACGGGGCGCGCGCCGCGCAGAATCCGGGGCATGGCATGGTTGACAGCCCGCCCCCATCCGCGCGACCATCGCCGCGATGGATACCGACGACATCGCGCCGCCGCGTTGGCCCGGCGATCCGGTCCTCCTGCTCGCCCGGCAGGATCTGGACCCGCTGTCGATTGCCGAGCTCGACGCGCGGATCGCCGCGCTGGAGGCGGAAATCGAACGCACCCGCCAGCATCGTTCCCGCACCGTTAACCATCGCGCAATCGCCGACGCGTTATTCAAGCGGTGAGCACAAGAACGCCTTTCGCCGGCAGCGGCAAATCTCGATTTCAAGTGCTTGATGCGTGCGCCCGGCTTACCAACATAGCGGTTAACGGGGCCGCATCCGTCGCGGCCCGCAGGAGTTAGACCATGCCGTCCTTTGCTTCCGCCCTCGAATCCACCTTGCACAAGGCGCTCGAGGCCGCGTCCTCGCGCCGCCACGAATATGCAACGCTTGAACATCTGCTGTTCGCGCTGATCGATGATGAACATGCGTCGAAGGTGATGTCGGCCTGCGGGGTGGACCTGGCCGAGCTGAAGCGCACCGTGGCCAATTATCTGGATACCGAGCTTGATGCGCTGAAGGTCGCGCAGGCGACCGACCCCTCGCCCACCAGCGGGTTTCAGCGGGTGGTGCAGCGCGCGATCCTGCACGTGCAAAGCTCCGGCCGCGACGAAGTGACCGGCGCCAATGTGCTTGTCGCGCTGTTCAGCGAGCGCGAGAGCTATGCCGTCTATTTCCTGCAGCAGCAGGATATGAGCCGGCTCGACGCGGTCAGCTATATCAGCCACGGCGTCGGCAAGGGCGGCACCCCGCCCGAAACGCGCGAGGTGAAGGGCGCCGAGGAGGAAAAGCCCGCGAAGGCCGAAAGCAAGGGCGGCAAGAACGAAAGCGCGCTGAAGCAGTTCACCGTCGACCTGAACGAGAAGGCCAAGCGCGGCAAGGTCGATCCGCTGATCGGCCGCTCGGCAGAGGTGGACCGCACCGTGCAGATTCTGTGCCGCCGGTCGAAGAACAACCCGCTCTATGTGGGCGACCCCGGCGTCGGCAAAACCGCGATCGCCGAAGGGCTGGCGCGCAAGATCATCGAGGGCGACGTGCCCGAGGTGCTGAAGCCCGCCGTCATCTATTCGCTCGACATGGGCGCGCTGCTCGCCGGCACCCGCTATCGCGGCGATTTCGAAGAGCGGCTGAAGGCGGTGGTGAACGAGCTGGAAAAGCTGCCCCACGCCATATTGTTCATCGACGAAATCCACACCGTGATCGGCGCGGGCGCCACCAGCGGCGGCGCGATGGACGCGTCGAACCTGCTCAAGCCCGCGCTCTCCGGTGGTACCATTCGGTGCATCGGATCAACGACTTACAAGGAATTCCGCAACCATTTTGAGAAGGATCGCGCGCTGCTGCGCCGGTTCCAGAAGATCGACGTCAACGAACCCTCGATCGAGGACAGCATCAAGATCCTGTCGGGGCTGCGCACTGCCTTTGAAAGCCACCACAGCGTGAAATACACGCCCGAGGCGATCAAGACCGCGGTCGAGCTGTCGGCGCGCTACATCAACGACCGCAAGCTGCCCGACAAGGCCATCGACGTGATCGACGAAGTCGGCGCGATGCAGATGCTGGTTGCGCCTTCCAAGCGCAAGAAGACGATCACCGCCAAGGAGATCGAGGCGGTGATTGCAACGATGGCGCGCATCCCGCCCAAATCTGTATCGAAGGACGATACCAAGGCGCTGGCGACGCTGGAGACCGACCTGAAGCGGGTGGTGTTCGGCCAGAATGCCGCGATTGAAAAGCTGGCCAGCGCGATCAAGCTGAGCCGCGCGGGCCTGCGCGACCCCGATAAGCCGATCGGCAATTATCTGTTCACCGGCCCCACCGGCGTCGGCAAGACAGAAGTTGCCCGCCAGCTCGCATCGATTCTCGGCATTCCGCTGCAACGCTTTGACATGTCAGAATATATGGAGCGTCACTCGGTCAGCCGGCTGATCGGCGCGCCGCCGGGCTATGTCGGCTATGATCAGGGCGGTCTGCTGACCGATGCGGTCGACCAGCAGCCGCATTCGGTGCTGCTGCTCGACGAAATCGAAAAGGCACATCCGGACCTGTTCAACATCCTGTTGCAGGTGATGGACAATGGCAAGCTGACCGACCACCACGGCAAGACCGTCGATTTCCGCAACACCATCATCATCATGACGACCAATGCCGGCGCCGCCGACATGGCGCGCGAGACAGTGGGCTTCGGCAACCTGACGCGCGAGGGCGAGGACGAGCAGGCGGTGCAGAAGATGTTCACGCCGGAATTCCGCAACCGGCTGGATGCGATCGTGCCGTTCGGTTACCTGCCGCCCGAAGTCGTCGCCCGCGTGGTCGACAAGTTCATCCTGCAGCTGGAGCTGCAGCTGGCCGACCGCGGCGTGCACATCAAGCTCGACGACGAGGCCAAGGCGTGGCTCACCACCAAGGGCTATGACAAGCTCTATGGCGCGCGGCCGATGGGCCGGCTGATCCAGGAAAAGGTGAAGCAGCCGCTGGCCGAGGAGCTGCTGTTCGGCAAGCTCGTCCATGGCGGCGAAGTGACGGTGAAGCTGAAGGACGGCGCGCTCGCCTTTGAAATCGAGTCCGCCGCGCCCAAGAAGCCGCGCAAGAAAAAGGCGGAAGCGGTCGACTGATCGCCCGAAACGGGCGATGTGCGTCTTGCGCATGTCGCCCGCTTTCGTTTGACCGCGCGGGCCGGATTGGTTAAGGCCAATCGCGTCGGAGGATCCCCATGCGCAACCGCCGTTTTGCCCTTGCTGCCCTGGCCCTTTTGCTGGTGGTCACCTCCGCGCGTCATCCCAGCGCCAATATCAGCATCATCGCGCACGACCCTGCCGACCGCACCCCGCGCCAGATGCAGGCGGCGGTCGATGTCGGCGTTTTCGCGGTGTCGCTGCTGGTCACCTGGACGAGCCGGCCGTTCCTGCGCTGAACGCCGCTTGCGCCGCTGAAAAACGCGGCTTACGTTTCGCTACATGAGTGATCCTGCCGCCTGGCGATCCGCCTATCGTCACCCTGGCGCGTGGGACCGCGCCTTCCCCCTGCAATCGATGGTGGAGATGTTCGACGCGGCCTGTGCGCGCGGCGGGCCGAAACCGCTCATCGACTTCATGGGCCGGCATTACAGCTATGCCGAAACGCTGGACGGGGCGAACCGGGTGGCGCGCGGGCTGGCTGATCTGGGCTATGGCCCGGGCGACCGCATCGGCCTGTTCCTGCCCAACACGCCGCATTATCTGGCGGCCTATTACGGCATCCTGAAACTGGGCGCGACGGTGGTGAATTTCTCGCCGCTCTATACCGTGGCGGAGCTTGAACATCAGGTGGAGGATTCGGGCACCAAGCTGATCTTCACCCTGTCCGCACAGGCGCTGCTGCCGACCGCGCTGAAAGTGCTGGAAGGGTCGAGCCTGGAACGGCTGGTGGTCGGCTCGGTCGCGGGCGCGCTGCCCATCGGCAAGTCGATCCTCTACCGCCTGTTCAAACAGGCAGAGGTCGCCGCCAAGCCCAACGACCCGCGCATCATCGCCTTTTCGCGGCTGATCCACAATCGCGGCAAGTTCACCTCGCCGCCGATCGATGCGGCGAACGACGTCGCGCTCATCCAATATACCGGCGGCACCACCGGCACGCCCAAAGGGGCGATGCTGACCCACCAGAACATGTCCGCCAATGCGCGGCAGGTGGTGGCGCTCGATCCGCAGCCTGACTCGCCAGACCGGATTTTGGGCGTGCTGCCGCTGTTCCACGTCTTTGCCAATACCTGCGTGCTCAACCGCACCGTGGTGAATGGCGGCTGCATCGTGATGCTGCCCCGCTTCAACGCCGCGCAGGCGCTGGCCGCGATCAGCAGCGCGAAGGTCACCGCCATTCCCGGCGTGCCGACCATGTATCAGGCACTGCTCGACCATCCCAAGCTGGCCGAGACCGACTTTTCCAACCTGCGCGTGTGCATTTCGGGCGGCGCGCCGCTGTCGGCGGAGCTGAAGGCGCGGTTCGAGGCGGCAACCGGCGCCAAGCTGATCGAGGGATATGGCCTGTCGGAAAGTTCGGGCGTGGTCGCGGCCAACCCCTATGCCAATGCCGGCAAGCCCGGCACCATCGGCCAGCCGCTGCCCGCCACCCGCATCCGCCTGGTCGACAAGGAAGACCCGGCGCAGGACCCGTCGCCCGGCGAACCAGGCGAGATCGTGCTGGCGGGGCCGCAGATCATGAAGGGGTATTGGAACCGACCGGATGCCGATGACGGCGTGTTCGTGACCGATGCAGAGGGCGTGCGCTGGCTGCGCACCGGCGATGTCGGCCGCATCGACGAGGACGGCTTCGTCGCCATCGTCGACCGGTTGAAGGACATGATCGCGGTGGGCGGATTCAAGGTCTTCCCCAGCCAGATCGAGGCGCTGCTCTACAAGCATGGCGCGGTCAAGGAAACGCTCGTGATCGGCGTGCCCGACACCTATCGGGGCGAGGCACCGCGCGCCTATGTGACGCTGAACGAGGGCGCGAGCGTGACCGGAGACGAGCTGCGCGACTGGCTCAACCCGCAACTCGGCAAGCATGAGCGCGTCGATGCGGTGGTGGTGCGCGACACGCTGCCCAAGACGATGATCGGCAAGCTGAGCCGCAAGGACCTGATCGCCGAAGTGCTGGGCGGCGCCACCCCTGCCCCGGCCGCGGCCGCCACCACGGCGTAACCATCAGGGGCACCGCGCCGTACCCCCTTGCAATCAGGGCTGAGCTTGGCCAATCGCTGAACGCATTCCGTGGCCATCCGGCCGCCCCATCCCCCTATGGCCCCAACGCCCCGGGCCATGATGAAAGGAACCGCCATGACCGCGATCGGACAGGACAGCCTGCGCACCCGCACCACGCTCGACGCGGGCGGCAAGAGCTATGATTATTTCAGCCTGCCCAAGGCGGCCGAGCAGCTGGGCGACATTTCGCGCCTGCCCTTTTCGATGAAGGTGCTGCTGGAAAATCTGCTGCGCTTCGAAGACGGCAAGACCGTGACCACCGACGACATTCAGGCGCTGATCGACTGGCAGAACAATCCGCGCTCAGACCGCGAGATTCAGTATCGGCCGGCGCGCGTGCTGATGCAGGATTTCACCGGCGTGCCCTGCGTCGTCGATCTGGCGGCGATGCGCGACGCGATCACCCGGCTGGGCGGCGATGCGGCGAAGATCAACCCGCTGGTGCCGGTGCATCTGGTGATCGACCATAGCGTGATGGTCGACGAGTTCGGCACGCCCAAGGCGTTCGAGGACAATGTGGCGCTGGAATATGCGCGCAACAACGAACGCTATGAATTCCTGAAATGGGGGTCGAAGGCGCTCGACAATTTCAAGGTGGTGCCTCCGGGCACCGGCATCTGCCACCAGGTGAACCTGGAAAACATCGCGCAGACGGTGTGGTCGTCGGACAATGGCGGCACGACGATTGCCTATCCCGACACCTGTGTCGGCACCGACAGCCACACCACGATGATCAACGGCCTGGGCGTGCTGGGCTGGGGCGTCGGCGGGATCGAGGCGGAAGCGGCGATGCTGGGCCAGCCGGTGTCGATGCTGATCCCCGAAGTCGTCGGCTTCAAGCTGACCGGCAAGCTGAACGAGGGCATCACCGCGACCGACCTGGTGCTGACCGTCACGCAGATGCTGCGCGCCAAGGGCGTGGTCGGTCGGTTCGTGGAGTTCTACGGCCCGGGCCTGGCCAGCATGACGCTGGCCGACCGCGCGACCATTGCCAATATGGCGCCCGAATATGGCGCGACCTGCGGCTTCTTCCCGGTCGATGAAAAGACCATCGACTATCTGCGCCTGACCGGCCGCAGCGACGAGACGATCGCGCTCGTCGAGGGCTATGCCAAGGCGCAGGGGCTGTGGCGCCATGCCGACGCGCCCGACCCCGTGTTCACCGACACGCTGGAGCTGGACATGGGCAGCGTGCAGGCGTCGCTCGCCGGCCCCAAGCGGCCGCAGGACCGCGTCAGCCTGCCCGATGTCGATGAGGCGTTCAACGGCGACCTCGCCAAGACCTATGGCAAGACCGCGCCCGCGCGCGCGGCGGTTGAGGGCGCCGACCATGGCATTGGCGATGGCGATGTGGTGATCGCGGCGATCACCAGCTGCACCAACACCTCCAACCCCTCGGTGCTGGTCGCCGCCGGCCTTGTCGCGCGCAAGGCCCGCGCGCGCGGCCTCACCGCCAAGCCCTGGGTCAAGACCAGCCTGGCGCCGGGCAGCCAGGTGGTGACCGACTATCTCGACAAGACCGGGCTGACCGAGGATCTGAACGCGCTCGGCTTCAACCTGGTCGGCTATGGCTGCACCACCTGCATCGGCAATTCGGGGCCGCTCGCCGCGCCGATCAGCCAGGCGATCAACGACAACAACATCGTCGCCGCCTCCGTCCTGTCGGGCAACCGCAATTTCGAGGGGCGGGTGAGCGCGGACGTGCGCGCGAACTTCCTCGCCTCGCCGCCGCTGGTCGTGGCCTATGCCATTCGCGGCACGGTGACGACCGACATGGTCAGCACCCCCATCGGCCAGGATCAGGACGGCAAGGATGTCTATCTGAAGGACATCTGGCCGACCAATGACGAAGTGCGCGGCCTGATCGACGCCAATATCGACAATGCGATGTTCCGCGCGCGCTATGCCAATGTGTTTGCCGGCGACGCGCGCTGGCAGGCGATCGACGTGACCGGGTCCGACACCTATCGCTGGCGCGCCGGCTCCACCTACATCGCCAACCCGCCCTATTTCGAGGGGATGACGATGACGCCAGCGCCGGTTGCCGACATCATCGATGCCAAGCCGCTGGCGATCCTGGGCGATTCGATCACCACCGACCACATCAGCCCGGCCGGCAGCATCAAGGCGACGAGCCCGGCTGGCACCTATCTGCAGGAGCATCAGGTTTCGAAGGCCGACTTCAACAGCTATGGCGCGCGGCGCGGCCATCATGAAGTGATGATGCGCGGCACTTTCGCCAATATCCGCATCAAGAACGAAATGGTCCCCGGCGTCGAAGGCGGCATGACCCAGTATAAGGGCGAGACCATGCCCATCTATGACGCGGCAATGCGCCACAAGGCCGACGGCACGCCGCTGGTGGTGGTGGCCGGCAAGGAATATGGCACCGGCTCCTCGCGCGACTGGGCGGCGAAGGGCACCAATCTGCTCGGCGTGCGCGCAGTGATCGTGGAAAGCTTCGAGCGCATCCACCGCTCCAACCTGGTCGGCATGGGCGTGCTGCCGCTGCAGTTCGCCGACGGGGTGACGCGCCAGACGCTGAAGCTGGACGGCAGCGAGACCTTCACCATCGAAGGCGTCGCCGGGCTGAAGCCGCGCCAGAACGTGACGGTGAAGCTGACCCGCGCCGACGGCACGACCGAGACGTTCGAAACGCTGTGCCGCATCGATACCGTCAACGAGCTGGAATATTTCCTGAACGGCGGCATCCTGCACTATGTGCTGCGCGCCCTGGCGGCGTGACGCTGGCGATTGAAGCGGTCGGCTGGATCGGCGCAGGGCTGATCCTGCTGGCCTATCTGCTGGTATCGGCGGGCAGGCTGTCGGGCCAGTCGGCGCTGTTCCAGTGGCTGAACGTGGTCGGCGCCGCCGGCTTTGTGGTGAACAGCGGCTGGCACGGGGCGATCCCCTCCACCGTGCTCAACCTGGTGTGGATGGCGATCGGGCTGGCATCGCTGTGGCGGCTGGCACGCGCGCGGCCGGCGGGCTGAGGCGGTGCCGCTCTCCGATGTCATCGGCTGGGCCGGATCGCTGCTGGTGCTGGGCGCCTATGCGCTCACATCGGCCGGGCGGATCGACGGGCGCTCCGCCCCCTATCACGCGCTGAACGCGGCCGGGGCGGCGTGCCTGGCGGTCAACGTCATCGCGCAGCGGGCCTGGCCGGCCACCGCGCTGGAACTGCTCTGGGCGGCCATCGCGCTGGTCAGCCTGGCGCGGATTGCGCTTGGTCGTGCATGATTATTTGAGTGTTCTTCAGCTATCGCTGAAGCGGCACCAGCCCGCTCCCCCACCCCGCCTCCCACAAGATACTGCCGATGGGAGGCCGGGTGGGGGAGCGGGCTGGTGCCGTTATGGTTTCAGCAAAGCTGAAACCAACCCTAACGGGCAATCAGCGCGCGCGGGCGGGCGTAAAGCAGGTAAATCGCCAGCCCCACGCCGTTCCACACGAAGAATGACAGCTGCGTCGTGGTCGACAGGCTGGTGAACAGATAGAGGCAGCCCAGAATCGCCGCCGGCGCCACCAGCCAGGCGAGCGGCGTGCGGAACGGGCGCGGCGCATCGGGCGCCTGCCGCCGCCGCACCAGCACGCACGCGGCCACCGCGACAAAGGCGCACAAGGTGCCGGCATTGGCGAGCGCGGCAATCTCGGCGAGCGGCATCACCCCCGCCACCACCGCGACCAGCACGGCGGTGAGCGCGGTGATCCGCGCCGGCGTACCGCGCGCCGAAACGCGGGCGAGCGCGGGCGGCAGAAAACCGTCGCGCGCCATCACCAGGAAGATGCGGCTCTGGCCATAAAGAAACGCCAGCAGCACGGTGGGCAGCGCAATCGCCGCCGCCGCCGCCACGATGGTGGCCACCTTGCCCTGCCCCACGCTGCGCAGGATCAGCGCCAGCGGCTCCGCGCTCTTGGCGAACTGCGCCACCGGCAGCGCGCCGATTGCGACGGCAGCCACCACCAGATAGATGACGGTGCAGGCCAGCATCGAGCCGACAATGCCGATCGCCAGATCGCGGTCGGGGTTTTTCGCTTCCTCCGCCGCGGCCGAGATCGCATCGAACCCGTAAAAGGCGAAGAAGATGATCGCCGCTGCCCCCATCATCCCGTATTTCGCGCCGCCTGCGCCTGCGGTGCTGCCATAGCCATTGGGCGCGAAGGGCTGAAAATTGGCCGCGTCGAAATGCGGCAGCGCGACGAAGACGAACAGCGCGAGCGTGGTGATTTTTAGCACCACCAGCGCGGTGTTGATGCGCGCGCTTTCGCGGGTGCCCAGCATCAGCAGGCCGGCGACCACGCCGATGATCAGCACCGCCGGCAGGTTGATCACCCCGCCCAGCGCCGGGCCATTGGCGAGCGCCGCCGGCACCGCGATGCGCAGCCCTTTCAGAAAGCCCACCGCATAGCCCGACCAGCCCACCGCCACGGTGGAGACGACCAGCGAATATTCCAGGATCAGGCTCCACCCCACCACCCAGGCAATCACTTCACCCAGCACCGCATAGCTATAGGTATAGGCGCTGCCCGAGGCGGGAATGCTGGTCGCCATTTCGGCATAGCACAAAGCCGCGCACGCACAGATCGCGCCCGCGACGACAAAGCTTAAGAGCACAGCCGGCCCGGCGCGGTCCGCCCCCACGCCGATCAGCGTCAGGATGCCGGTGCCGACAATCGCGCCCACCCCCAGCGCCACCAGATGCGGCCAGCCCAGCGTGCGTGCCAGCGCCTGATGCGGCGCCTGGGCGGTGATGATCTTTTTGCGGAACAGGCCGGTCACGCTTTCCCCCCGTCGCCGCGCGGGTTATGGCGCGGCATATTCAATGCTTTCGGGGTCTGGCTCGTCGCGCCCCGTCGTCTTTCCGTCTAGGGGCAAGGACGGGGGGCGACAAGCGGCGAGACACCGGCCGCAACACAGGAGAGACCATGGACATCGCCCTCGACTTCGCGCTTGGCGACACCGCCGACATGATCCGCGAGACCACGCGCCGCTTCGCCAGCGAGCAGATCGCGCCGCTCGCGGTAAAAGTGGATGCGGAGGACTGGTTCCCGCGTGATGAGCTGTGGCCGGCGATGGGGGCGCTCGGCCTGCACGGCATCACCGTGCCGGAGGCTGATGGCGGGCTGGGGCTGGGCTATCTGGAACATGTCATCGCGTGCGAGGAAGTGGCGCGCGCCTCCGCGTCCATCGGCCTGTCCTATGGCGCGCATTCCAACCTGTGCATCAACCAGATCGCGCGCTGGGGCAATGCGGCGCAAAAGGCCAAATATCTGCCCGGGCTGATCTCCGGCGCGCATGTCGGCAGCCTGGCGATGTCGGAAGCCAATGCGGGCAGCGACGTGATGTCGATGAAGCTGAAGGCAGAGGCGGTGCAGGGCGGCTATGTGCTCAATGGCACCAAATTCTGGATCACCAACGCGCCCTATGCCGATACGCTCGTCGTCTATGCCAACACCTCCGGCGGCGGGCGCGGGCTGACCACTTTCCTCATTGAAAAGGACATGGAAGGCTTTGCCATCGGGCAGAAGATCGAGAAGGTCGGCATGCGCGGCTCGCCGACCGCCGAGCTGGTCTTCACCGATTGCTTCGTGGGCGAGGAGCAGGTGATGGGCCCGCAAAATGGCGGCGCGGGCGTGCTGATGTCGGGCCTGGATTTCGAGCGCGCGGTGCTCGCCGGCATCCAGCTGGGCATCATGCAGGCGTGCCTAGACGTCGTGCTGCCCTATGTGCGCGAGCGCCAGCAGTTCGGCAAACCGATCGGCCAGTTCCAGCTGATGCAGGCCAAGGTGGCCGACATGTATGTCGCGCTCAATTCGGCGCGGGCCTATGTCTATGCGGTGGCGCAAGCATGCGACGCGGGGCGGACGACCCGGTTCGACGCGGCGGGCGCGATCCTGCTCGCCAGCGAGAATGCGGTGAAGGTGGCGGGCGAAGCGATCCAGGCGCTGGGCGGCGCGGGCTATACCAAGGACTGGCCCGTGGAACGCTATTGGCGCGACGCCAAGCTGCTCGACATCGGCGCGGGGACGAACGAGATCAGGCGGATGCTGATCGGGCGGGAACTGGTGGGGGCGGGCGGCTAAGGCCCAACGGCGCCGCGCCGCGCCGCTAAACCCCTCCCGTTTGCGGGAGGGGTTTGGGGTGGGCCTGCCCCCGGACCAGGGGCTGCTTGCCCACCCCCCGGCCCCTCCCGCTTGCGGGAGGGGAGTATGTCGCTCAATGCCGCTGCCCGAGCGCGCAGCCAGTGCTGGCTGTCCCCGCCCGCGCCGTCAGGGCTTCAGGTCCATCGCCGCGAACAGCTGGGCGACCATGGGCTGCAGGCGGCGCGCGATGGCGAAATCGGCCTCGGCACCGGCCTTGTCGCCCAGCCTCAGCCGCGCCAGCCCGCGGCCGAAAAAGGTGACGGCGATGCCCGCATTGTTGAAGATCGCCCGGTCATAGCTTGCCTTTGCCCCGGCGAAATCGCCGCGCCGCAGCTGGACCAGGCCCAGGCTGTCCAGAATGGCCGGCCGGGGCAGCCGGGCGATGGCCGCCATGCACTGCTCCTGCGCCTTGTCCAGCTCCACGCCAAACTCCGCCCGCGCATAACAAGCCGCGTTCAGGTCGTCGGGCGACGGGCGCGGCTTGGCCACAGGTTCATCGACCAGCTTCAGCAGCGGCGCGGTGTCACCGCCGGCGGCCTGAAACGCGGCCCGCGTATGGCGCACGCCCGGCACCTGCTCCGGCGGCACCGCCTCGATCGCGGCGGCATAGGCGGCATCGATCTTCGCCCGCCATGCCGGATCGCGCGCCAGCGGCCGCAGCACATGGAGCGGCGGGGTATAGCCCGGCGCTTCGCGGATATAGCCGAGCAGGTTCTCGCCCTGCGCGTTCAGGTCGTCGCCGAACAGATTGTCGATCGCCAGCCAATAGGCAAGCTGGGTGGGGCCGATGGCAATCGACTCCGCCACCAGCTTGCGCGCCTCGTCGCGGCGGCCCATCGCCAGCAGCACTTGCGCCTTGCGCGCCAGATACCAGGCCGTGCCCGGATGGTCGGCCAGCTGCTGTTCCACCTCGCGCAGCGCGGCCTGCCGGTCGCCATGCGCGATCATCAGGTCCAGACGCCGGCCGGCCGCCTCCTCGTCGCCAGGCTTCAGCTTCAGCGCGGTGTCGAGGTCGTTGATCGCGCCTTCGTACCGTCCGGCGGCGGCGCGGGCACGGGCGCGGTCCATGACGATGTCATAATCACCCGGATTGCGCAGCACCCTGCGGTCGAACAGGATCAGCGCGTCGATGTCGCGGCCCGCACGCTGCAGCAGCTGGGCCCGCTCGCGCAGCACCGCGTCATTGTCTTCATCAAGCGCGATTGCCGCGTCCAGCGCATCGCCGGCCGCGTCGAACCGCTCATCGGCTTCGAGCACCTCGGCCCGCAGGCGCAGCCGCTCGGCCGTGCGCTGCTGGGCGAGCCGGGTATCGACCAGCGCGAGCGCGGCGGCCATCTCGCCCGCCTCCATCTTGGCGCGCACCTGCGTCGCCAGCGCATTTTCGTCCTGCAAACCGGACGCGGTGCCGCGTTCCGGCACGCTGCGCCGCTCGACCTCCCGGGTGACGACAACCACCGGCGCCGCCTTGGCCTGCGCCGCTTTGGCCTGCGGCGCCTTGATCTGCAGCAGCTGTTCGAACAGTCCGTCGGTCAGCTTGTCGGCGGCGCGCGCATCGGCATAGGCGATTTCGCTGGCCTGGCTGCGGGTGGCGGCGGTGAAGTCGAACCGCCCGTCCTTCAGTGTGGCGGTGCGGGTGTAGCGGACGCCGCCGATCACCCGGTCGACATTGTCGCCCTCGATCGTGAATCCCTTGCCCTGGTCGGGCAGCAGGATGGTCTGCTGCACCACATCGTAACGCGCGCCGACCTGAACCGGGGCGGCATTTTCGGTGCCGGGGTTGCGCTTGGGCGCGATGTTCATGCCCAGCCGCGACTTGTTGGCTTCGTAAAGCCGGCCGGCGCCGCCTTCGGCACCGGTCCACTCCATCTTGCCCGAACCGGTAAAGCCCAGCCGCACATGGCCGGTGGCCGGATCGGTCTGGAACGACACGCTGTCGATGGTCACCCAGTCGTGACGTTCGCTCCACAGCTTGCGCAGCGCCGTCTCGCGGTCGGCGCTGGTCATCGATTCGAACCCGGTGCCGAAAATCTGTGCCAGCTCGCCGCGAAACACGACCGTGCCGGTCGCCTTGGCCGGCTTGTCCAGCCCGGCGCGGGCATCCAGATCGAGCCGCCATTCGCTGTTGGGCTCGGCCGGCGCGGTGGCCGGCAACGGCACCAGCCGGGCGGGCGCGGCATCGGCGGCATCAAGCGGCAGCGCCCATTTGAAATCGGGCACCGCCAGCTGCCCGATCGACCGGTCGCCGAGCCGGGTGCCGTCGAGCCAATAGGTCTTGTCGCCCAGCCGCACCCGCACGATGACATGGTC
This sequence comes from Sphingomonas sp., assembly GCF_019746015.1. Lineage (GTDB taxonomy): Bacteria > Pseudomonadota > Alphaproteobacteria > Sphingomonadales > Sphingomonadaceae > Sphingomonas. The sequence goes on along the minus strand of NZ_JAIESM010000033.1, from coordinate 13,292 downwards.
GAACCGGCCCGGCATGGCGAGCGAGGCATCGACCCCGTCGCTGTGCTTGGTGGAAACCAGCGCCGGCACCGCATCGATCCCCAGCCCACGCAGCAGCGCGACGAGCAGCGCGGTCTTGCCCTTGCAGTCGCCCCGGCGTGCCGCCCACACCGCATCGGCCGCTTCGGGCAGATAGCCGCCCAGCCCGTCGATCTGCGCGAAATAGCGTACCTGGCGCTGCACCAGCGTCAGCGCTTCGCTGGCGCGCACCACCGGATCGGCGGAAAGGGCCGCGATCCGGTCGATCTCCGCGCGCAAGGGGGAGCCGGGCGCGGCGACCGCCGCCTTTTGGTAGAGCGGCGCCATGTTGCCGCGCACCGCGCTCCAGTCGGCAAATTCGCTCAGTTCGACATGGCCGCGCAACGCATAGCGGCCGGGGGAGTCAGCGGGCACCTCCGGCACCTTGAAATCCACCTGATCGACGACCAGCGCGGTAATGTCCCCCTCGCGCGTCCGCGCGGGCTTGGGCATCGCCTCGCCGAACCGGGTCAGCACCTGGCGCGCGGTGGGCCAGCTGAGCCGCAGGAACAGCCGCTCGGCCGCCACGCCCGGCGCAAAGCCCAGCTGCTCCTCCGCCCGGCCAGCCAGCAGCGGATTGGCCTGGTCGACCGTGTAGCTGAACTCCAGCGTGTCCCCCAGCCGCAGGTCGGGCACCGAGAACACCGCGGTCAGCCGCCCGTCGAGCTGGAAGGAGGACAGCCCCTCCTCGCGACGCAGCACCTGAATGCCCTTGCCATCCTTCAGCACGTCGAGCCTTGTGCCCGCGCGGATGATGGTGACCTGGTGCATCGTCACCTTGCCGAAGCTGGGCTGCCACTGCACGGTCAGGTTGCCCAGCGGCTGCAGCGCGGCCGGCGCCAGCACCTTCACCACGGTGTGGCGGAAACTGTGCAGGCCCTGCGCATCGGTGCGGACCTGGATGTCGGCCAGCCGCAGCTGAAAGGCGCCATCGGCCGGCCGCTCCGCCCCCGGCGCCACCGGCACCACCCAGGCCGGCGCCGGCCCGGTACCCACCGTTTCCGGCGCCTGCGCCCGCGCGACAGTCCCCAGCCCCGCGATCACCGCGAACAGCACCAGCCAACGCATTGCGCCCCGCCCCCATGCGAATAGTTTCGAAATCCAAATCTCTACTGACGAAGCCGTTAAATACAATGGCAAATGCCAATATTCGCGCCGGTGCCGCGCTTCCCAAGCCTGCGCCATGCCGCTAGGCAGGCAGGCGACATAGACCAGGAGAGCAAGGGCATGAGCGCGGCAGTGCTCGACAGCAGGATCAACCCCGACGCCGATGATTTCCGGGCGCGCGATGCCCATAACCGCGCGCTGCGCGACGCGCTGTGGCGCCGGGTGGCGGAGGCGGCGCTGGGCGGCAACGAGAAATCGCGCGAGCGCCATGTCGCGCGCGGCAAGCTGCTCCCGCGCGAGCGGGTCGAGCGGCTGCTCGATCCGGGCGCGCCCTTTCTCGAAATCGGCCAGCTTGCCGCGAACGGCATGTATGAAGGCGATGTCCATGGCGCCTCGCTGATCGCGGGCATCGGCCGGGTTTCCGGCCGGCAGGTGATGATCGTCGCCAACGACGCCACCGTCAAAGGTGGCACCTATTATCCGATGACGGTGAAGAAGCATCTGCGCGCGCAGGAAATCGCGCTCGAGAACCGGCTGCCCTGCATCTATCTGGTCGATTCGGGCGGCGCCAACCTGCCCCACCAGGCAGAGGTGTTCCCCGACCGCGACCATTTCGGCCGCATCTTCTTCAACCAGGCGACGATGTCGGCGCGCGGCATCACCCAGATTGCCTGTGTGATGGGCAGCTGCACCGCCGGTGGCGCCTATGTGCCGGCGATGTCCGACGAGACGGTGATCGTGCGCGACCAGGGCACCATCTTCCTGGCCGGGCCGCCGCTGGTGAAGGCGGCGACGGGCGAGGAAATCAGCGCGGAGGATCTGGGCGGCGGCGATCTGCACGCGCGCAAATCGGGCGTGGTCGATCATCTGGCCGAGAATGACGAGCATGCGCTGACCATCGTGCGCGACATTGTCAGCCATCTCGGCCCATTAAATGGGGACAGTCCCCATTTAATGAAGGAGCCGCGCCCCCCCCGATATGACGCCGAAGAGCTTTACGGCATCATCCCCGAAGACGTCCGCGCCCCCTATGACGTGCGCGAGGTGATCGCCCGGCTGGTCGATGCGTCCGAATTCCACGAGTTCAAGGCGCTCTATGGCACCACTCTGGTGTGCGGCTTTGCCCATATCTGGGGCATGCCGGTCGCGATCCTGGCCAATAACGGCGTGCTGTTCAGCGAAAGCGCGGTGAAGGGCGCGCATTTCATCCAGCTGGCGCAGCAGCGCCGCGTGCCGCTGCTGTTCCTGCAGAATATCTCGGGCTTCATGGTCGGCGGGAAATATGAGGCCGAAGGAATCGCCAAGCACGGCGCCAAGCTGGTGACGGCTGTCGCCACCGCCACCGTGCCCAAGATCACCGTGCTGATCGGCGGCAGCTTTGGCGCGGGCAATTATGGCATGTGCGGCCGCGCCTATAGCCCCCGCTTCCTGTTCACCTGGCCCAATGCGCGGATCAGCGTGATGGGCGGCGAACAGGCGGCGTCGGTGCTCGCGACCGTCCACCGCGACGCCACGAGCTGGACGACCGACGAGGCCGAAGCCTTCAAGGCGCCGATCCGCCAGAAATATGAAGACGAAGGCAACCCCTATTACGCCACCGCCCGGCTGTGGGACGACGGCGTGATCGACCCCGCGCAGACGCGCGACGTGCTGGGGCTGGCGCTGGCCGCGACGCTGGCGGCGCCAGTGGAGGAGCGCGGGTTCGGGGTGTTCCGGATGTGAGGGGGCTTCGCACCCACCCCTCCGTCAGCGCTGCGCGCTGCCACCTCCCCGAGACAAGCTCGGGGAGGAGTTGGTAGCCCTCATTCCTCCCCGAGCTTGTCTCGGGGAGGGGGACCGCCCGGCGCAGCCGGGTGGTGGAGGGGCAGGCGCGCGCAAGCCTGCGCAACGATGCCGCGTACGACCGCATCCAAATCCCTCAGCACATCCGCCGCTGCAAGGCGCAACGTCGCAATCCCGCGGTCGGCAAACCACGCATCCCGAACCGCGTCGCGCGCGGGCCGGTCACTCCGCGAATGCGCCTCGCCATCGACTTCGATCGCCAGCCGCGCGTCGCTGCAATAGAAATCCAGCGTGTACGCGCCGGACGGGTGCTGGCGGCGGAACTTCAGCCCGCCCGGCCGGTCGCGCAGCGCCTGCCACAGCAATATTTCCGGCAGGGTCATCGCCCGACGCAGCCGGCGCGATTGCCGAACCGCTCCGGCCGCTGCCCTTGGCGCGGTGTTCTTCAACATGGCTCGACCCCTCCACCATCCTTCGCATGGTCCCCCTCCCCGAGACAAGCTCGGGGCGGAACAGCCCCGCCGGCACGCTTGACAATCCTCGACCCGCACCAGTATCGACTACTACTGTAGTCAATGGAGTGGCCGACCGTGCGTTCCGCCAAGCTTTGCTTTCTGATGCTGATGCTGGTTCCCGCAAGCACCGTGGCGGCGGCCGCGCCCGCGCCAACATCGGTTCGCGCCTTTCTTGAAGGCCAGGGCTATCACACCTTCAAGCTCACCAAGCTGCCCACCGGCCATGAAACCATCGAGGTGACGATCAACGGCGTCTCCGGCATTTTCGTGGTGGATTCGGGCGCGGGCGGCACGGTGGTCCACCGCGCGCGGCTGGCAAAGTTCGGCATCGAACAGGCAAGTGGCGAAGGGCAGGGCGCCGGCGCGGGCGGCAACATTGCCATCACCAGCCACCCGGTCAAAAGCCTGTTGCTGAACGGTCAGCCGGTTCCGCTCGACACGGTGCGCGCGACCGATCTGGACAGCGTGGCGAACCGGCTGCAAGCCGCGACCGGCGTCGTCATCGACGGCGTTGTCGGCCAGGACGTGCTGAGCGCCTATGCCGGCATCATCAACATCGGCGCGAGCGAACTCTACCTGAAGCTGCCCGCCCCCGGCACCAAAAAGCCGGGGTGAGGCGGCCGGCATGGGGCGCCGCACGCCCGTGCCCAGCGTTGCGCGCCGCCGCCCGGATTGAGCCCCCCGCCCCCGTTGGCAGCGCGTGACCAAACGCGCTAAGGGCGCAACCCATGATGATGAACGCCATTGCGCACGAGGTGATGACCAATGACGGCTGGGCCCGCCTCGCCATCGCGCTGATGCTGTGTTTCGTCGCGATCAGCGCGCACCAGACCTGGCGCCATGTGCTGGGCGGGGTGCGCGATTTTTCGGCGCGGATGACGGCGCGGGCCAAGCTGTGCCTTGATCGTTCGGGCTTTATCGGCGCGGTGCTGGCGCGGCATACGGTGCTGGTCACGCTCAACATCCTCGCGCTCAACCTGTCGCTCGATCTGCTCGCGGTGGTGAAGGCGCTGAGCGGCGGCGCGATGGTCGCGCCGGTGCTGGAGGGGACATTGGCGCTGGTGATGGGATCGTGCATCCTCACCATCGCGGTGATTGCGGTCATCACCTTCCGCCTGTGCAACGAAGTGGTGCGGCAGGCGGAACGGGGATAAGACAGGATCGCCCCCCCGGCCCATGCGGAGTGCCCGATGCCCCTTCTCCTCCCCCTGCTGCTGCACGCCGCCCCGGTCGCGCTGGCCGGCGCGGGCGCGCGCGATCAGGCCGCTTTCGCACCCGGCCCCGCACCGCAGGCGCTCAGGCCCGGCGTCAGGCGTTGCGACTATGGCGACGACGCCTGCATCGACCGCCTGATCGCGCACCCCCCGCTGCTGACGCCTGCCCGCCTGCCGCGCGGCGCGCGGATCGGCCGCTGCCTGCTCGAAATCGACGGCAAGCGCCTGATCGACGGCAAATGCGGCTACATGATCAGCAAGGGCGGTGATTTTCACATCTTCGGCCCGCACCAGGTGTTCGACGGCATCGACTATCCCGAGGCCGGCGGCATGGCGAACATGATCTCGACCGATTGGTGGGCAGATGTCTTCCGACGGGATGGCCGATGGGCAGGCTATAGCAACAGCGAGGACGGGATCCGCGCCGTGCATGGGCAAGAAAGCCGTTGGGGTGCGCTCAGGCGAAAAGGCGCGTGCTACCTCAGCGACGGCGGCAAACGGATGCCGGAGGGCCCGATCGCCCAATATGTTCGGGTCTGCCTCTGGAAACGTTGACGAACCCGGCGGATGTTGCGCTCCTGCGATCCGATCAACCGACAAGGACAAGCCCGATGCCCCTTCTCCTTCCCCTGCTCGCGCAGATCACCCCCGTCCAGCCGCTGCCCAAAAAGACCGGCCAGCCGCCCGCCCCGCAGGTGGAGGCGGAAGCGGTGATGGCCCCCGTCAACGCGCTGTTCGCGGCGATTGCCGCGCGCAATGGCGAGCAGATGCGCGCCCTCGCCCGCGAGGATGGCAACATCTTCATCGCGGTTGAAAATGCCGACGGCACGCGCAAGCTGGTCCGCCGCCCGTTCAGCGAGTTCTTCGCGATGAAGCCGGGGCCGGAAAAATATGAAGAGCGGCTGTACGACCCCGCCATCGAGATTGACGGCGATGTCGCGCTGGTGTGGGGCCGCTACAACTTCTACATCGATGGCAAGCTGCACCATTGCGGCTATGACCATTTCGACCTGGTGCGCGAGGGCGGGCAGTGGAAAGTCGCCAACATCACCTATTCCAGCCGCACGACCGGGTGCGAGGGGTGAACGTGCGCGCGCGGCGGGCGGCCTGGGCGCTGGCCGGCGCGCTGATGCTGGCCGCGGCGCCAGCCACGGCACAGGGGCTGGAGGCACGCACGCTGCCGGTGGCGGGTACCACGCGCAGCTATATGCTTTACGTCAGCCCGGCGTGCCGGCTGCCCCGCGCGCGCTGCCCGCTGGTGCTGGGCTTTCATGGCGGCGGGCTGCGCGCCGTGTCCGGCCGGCAACTGGCGCAGAGCGGCGATTTCGTTGCCGCCGCCGCGCGCCGCGACGTGGTGATGGCGTTTCCCGATGCGATCGCCTCCAACTGGAATGACGGGCGGCCGGGCATTGGCGGCGGGGTGGACGATGTCGGCTTCGTCCGCGCGCTGATTGCGGCGATCCAGGCCGAGCTGCCGGGGGTGGACCGCGCGCGCACCTATGCCACCGGCATGTCGAACGGCGGGCATTTGAGCTTTCGGCTGGCGTGCGAGATGGCCGGCAGCATCACCGCCATCGCGCCGGTTGCGGCCACGCTCAGCGTCGCGCTCAGCCAGCGTTGCGCGCCGGTCCAGCCGGTGCCGGTGCTCAACATTCTGGGCGAGCAGGACCGCGTCTCGCCCTATGGCGGGGGCGAGATCATGGGCGGGCGCGGCATGGTGCTGTCGGCCGCGCAGACTTTGGCCTTTTGGGGCCGCGCCAATCGCTGCACCGGCGCGGTGAGCGAAACCCGCGCCGGCCCCGTCACCACGCGGCGCTACTCCCGTTGCGCCGGCGGCGTGGAGGTGCGGCAGATCAGCCTTGCCGATGGCGGCCATAGCTGGCCCGGCCACCCGGGCGCGCGCTTCCTGGCGCGGCTGGTTGGCCCCACCAGCATGAGCATTGACGCGACCGCCACCATTTTCGATTTTTTCGGCATCGCTGAACGCAAGGGAAGACCGTGATCAAATCGCTGCTCATCGCCAATCGCGGGGAAATCGCCTGCCGCATCATCCGCACCGCGCGCGCGATGGGGGTGCGCACGGTCGCGGTCTATTCCGATGCCGATGCCAAGGCGCTGCACGTGCGCCAGGCGGATGAGGCGGTGCATATCGGCGCATCGCCGGCGCGCGAAAGCTACTTGCAAGGCGAGAAGATCATCGCCGCCGCCAGGGCGACGGGCGCGGAGGCGATCCACCCCGGCTATGGCTTCCTGTCCGAAAATGCCGATTTCGCACAGGCGGTGATCGATGCCGGGCTGATCTGGGTCGGCCCCCGGCCGGACAGCATCCGCGCGATGGGGCTGAAGGACGCGGCCAAGGAACGCATGATCGCCGCCGGCGTGCCGGTGACGCCGGGCTATCTGGGCGAGGACCAGTCGCCCGACCGGCTACGCGCCGAGGCCGACGCCATCGGCTATCCCGTGCTGATCAAGGCGGTGGCGGGCGGCGGCGGCAAGGGCATGCGCCGGGTGGAAGCGGCCGGCGATTTCGCCGATGCGCTGGCCAGCTGCAAGCGCGAGGCGGCGTCATCCTTCGGCGATGACCGGGTGCTGATCGAGAAATACATCCTCAGCCCCCGCCACATCGAAGTGCAGGTGTTCGGCGACACGCACGGCAACATCGTCCACCTGTTCGAGCGCGATTGCTCGCTCCAGCGCCGCCACCAGAAAGTGATCGAGGAAGCCCCCGCGCCGGGCATGGATGCGGCCACGCGCGAGGCAATTTGCGGCGCAGCAATTCGCGCAGCAAAAGCGGTCGATTATGTCGGCGCGGGCACGATCGAGTTCATCGCCGATGCGAGCGAGGGCCTGCGCGCCGACCGCATCTGGTTCATGGAAATGAACACGCGGCTGCAGGTGGAACACCCGGTGACCGAGGAAATCACCGGCGTCGATCTGGTCGAATGGCAGCTGCGCGTGGCGAGCGGGGAGCCGCTCCCGAAGCGGCAGGACGAGCTGGAGATTAACGGCTGGGCGATGGAAGCGCGGCTTTATGCGGAGGACCCGGCGAAGGGGTTTTTGCCGAGCGTTGGGCGGTTGACGCATCTTCAATTCGGATTAGCCCGCCGTATCGATACCGGCGTCGAGCAAGGCGCCGAAGTTTCACCATTTTACGATCCGATGATCGCCAAGGTGGTCTCATATGGTTTTGATCGCGAAGAAGCGATCGACAACCTTGTCCAAGCCTTAAACGGCATCGAAGTGTGGCCGATAAAGACCAACGCCGCATTCCTTCGACGCGCGGCAAATCACGATGAATTTCGGGCGGGCAATATCGATACGGCTTTCATTGCTAGGCACGAAAGTCAGGTGATCATAGCCGAACAAGCGTCCGATAATGAATGGCAGGCTGCGGCGCGGCTCGCGCTTGCAGATTACTGGCAAGACGCCGCGCCACTGCCGCAAGGCTTCAGGCTCAATGCTGCAGCGGCAATGCATGTCACTCTAGTATGCGGTGGAGAGTCCCGAACCGTCCGCAACGGCGCCGACGCAAAGCTGATGACGTCTGACTATGGCTATCCAATGGTTCTTGCTGGCGATGTGACCGAGTCGGAGGCGTTTTCCACGTTCGTTGATGACGTTCATATCGTCACCTTTTCCGGGGGGAGAGCCACCGAGTTCGTGCGATCAGCGCGAGGCACCGCCGTCGGCACAGCCGCCGATGGCGCAATCCTCTCCCCCATGCCGGGGCGCGTCACGGCGGTCGATGTCGCGGCGGGGGATAGCGTCACCAAGGGCCAGCGGCTGCTGACGCTGGAGGCGATGAAGATGGAGCATGCGCTGACCGCCCCGTTCGACGGCGTGGTGGCCGAGCTGAACGCCACCCCCGGCGCGCAGGTGGCGGTGGAGGCGCTGCTGGTGCGGGTGGTGGCGGCAGGACAGTAGCAACCTTGTGTCCCCGCGAAGGCGGGGACCCAGTCTGGGCTCCCGCCTGCGCGGGAGCACATCACGCGGGAGGATAACCCATGGCCTTCGATTTCACGGGCAAGAACGTCATCGTCTTCGGCGGCACGTCGGGCATCAACCTGGGCATCGCCAAGTCCTTCGCGCGGGCCGGCGCGAACCTCGCGGTTGCGAGCCGCAAGCAGGACAAGGTCGACGCCGCCGTCGCCGCGCTGCACGGCGACAAACCCGCGCTCGGCTATGCGCTCGACGTGCGCGATTTCGATGCGGTGAAGGCCGCGATCGAGCATTTCCGCGCCGAGCGGGGCACGATCGACGTGCTCGTCTCGGGCGCGGCCGGCAATTTCCCGGTGCCCGCCGCTGCGCTTTCCCCCAATGGTTTTAAGTCGGTGATGGAGATCGACGCGCTCGGCACCTTCCACGTCATGCGCGCGGCGTACGAACATCTCACCAAGCCGGGCGCCAGCGTCATCAACATCTCCGCCCCGCAGGCGTGGATCCCGATGGCGCTGCAGGTGCATGTCTGTGCGGCGAAGGCCGGCGTCGACATGATCACCAGGACGCTCGCCATCGAATGGGGGCGCGAGGGCGTGCGCGTGAACAGCGTGTCGCCCGGGCCCATCGACGGGACCGAGGGGATGGACCGCTTGGCCCCCACCCCCGAAGCCAAAGCGGCGTCGGCGCGCGCCGTCCCGCTGGGGCGGCTGGGCACGGTGGATGACGTGGCGGACGTGTGCCTGTTCCTCGCCAGCGACTATGCGCGCTATGTGTCGGGCGTGGTGCTGCCCGCCGATGGCGGCTGGACGGCGGGGCGCGGGTTTGGCGCGCTGGGCGGCTGAACGATTTCGACGGCTTCGTCCGCGCCCGGCCATTCGAGCGTGGCGAGCTGGCTTTCGAGCAGCGCGGGCGGCATGAAGTGATTGCGTGTCGCAACCCGGCGGCGCAGTTCCTCCAGCGGCACATCGAGCAGCACGAAGCGCACCGGCGCCGTGATCGCCGCACGCAGCCGGTCGCGATAGGCACGCCGCAGGGCTGAACAGGTGGCGACCACTGGCCCATCCGCCAGCGCCGCATTCACCGCCGTCGCAATCCGGTCCAGCCACGGCCAGCGATCATCATCGCTCAGCGGCTGGCCGGCGCGCATCTTGGCGATGTTGGCGGCGCCGTGCAGGTCGTCCCCCTCGATGAAACGCGCGCCACCGCGCTGGGCGAGCGCCGCGCCATAGGTCGATTTGCCGCAACCGCTGACCCCCATGATGATCGTGACAGGGGGCAGCCGCTGGTCCATGAGGCGAGCATTGACGCGCTGGCGACAGGAGACAATCGTGCCCGGCAAATTTTATGACGAATGGCAGGTCGGCGAGCGGATCGAGCACCCGCTGCGCCGCACCGTGACCGAGACCGACAATCTGCTCTGGTCGACGATGACGCATAATCCGCAGCCGCTGCACCTGGACGCCCAAGCCGCCGCCGCCAGCGAATTCGGCCGCATCCTCGTCAACGGCACCTTCACCTTCAGCCTGATGGTGGGCATCACCGTGGCCGAGACGACGATGGGCACGCTGGTCGCCAATCTGGGATACGACAAGCTGGTGATGCCCAAGCCCGTGTTCATCGGCGACACGCTGCACGCGACCAGCGAAGTGACCGAACTGCGCGAGAGCAGGTCGCGCCCCGATGCGGGCCTCGTCACCTGGCGCCACCAGATGTGGAACCAGCGCGGCGAGATGGTGTGCGAATGCCTGCGCACCGCATTGCTCCGGCGAGCGCGTGCATGAAGATGCGATTCTGTTGACGCAACACCATATTAGAGCCACGATTTTTCTCGGCTTGATCATGCTGTGGTTGATGATGATGCGCAGACTGAACCTGTCGGCCCTTTGCATTGCGCTGTCGGCCAGTGCGTCTGTGCACGCGCAGAATGCGGTCGCCACGCCGCAGGCTGACATCGTCGTCACCGGGGAACGCCTGTCGCGGGAGGAAGCCCGTCAGCAGGCCGCTGCCTATGTGCGCCATGTCGGCGTGACTGCCAGCCAGCAAGGCGTTGCCCGCTGGATCGACCCGGTCTGCCCGAAAGTGCGCGGCATCGACGACAAGCTCGCCCATTATGTCGAGGGGCGGATACGGCGCATCGCATCCGCTGCGGGAGCACCGCTGGCCAAGGATCGGTGCGAGCCCAATCTGATCGTCAGCTTTGTTGCAGACGCCAGCGCCGCCGCCCAGTTCGTCGTCCGCCGCCAGCCGGGCCAGCTGGCCGAAGTGCAGGCACAGGATCGCCATGCCCTGCTGAACGGCGATGCGCCGGTGCGCTGGTGGTACTCAACCGAAATCAGGGGCAAGGATGGCGATCGGCTGTCCGGCGCGCCGCCGGTATTTGCCTCCATTCAGGGCGGGGTGCCGGGCCAATCGCTGCCGTCCAATGGCGACACCACCTATCTGTCGCAATACTCCAACGGCATCATCAGCACGCAAACGGCGCGGGCAATCATCGCGGCAACGGTGGTTGTCGATGTCAACCGCGCCGCAGGGGTCAGGCTGGAATCGATCGCGGAATATGCAGCATTTGTTTCGTTGGCCGAGATTCGTCCGACCAGGGACGTGCAGCGCAGCTCGATCCTGGCGCTGTTCAGCGGCGCCGACAAGGCCCGGCAGCTGACCGACCTGGACAGCCGCTTTCTGCAGGCACTCTATCAATTGCCGCTCGATCGCTATTCGCGCCAGCAGCGCGGCCTGCTGATCGCGGCCCTTGCGCCCCCCGACCGTTAGGTTGGTGCGTTGCCGCGCATGGCTTGCCGCTTGTCGTAGCGATCGCTACACTGCTTGCCGAATGAGACCGGCAAGGGTGCAAGAATGAACGGATTTTGGCGGAACTGGCTGAACGCTGTGTGCAGCGTGGTCGTGCTGTTCGGGCTGGTGATGGCGGGTGCCGCGCTGCCGGCGACGGAATGGCCCGCCCGGCTGCTGCTGGAATGGCAGAATGGCGGACCGTTGGCGATCGATCGCGCGGCGCGCATCGCCTTTGGCGTGCTGGGCGGGGTGATGTGCGGCTGGGGCGTCACGCTGTTCGCCGCGTTTCAGGCGGCCGAGAGAATTGCCGGCGATGCGCGGGGCATCTGGCGCTGGCTGCTGGCCAGCATTTTGTTCTGGTTCGCGGTCGATTCAACGCTGTCGGTGGCGACGGGCTTCGCGCTGAACGCCGTCATGAATGTGGGATTTCTGGTCGCGCTGGCGCTGCCGCTGTTCGCAACCGGCGTGCTGAACGGGCGTCCCGCAAAGTAACCGCGCGGCGAGCCAGCTGATTTTGCTGTAGCGTTCGCTACGCGACGTGGCTATCCTCCTCCGCAATCAGGGAGGAGCGTGATGATGAGCGGTTTCTGGCGCAACTGGCTGTCGCTGTGGTGCGTGGGCGTGATTGTGTTCGGCGTGGTGCTGCTGCTCGGCGGGCTGTCCGCCACCTCGGCGCTGACGGTCGCGCTGCTCGATCAGCTGAACGGCGACGCGCCGCTTGAGGTGACGCCGCCGCTCTATTTCGCCAACGGGGTGCTGGGCGGCGTCTCCATCGGCTGGGGCGTGGCGACTTTGGGCGCGGTGCGCGTTGCCGCCGATCTGGGCGCCCAGGGCACGCGGCTGTGGCGCTGGCTGACGGCCGGGGTGCTCAGCTGGTTCGTGACCGATTCGACGCTGTCGGTCGCCACCGGCTTCGGGCTGAACGTGGTGCCCAATATGGTGCTGCTGATCACCTTCTTCGTGCCGCTGTTCGCCACCGGCGTGCTGAGCGGGCGACCGGCGAAGTAACCGCGCGGCGCCCCCTTCCCGCCCGTCACCCCGGCCTCGTGCCGGGGTCCACCGGCGCGCCGGGCCAGAACGCCGGTGGATGCCGGAACAGGTCCGGCATGACGATGGAGAGTACGTCTGGCCGTTCACACTGCGCGCCGCCCGGTGATGATCCGAAACACGACCACGACGACCGCAATCACCAATAACAAGTGGATCAGGCTGCCGGCGATGTGAAACGAAAATCCCAGCAGCCAAAGCAGGATCAACAGCCCAACGAGGGTCCAGAGCATCGCTTCATCCTAAACCGGCCACCAAGATCGGGGACTCTATTCAGGATAACTGCTCGGCGCGGTGAATCGTTCCACCAGCGGCGTGTTCAAACCGTAAAGCTTTCCCCGCAGCCGCAGCTGCCCTTGGCATTGGGGTTGTTGAACACGAAGCCGGCGGCGAAATCATCCTCCACCCAGTCCATCGTCGAGCCGACCAGATAGAGCACCGATCCGGCATCGACGAACAAAGTGCCGCCGGGCGTGTCGATCCGCTCGTCGAGCGGCTGGGCGGCGGTGACATAATCGACCGAATAAGCCAGCCCCGAACAGCCGCGGCGCGGCGTGGAGAGCTTCACGCCCATCGCCCCTTCGGGCGCGCGCGCCATCAGCGCGGCAATGCGCGCCTCCGCACCGGGGGTGAGGGTGAGCGCGGCGGGGCGCTGGCGGGTGGTGGTGGTCATCGCGTCGTTCTCCCCCCTCCCGCACGCGGGAGGGGTTGGGGGTGGGCCGTTCTGTGCTGGGGCGGGCTGGCCCGGTCTGGCCCACCCCCGGCCCCTCCCGCAAGCGGGAGGGGAGACTTGTCGTAACCCCTCCCCCGAAGCGGAGGGGCAAACAGCTACAGCATCCCC